>JAFLKZ010000006.1:0-1096 GCA_019162915.1 Campylobacteraceae bacterium
ATAAACCTGGTTTTATCTTCAAATTTAAAAACTTCTCGTGGATTGATTATGCACTGCATAGTGGAACTCCCAATAAAAAAGTGCTTATTAAAACAAAAAGTGGAAAAGAAATCGAAACTTCTATTGTAATTAATGAGATTTATTTAACGAAAGATATCAATGGTGCATCTGAATGTTTTTGTATAGAACTAACCAATAATCCCCTTAAAAATGAAGTAAAAAGTTTTGCTCAAACTAGCCCTTCACTGGAAAACAGTGAAAAGATAACAGTCTTTACCATGCCAGATGAAACTCTTTTTATAGAAGATCTTCCACCCAAAGAGAATATGGATTTTGGAGAAGAACCCATACACTATGGAACAGACTATGACGTTCAAGATACGATTATAGAGCCTATAAAAGAAAACGCATCTCCCCTCGATGCGGATTTAACATTCCTTGATAAGCAAGAATCTTCTTCTTTCAAACTAAAATTTGACAATGACATCCTTTTAACAGAAAAAGAAGTACAAAATCCTATTCTCGTTCAAAGCGAATATAGCTCTATTGATGAAATAAAAATAGATGATCTTGACTTTGAGACACACGAAGAAAGTTATCCAGAAGATAAGCATGAAGATTTACTCAGAGATACTAACCTTTTAGTCGAAAATATGAGCATGCAAATAAAAGAAGAAGCAGAAGAGTGCTTTGACCTCTCACTGAGTGCCGAATCTTTAGGATTAGATCTTGACTTGATTGCACAAATCATCAGTGAATATATTGATGAAATGGATAATAAAATGCTTCAAATTAAACAATCCATTGAAGAGGGAACCTATAAAATCAATAATGTTAAAGATGAAATTTTAAAACTCAAAAGTGTAGCGCAAAACCTTCGCATCACTTCGCTCCTTAGACCGTTCGAATATTTAGAAAAAAGCTTAGAATTTGATTCGAAAGAAGAGATTTTTCATGCACTTGAAAATGTCAATCAATCCATTATTAAATTTAAAGAAAATTTACAATGATGAAATTTTTATTGACCTTTTGCATCAGTTATGCTTTTCTTTTTGCAGACTATTTTCACGATGCAGCTATCGCATACAAAAATGCT
>JAFLKZ010000006.1:1106-6156 GCA_019162915.1 Campylobacteraceae bacterium
GAGTTGTCTATCAAAAAAGACAACTATGCGCAAGGATATTTTTTTCTAGGCAAAATATATCTTTATGGTGAAGGAGTAGAAGCAAATCCATCACTTGCGATTCCTTATTTAGAACAATCTGTTATGAGAGGAAACATAAAAGCAAAATGCTACTTAGCTGAAGCTTACATCAAAAACAACATCAAGCATGATGAAGCACTTATCCTTCTCAATCAAGGCGCAAAAGAAACTTCTACATGTAAAGAAATTGCTATTACATACAATATATCAATAAATAGTTAATAAGGAAAAAACCATGAAATTAACAACACAACATACGCTAAGACTTATTAGTCAATATCCTCTTATTATTTTATTTATTTTTTCGAGTTATTTTCTCTTCTTATCTTATACACAATTCGACTCAACACTTACGCTCAAAAACAAAATTGAAAGTACTAAAGTTCTAAGTACACTATCTATAGAGCTTGCTAAAGAAAGAGGTTTGAGTGCTTCTTACCACTCAAGTCAAGGCAGTATTGCTAAAGAAGCCTTACAAGAACAAAGACTCAACGTTAATAAATCTATGAAAGAATTTCATGATTATTTTCAAACACATGAAATAACACCTCATATTAAAATGGTTATGACCTATCTCACTAAAATTATAGAAGTAAGACAGAGCATTGATAATTTTTCTATTGAATTTAACAAAATGTTTTTTGAATTTTACAGCCAAATAAATGCTAATATCCTAAAAGAATTAGAAACTGTCGGCACTATTAATACTAACTCAAAAATTGCCAACCTTACTTACTCACTCGTTTCAGTCTATAAAAATATTGAATATTTAGGACAAGAGAGGGGTTTTATCTCCAAAATACTGAGTCAATACATCCCCTTTACCGAAAATGACTTGCATATTTGGATTAATATATTTGGGTCGGCTAATATCTTCAATTATAATTCAATCAATGATTCCATTACTAAATCACAAATAGAAAATCTTTATAAATCTCCAGCTAATATGAAACTTGAAGAGGAAATTATCAAGTCAAAAGCAGAACTTATTTTTGCTGCACAAAGTGGAGAATATCTTATTGACCCAACTTTATGGTTTGGTCTTTTAACTAAAAAAATTGAATTACTAGACAAATCCTCACAAATTATCAAAAACTCCCTTTTTGAAGAAGAAAAAATTTACGATAACCAAAATATTGGGCAGTTAATCGGAGCAGGTATTACATGGATTGTTTCTATCATTCTTATGTTTTTGGGTTTTACTCTTTCTAGTGATTTTAAGAAAAATGTCCAAGGCTTAGAAAATATTTTCCAGAGAGTTGAAGAATTGGCTGAAACCAAAGAAAAGGTAGACTTCAACACCGCAGAGGGAATGAATATAGCCTACGCCGTTATCGATAAAGCGATTGAAAATATCGCGAAAGAGAAAAAAAATGCAGAAGAGGCAAGTGCTGCTAAAAGTATTTTTCTTGCCAATATGTCGCATGAGATACGAACACCCCTAAATGGCATTATAGGGTTTACAGAGCTCCTGAAAAATGCTGATTTGGATGATGAAAATAAAGAATTTGTTGATGTGATTGAAAAAAGTTCTGAAAATCTTTTGGCTATTATTAATAATATTTTAGACCTTTCAAAAGTAGAAAGCAATAAAATAGAAATTGATGAAATTCTCTTTTCACCAATCGATGAATTTGAAAATGCCATTGAAGTTTATGGACCAAAAGCAGCAGAAAAAAATATACAATTATCTTTGTACATTGACCCGAGTCTTCACAATTATCTCAAGGGAGACGCTGTAAAAATAAAAGAGGTTCTCATCAACCTTATGAGTAATGCAGTCAAATTTACACCAAATAATGGTCAAGTCACTGTTGAAATCAAACGTTTAGAAAATGGCCCTTTAGATAAAGCACGGGTTATATTTAGTGTTCAAGACTCAGGAATAGGTATCAATAAAGATAAAATCGAGGGCATTTTTGATGCCTTTAACCAAGCGGATTCAACGATTACAAGAAAGTTTGGAGGTACGGGACTTGGGCTTACGATATCTTCAAAATATATCGCATTGATGGGTGGCCGTTTAGATGTGGCAAGTGAAGAGGGAAAAGGCAGTCGATTCTACTTTATCCTTGATTTGATTGAATCCAATTCAAGTGGTGTAGATTATAAAGATCGTTTTACTGATTTTTCATGTGCTCTCTTTGCGCCACTTCATAACGAAAAAGCACATACTGAATTTATGTATGATTACTTTAATTATTTTGGAGCCAATGTAAAGTACTACAGTGATTTCTCGGGACTTAAAAATTTAATTTTTAAATCTCGAAGTAATATTATTGTTGCAGATTTCAGTAACCTCACCCAAGAAGAACTCGAAGAATATAAAAAAATAAAACTTCCTATTATTCTTATTCTTAAATCTTCTCAACAATCAAAATTTAATGAATACAATACTAAATATATAACACCCATCTATGAACCTGTTAATATCTCAAAGCTTGCAAGAGTACTCGAAGCAAAAAAAGAGTTTTTACCACAAAAAGAGATAAAAGCAGAAGTCAAGCCTCCGCTAAGAGCGACTTTTGGCAAAAAGTTTAAAGCAGAAGTATTGGTAGCAGAAGATAATGAAATTAACCAAAAACTCATCAAAAGAACGCTTGAAGATTTAGGTCTTAACATCACTATTGTACCTAATGGTTTACAAGCGGTCGAAAAACGTAAAACCTATAACTACGATATGATTTTTATGGATATCGCTATGCCAGTAATGGACGGCATTGAGGCAACCCATAAAATTTTAGAATTCGAAGAGAAAAACAGTATCCCGCATATCCCAATTGTCGCTATTACTGCAAATGCACTCAAGGGTGACCGAGAAAGATTTATGAAAGAAGGATTAGATGAATACATCACTAAACCTATTAAAAAAGATAGCATTATTAGTATATTGAATATCTTTATGCCAGACAAAATAGATTTTACAGAGAATGAGCAAAAATCACACAAAATGCAAGTGCCACATGAAGCAATCAGTAGTGAACAACCTGAGGAACACTTTGTTTCACGCAAAGAGACTTTAGAAAACGAACTGATGGAAGAAAATAAAACAGAGCTTTTTGAGATATCAGATATCTTAGTTTTCAAAAAAAGTCCTATTGAAACTAAGATTTTCACAAGTGTCCTTTCCAAAATGTTCAATATGGTAGAGTCTGCATCATCGTATAGTGAATTTAAACAAAAAATACAAAATAAGCACTATAAAGTTATTTTATTTGATAAAGAAATAATCTTAGATGACGTATCCTCTTTTTCAAGGTGGATTAAAGATATCATACTAAAACAGAATTTGGGAGATATCAACACTATTATGTTTATTGACCCAAAAGCAAGTCCAATGGAAAATAACTTACTTTTTGACGCGATACTCCCAAATCAAATTAGTAAAAAAGATTTAGAGCAATTGATTAGTAAGTTTATTTAAAAAGGCTAAAGAATGAAAAAAAAGTTAAAAATTCTAGCAATTGATGATGATTTTATCAATTTAAAATTAATTAGTTCAATGCTGAAAAAAAATATCTATATAGATTCTATTGTAGAAGCCACCAATGGCCTAGACGCGCTTAATTTACTCAAAAGCGAACTAGGCATCAATCTTATTCTATTGGACATTAAAATGCCCATTATGGACGGAATAGAATTTTTAATAAACTTACAATCTATGGCTGAGTTTAATAAACTACCCGTTATTGTTTTAACGACTGATGAAACGAGAAAAAATGAAGCGTTTGAAAATGGTGCCTTTGATTTTTTAGTAAAGCCCATTCGAGATCAAGAGTTGAGTGCGAAAATAAAAAAAGTTATTGATCTTTTTTAGTTTTAAAGAAGACTTCATCTCTATCAAAAGTACAGAAGAAGTCTTCTAAAATATTATTGGGTAATAGCAGTATTTATTTTATGATACAAAGATGTAATTTCATCTTTTTTTTCAATAAAACTATTTTTATTTGAAATCAAATAAGCAGATGACTCCATAATCGTCTCCACCACTTTTAATCCATTTTGCTTCATCGTAGCTCCCGTCTCAACAACATCTACAATCACATCTGAGAGACCGACAAGGGGTGCTAATTCAATAGATCCATAAAGCTTAATGATCTCTACAGCCATGGCTTTTTTAGAAAAATACTTTTGCGCGATATTGACCATTTTAGTTGCAACTTTTAATTCTGGCACCGTATAGTCAATCTCTTTGTCTGCTTGTATACCTACGCAAACTTTACATTTTCCAATACCTAAATCTAATAGACGTAGTAAGTCTTCATCTTTCTCTTCTAAAACATCAAGACCTACAACACCAATATCTGCTGATTGGTGTAAAACATAGGCAGGAACATCTTGATTTCTTACTAATAAAAATCTAAATCCATGGGCCTCAAGAATGAGTTTTCTATCATCAAAATGAAATGAAGTATTAAAAATTTTTTCAAAAATGGCTAAAGTTTCTTCTGCTATTCTACCTTTTGGCAATGCAACTGTTAACATTAATTTCCTTATTTCTCTAAATTTGAATTTGCTATAGTTTTAAGCATACCTCTAAAAATCAATGTTTTATCATAAATTGAATTTTTAAATTGCTTTGAAAAAAATGCACCATCGCCACCTGTAAAAAATATTTTTTTATCTTTACATGTAGCTTCTAATATCATAATAATTGGCTTAATGGTACCATAAGAGATCGCATCACTTGTTTTTTGAGGTAGAACATCCAGTGCAATACTTGGGTTAATAGCAACGTCAAGTCTTGGAGATATTGACTTATAGCATAGCTGATAAGCCATAATTCCAGGCAATATAAAGCCACCTAGATGAACTCCTCCAGACATGATGTCAACGGTTATAGCACTACCTGCATCAACAATCATGCCATCGCTAATAGTACTACAAGAAGCAATTCTATCGATTCCCATACCTTGATAGATAGTATCAAACTCGAAATATGGCTCTAAATCTATAAAATTATTTTTGTATTTAAGATAACGCATAATAT
>JAFLKZ010000007.1 GCA_019162915.1 Campylobacteraceae bacterium
TTTGAGCAAGATGTGAATCTTGAAAAGGCTATAGAGGCACTTAAAAATGCAGAAAATGTTATCGTTTTAGATAACCCTGCTAAAAAAGAGTATCCAATGCCTATCATTTCTACGGATACAAACGACACGTATGTAGGAAGAATTAGAAAAGATATCAACCGTGACAATATCTTACACCTTTGGTGTGTCGCTGACCAAATTCGTGTGGGTGCAGCAACTAATGCGGTAAGAATTGCACTTAAATGGATTAAACAGGAAGCTTAATGTTAGAAAAATTATTTGAAAAGGGGTTGTGGGCAAGTAGACTCATCACCCTTCTAGCTGTTGTCTTTAGTATTCTTGCTGCATTTTCACTCTTTTTTATAGCAAGTGCTGATTTGTATCATGTTGTTATTGCAACGTATCAATACTTCTTTATGGGTGTTCATCCTGCTGATTTTCATGCAGATGTTGTGGCTGATATCATCGGTGCGATTGACCTTTATTTGATAGCCGTTGTACTTCTTATCTTTGGATTTGGTATCTATGAACTCTTTGTTTCAGAAATTGATGTTGCTAAAGGTACGGGAGGAGAAAAAATCTTGTACGTAAGCTCGTTAGATGAACTCAAAGATAAAATTGCAAAAGTTATTGTGATGGTATTGGTGGTCAGTTTCTTTCAGCGTGTGTTACATACAGAGTATAAAGGAGCACAAGAGATGTTTTATTTTGCTATTTCGATTACGGCACTCTCTTTAGGACTTTTTTTATTACATAAAGGTGGAAAACACTAATGATTTTTGTTGATGCATGTTTTGGAAAAAAAACACCTTATACTCCTGTTTGGATGATGCGACAAGCAGGACGCTATCTACCTGAATATATGGCAGTTCGAGCCCAAGCTGGGGATTTTCTTTCTTTGTGTAAAGACCCGCAAAAAGCGTGTGAAGTGACACTTCAGCCAGTTGATATTTTAGGTGTTGACGCAGCTATCTTGTTTAGTGATATTTTAGTAGTTCCTCTTGAAATGGGAATGGAGCTTAAATTTTTGCAAGGCGAAGGCCCCATATTTTCAAATCCTATTAAAAATCAAGCTGATTTGGACAAATTAAGTGTTCAAAAAGCGGTTGAGGGACTTGAGTATGTGTATGAAACGATTCGTCTTATCAGAGGAAAATTAGCGGCTGATAAAGCACTGATTGGCTTTTGTGGCGCACCTTGGACTTTGGCTACTTATATGATAGAAGGGCAAGGAACAAAGACGTACGCGCAAGTTAAAAAGCTTATTTATACAAATCCGCAGTTTATGCATGCGTTACTTAAAAAAGTGACCGAAGTGCTTAAACTTTATATGGAGCGACAGATTCAAAGTGGTACTGATGTCGTGATGATATTTGACTCGTGGGCAGCCGCCCTTGAAGAAAGCGCTTATTTTGAATTTAGCTGGTCTTATATGAAAGAAATTAGTAGTTATCTTAAAGCCAAGTATCCGCATATTCCTGTGATTTTATTTCCTAAGGGAATTAGTGGTTATTTAGATAAGATTGATGGTGACTTTGATGTGTTTGCCGTTGATTGGTCAACACCAATAGAGCTTGCACAAGAAAAGTTAGGTCATAAATATGTGCTCCAAGGCAATATGGAACCAACCCGTCTTTATAGTCAAGATGCGATAGATGAGGGTATAGAGCATATCGTCAGTGTGATGAAAAATAAAAGACATATTTTCAATCTGGGACATGGTATTTTGCCAGATGTTCCTGTTGAAAATGCCAAATACTTTATCAAACAGGTACAAACACTTACTAAAATTTAGTATTTTCTGGGGGCTTTCCCCAGAAAATTTCTCACCTCTAGGAGACTCCCATCAGCAATATTATCTTTGGTCCTATCACCTCACGGCGTTTTGGTCAATCATTGGGAATCGACCTTAGTCCCAACGAAAAGCAATGTAATTTTGATTGTCTTTATTGCGAGCTTAAGGGTGCTAAAACCGTTCAAATAGCACAAAACGTCCCTACATGTAAAGAAGTTATCAATGCTCTTTTAGAGGCACTTCAAAAGCATCAAAACATTGATGTGATAACCTTGACGGCCAATGGCGAGCCAACACTTTATCCCTATCTTGATGATTTAGTTGATGCTATCAATAAAATAAAACAAAATCATCAATTACTTATTCTCTCCAATGGCTCAACTATTGGTAATAGAGCTATTCAAAGCGCACTTTTGAAAATAGATATCGTGAAACTTTCACTTGATTGTGCGACACAAAAATCTTTTAAAAAGCTTGACCGACCTCATTCTAGTATTAGTATAGAGTCTATTATAGAAGGGATGAAGACCTTTAGAAGTATTTTTCAAGGCAAACTTGTTATTGAGATTTTAATTGTGGAGGGCATCAATGATACGAAAGAAGAATTTGAGGCGCTAAATCTTGTTTTGCAAGCAATAAAACCAGACCGTATTGATGTAGGAACGATAGATAGACCTCCAGCGTATGATGTTAAGGGCGTTAGTATGGAAAGAGTAGTGGAACTCTCCTCTCATCTTGTAGGTTTACATGTAAACATTGCTTACAAAAAAGAATATACACAAACTAAACGCACTTTTAGTGAAGAAGACATTTTGGAATTATTAAAGCGAAGACCACAAAGTTTTGAAGATGTTAAGCTTTGTTTCGATGCGATAAGTCATCAACATCTTCAAAAACTTTTGGATGAAAAACGCCTACATGTAAAGCACATTGCAGGCGTTAATTTTTATACTACTTAAGCTAACGCTTCTTGTTTTTTGAATTTTGCTCTTTGTCCAAAGTAGACAATTCCATAGAGTACTAATCCAATAACATAAGCGATATAGTGGCTTGGAAGCCCTAGTTTAGTCGCTACTAATTTTGGTAACATCATAAATGGGATAACACAGATAAGCATTACACGCTCAATCGTATTGATTTTAGTTAAAACAAAACTTTGTGTTGCGGACGTGAAGGCAAACATACCTAACACAGATCCTGCAAAAATAATGACGATTTCTAAAGGATTCGTAATCCATATCCATTTGGAAGGATCATTGGGGTCACTTGCATCTACACCAGAAATCAGTAAAAGTTCATTGTTAAAGAAGAACATAAACGGCAAAATTCCTGTTCTAATATCGTAGATAAATGACTGAATACCCGTAATGATAGGATCGCTTTTAGCAATCGCTGCTGCGGCATATGCCGCCATACCCACAGGAGGGGTGTCGTCAGCTAAAATTCCAAAGTAAAAGACGAACATATGAGCCGCAAGCATAGGGATAACATAGCCGTTATCCGCTGCCAAACTCATGATGATAGGCGCGGTTAATGAAGCCATAACGATATAGTTTGCCGTTGTTGGGAGCCCCATTCCCAAAACGAGAGAGACAATCATCGTTAAAACAAGTACTGCTAAAATATAACCGCCAGAGAGATTATCTATCACTTCTGCTAAAATCAAGCCAATACCTGTCAGCGTGACTGAACCCACGATAATACCAGCAACGGCCGTAGCAATGGCAATTGAAACCATATTTTTGCCACCCATCACCATACCATTACCAATATCTGCAAAGCCTTCTACAATAAGTGGTAAAGTTATCTTCTCTTTATTGAAAAAAGCTTTAAGAGGTTTTTGGACAACCATAACGACCATCAAGAACATAATGGCACTAAATGCCGCACTTTGCGCTGATTGTCTTAAAATAATCAAGGTGTACATTAAGAAAAAGATAGGAATAAAATAGTGAATACCTTTGATGAAAATCGGCCAAATGCGACCAAGAACACTAGGGTCTTCCCCTTTTAAGCCATTTTTCTTAGCCTCTAAATGGACGATATAAAAAAGTGCAAAGTAACACGTAAAGGCAGGAATAAATGCCGCAAAAACGATGTCAGTATAATCAAGACCTAAAAACTCCGCCATGATAAATGCTGCAGCACCCATGATAGGAGGCATTAACTGACCATTTACAGAAGCCGCTGTCTCAACGGCCGCTGCTTTGTGAGCAGAAAAACCAAGTCGTTTCATCAGTGGAATTGTAAATGTTCCTACGGTTACAGTATTAGCGATGGAAGAGCCAGAAATCATACCAAACATACCAGAAGCCGCAACTGCAGCTTTTGCAGGACCTCCATCGTATCTTCCTAGTAATGTATAGGAAAGTTTGATGAAGTATTCACCCGCACCCGCTCTGTCTAAAAGTGCCCCAAAAAGTACAAACAAAAAGACAAAACTAGCACTTACGCCTAGCGGTACACCAAAGATGCCCTCGGTGGTTAAAACCATTTGTCCTACCATTTTGTTGATACTTGCACCTTTGTGTGCGATAGCATCAGGTAAGTAGGCTCCAAAATAATCGTAAGCTAAAAAGAAGATAGCAACTAGCATGAGTGGAAGTCCCATTACTCTTCTTGAGGCTTCTAAGACTACAAGAACTGTTAAAACTCCTACGATAATATCGGTTTGAGTCCAGCTTCCAGAACGCATAGACAAATCTTTATACGCATACCATTGGTATAAAACAACAGTAACTCCAATAGCTGCAAAAAGAAAATCATACCAGGTAATCGTTGACCTTAACTTAGTACTTTTATACATAGCATACATAGAGAAGCATAAAACGATACCAAATGCGAGATGTATAGCTCTTATATGGGCACTATTTCCAGGGTCTAAAACAATATAGAGTTGGTATAAAGACCATGAAAAAGCAACAGCTGCTACAAACCAATACTGCCAACTTGTTTTTTCAAAATCTCTTTGTCCCTCAAATTCATTGATGAGTTTTTCATCATCTAATCTTTCAACCAGTGTTTTCAATATTTAACCTTTATTCTAAAGTGAGTAAAGCCTCTTTGGATGAGGCTTTACATGTAAGCAACTATTTAAGTAAGCCAG
Source organism: Campylobacteraceae bacterium (assembly GCA_019162915.1). Taxonomy (GTDB): domain Bacteria; phylum Campylobacterota; class Campylobacteria; order Campylobacterales; family Sulfurospirillaceae; genus Sulfurospirillum. The sequence continues at coordinate 4,902 of JAFLKZ010000007.1, forward strand.
CTTCTTTGAAAGCTTTAATCGCACCTGGATGTTGAGGAACGCTTAAACCATCTAGTAAACTTTCTTTAGTAATTGTTTTATACGCAGGGTGAAGTTCTTTAAATTTATCAAAATTGTCTAGGATAGTTTTAGTTACTTGGTAGACAACTTCATCTTTAACTTTACTACTTGTCACAAGAACAGCTTTTACACCGATACTTGGGGTATCATTTGGGGCACCTTTGTAGAAAGTTCCAGAGATAGTACCTTTTGCAAAGTAAGGATATTTTTTAATCAGTGCATCAATATTGGCACCTTCAATAGGGATAAGGTTGATATCTAAAGAGTTAGCAGAATCTTTAATATTTGCCGTTGGGTGACCTACCATGTAGAAATAACCATCGATATGATTATCCTGAAGCATTGTTGGACCTTCTGAAGATTTCAACTCATTAGCAAGTGCCAAATCAGACGCTTTAAGACCAAAAGCTTCTAAAACAACATCTGTTGTCATTCTTGTTCCAGAACCTGGAGAGTCAAGATTGATTTTTTTACCTTTAAGGTCTGATACATTTTTGATTCCAGATTTTTGGCTTACTACGAGAGCTAAAAGCTCAGGATAGATAGCAATAGCACTTCTTAGTTCAGGAACAGCAGCCGCTCCAGCAAATTTACCTTCGCCTTTGAAAGCTTGATAAGCTGTATCACTTTGAGAAATACCAAAGTCCAATTCACCTGCTTTAATAGTATTTACGTTGTAAACAGAACCACCTGTGGATTCAACTGAACATCTCATATTAGTTTCTTTTTTATTCTTATTGACCATTTGACAGATAGCTCCACCTGTTGGATAATAAGTTCCCGTAACACCACCTGTACCAATAGTAATAAACTCAGCAGCAAATAATGGAACGCTTAGTGTACTGACAAGCGCTAAAGTAGCAATTTTTCTATTCATGCAAACTCCTTTGAGATTTTAAGATTTTAATATCGTACTACCTTTACACTTACTTTTTCTTGAATAAAAAAGAAGTGTAAATTAACCTTGACATTATGAGTATTTTTAACTATAATTTCGACCTCGTTCATAAACAAATGTTCCGAATTAGCTCAGCGGTAGAGTAGGTGACTGTTAATCACTTGGTCGC
>JAFLKZ010000001.1 GCA_019162915.1 Campylobacteraceae bacterium
AATGCCTTCAAGAAGAGAGCATTGACATGATGATTGTGGATAGAAACTTACCTGGTGCTGAGGGCAGTGAGTTTGTGGCAAGTTTGCGCAAAAAAGGCTTTACCCAAGCGGTCATCTTTGTTACGGCTAAAAATAGTGATGTGCATATCGAAGAGGGATTTTTAAGGGGCGGTGATGACTATGTCACCAAACCTTATAATATGAAAGAGCTACTTTTACGCATCAAAGCTATTCTAGCGCGCACCGTTCCTGAAAATAAAAGTATCCTTATTTATCGTGATTTAACGCTTGATTTAGAAGCACATCTTTTACATGTAGACAAAAAATGTGTTGAACTTACTAAGCTGGAGTTTGACCTTCTCAAAACACTCATCGAAAATAAAAATTCTGTTTTAAAGCGCGATTTTCTACTCGAACATGTATGGAAAAATGATGAATTTTTTCAAGATAAAACGGTCAATGTCGCCATCAATCGTCTCAAACAGAAAATAGACCCTACCAAAGAAAAAGAGTACATAAAATCCATTTGGGGTGTAGGATATACCTTATGCTAATGCTACATCAACATATTACGAGAGCGCTTCTTACTCTTTTTTTATCCACGCTTTTACTCTCTGGATTAGTCAGTTATTTCACCATTAAAAATAGCAATATTGAAAAATACCAACAAGAACTTGAGTCTCATATTCAAATTATCAAACTTCAACTTCCACTTAACAATAATTTAGAAAATTTTGCCAAAGCAATCAAAGAAAAAACAGGCATACGTTTTACATTAATAGCCAGTGATGGTAACGTCATCATCGACAGTGATTTTGACCATGAAAACATGAACAACCATGCCCATAGAGAAGAAATTGTGAAAGCACAAAAAAGTGAATATGGCAGTTCTGTGCGCTACTCACAAACACTTAAAATGGACTTTTTATATGTTGCTCATCACATTAAAGTTGATGATGAAATACTCTTTTTGCGCCTCTCGTCTAGCCTTGAGGGAATGATGCATAACTTTTATGACTTGTGGATTAAAATGGCGCTTATTTTTGGGTCAAGTATCCTCTTTGGACTGTATGGGGCTTACGTACTGAGTAAAAAAATCCGATTAGAAATTGATAAAATCATTGCAAATCTTCAACAAATTGCCGATAAAGACTACAAAATATCGCTCTCTTCACACTTTAGTTTTGAATTTTTTGAGATATCCAACTTCTTAAAAAAACTCGCCTCTAAACTCGAAAAAAGAGCCAAACAAAAACGAAAATATACCGCCAAAATCAAGCTCATCAGTCAACAACGCAGTGATGTTATCTCCGCTATTAGCCATGAGTTTAAAAATCCCATCGCTTCCATTATGGGTTATGCGCAAACACTTTTAGACGATGGCGATGCAAACGCTCAAATTAGAGAGCGTTTTTTAGGAAAAATTATTCAAAATGGACAAAAAATATCGGGAATGATAGACCGTTTGGCGTTAACCACGAAGTTTGAAAATGGTGATTTTACAAGCCAAAATAGCGAATTTGACATGGGGAAACTAACCCAAGACATCGTTCAAACCTTCAGAGAAAAAAATCAAGAAAGAGTCATTGTATGTGACGTGGAGGAGAACATCATCAGTGCCGATAAAACAATGATGGAAATCGTCCTCTCAAATCTCATTGACAATGCACTCAAATACTCAGAAGAAGCTTTACATGTAAGCATCAAAGACAAAGTTTTACATGTAAAAGATAGTGGACAAGGCATCAAAGCTGAAGATATAGAGAAGGTGACTCAAAAGTTTTTCCGCTCATCCACACACTCATGGGATAATTCTATGGGGCTTGGTCTTGCACTCGTTAGTTACATACTCAAACTTCACAACACCAATTTGGAGATACAAAGTACCTTAGGCGAAGGATCTGATTTTTCATTTAAATTGCCTTGAAACTGATTTATTATAAGATTACTACTTAAGTAATGTTTCTGCCTCACAAGAGGCAAGCTTCAGCGCCCCAGTGGCTAACGAAGCTTTGAAGGCTTTGCCTCCAAAGCGTATAAAAATGAATTACAAAGGCTTTACATGTACAATATGGGAGAACCTCGCATCAAAATCGTCGCTATGCCCAAAGATACCAACCCCTCTGGCAATATCTTTGGTGGATGGATTATGTCGCAAATCGATATTGCAGGCTCTCTTGCTGCTCGTGATCTTAATGTTCACAGGGTCGTTACTGTCGCAGTCAATTCACTTGAATTTAAAGAAGCCGTTAAAGTAGGTGATATCCTCAGTTGCTATGGAAGAATCATCAAGGTAGGTAAAACCTCCATCACTACACAAGTCGAAGTCAACGCTGAACGCTCCCATGAGGGAATTCGCCGATGTTTACATGTCACCAGTGCCATCATTACTTATGTGAGTGTCGATAATGAAGGCAATAAAAGAGCGATCCCTTACACTCAAAATGAGCTACTTGCTTTAGGGATTGAACAAAAAATGCATTAAATATCATCTATAATCAATGATTCCCTTGGTTTGCCATGAAAATATCCTTGGGAAAAATCAATCCCCATAGCTTTAACTTTGGTTTGCAGTGCTTCATTTTCAACAAATTCTGCTATCGTTTTTATACCAATTTTTTGAGCAAAGTCAACAATGATACCTACAATATATTCTGATCCATTTTCAGTCAAAAGTCCTTTAATCAAACTCCCATCAATTTTAATAAAATCTACTTTTAGTTTTAAAAGATACTCAAAATTACTGTAACCTGTTCCAAAATCGTCAATGGCAATGCGGCAACCATATCTTTTAATAGATGCGATAAAGTACATAACTTCTTTAAAATTTAAAATCCCCTCACTTTCTACAATCTCAAAGATAACGCGATGCCCATTGCCATACTGTTCTAACATCTCAAAAATATAAATTTGAATCTCTTTATTTAAGATATCTTCAATAGTAAGGTTGATAGATACCTCATATTTATTTTTACTTATAACCTCAAACGATTTTTGAATCATTATTTTAGTGATGGCATTATATTGTTTTGTTTTCTTTGCAACCTCTAAAAAGAAAAAAGGTGAAATAGCTACGCCATCATCAATCAAACGCACAAGCGCTTCATACTTAACGACAGTCTGTTGGTGATTGTCATAAATTGGCTGAAAGAAAGGAATGATAGTATCTAAAATTAAAGCTTTTTGTATTTTATGCGCCCACAGTAAATTATTTTCATATATTTTTTCGAGACCAAGATTTGAACTATAAACAATCAGTTCTTTTTTATCTTTTTTAGCTAGTCTCATTGCCATATCTGCTGTTTTAAGCAACATCAAAGGAGCTTCAAATGAGATACTTGCCGTTATAGAAATATGCACAGATTCATTATCCAACAAGAATGCTTGTGCTATAATTTTTTCAACAAGCGCTTGAATGAAATTGATAAATGCTTCTCTTTCTACACCATTTGCCAAGATGACAAACTCATCTCCTTGAGAATGATAAAACCTATAACGAGAATCGTGTTCCACACTACTAAAAATAAAATTTGCTGCCTGAATAATAATAGAATCGCCCAAGCTATGCCCATAAAAATCATTGATTTGACTAAAATTATCCATATCTAAAATTGCCAAAGAAGCATTCTTGGAGGAAGAAATATCTTTTAAAAGCTGAAATCTATTCTTATAGCCTGTTAGCGCTGTTGTTGTTGCAATAATTTCAAGTTCTTTTCTTTGTTGGATGATTTGAGTGACCTCATGCCTAATGGCTATATACTCAACAATATTTCCATTTTCATCCAATATAGGCGTAATGGCAGCATCAACCCAATAAAAAGAACCATCTTTTTTTCTGTTTTCCAAAAAACCACGCCATGTTTTATTGGCACGAATAGTTGTCCACATCTCTTTAAAAATATCATCTTGCATATGTGGGCTTCTTAAAATATTGTGATTCTTACCTATAAGTTCTTCTTTAGAATACCCACTATTACTACAAAAGATATCATTTACATAAGTGATAATGCCTCTTTTATCTGTCCTAGAAACACTTGCTGAGCGATCTAGTGCAAGTTTATAGCTTTCAAAGTATGCAATATTTTTATTCAAACTTTGTGTTTTATCGATAACCTCTCGCTCAAGCTTGATATTCATTTGCTTTAGATATCGTAAAAGATAACCAACCAAGGATATTAAGCCTATCATCAAAAGAAAATTATAAAAGATATTTTTTAAAAACTGCTGACTAAAACTATGTCGCAATGGGAACTTGCACGCTAACGATACCTCTTAACTCTCCTAATTTATAATCATAGGCTGTATCATAACGCTTTTGGATAAAATCTGGTGCGGAGGATTTAGAGCCATGACATTTAAGGCACCTTTGGGTAATCAATAAGGGCGTTGCATATTGATAAAAATCACCCTCTTTCACAAAATACTCTTTTTCTAAGGGATTATGCTTAAAAAATTCAATCGCTCTTAGTTGCTCAGCAGAAGCATTGTTCTGCGGATTTCTTGCTTTATCTGAGACGGTTTGAAGGGTAATATCAAGTTCATTGGCTTTTGAAAATGTATCTGAAATCTCATAAGCACTAAACGCAGGCAATCCCGCCAGACTCTTTTCATCAAGCGATATCTTCTCTTCTTCATAGAGGTTGATGTAATAATTACGATGTGTCAGCATAAAAGTATTCAGCGTACTAGCTTGCTTATAAATAAAAGTTTTGATAGTGCGTTCATTATCAAAGTAATTCAGTGTTATTTGAGAAGCAACAAGCACTAAAAAAACAATGGGAACAGAAGCAATTATTCTAGTCGGAGTAAAAAAAAGCCTCACTACGAACTTCCTTACGCTTCTTCGATCATTTTATCGATAATATCAAAAAGCTTTTTACTGGCTTCCTCCGCAGCACCAAAATAACCAATAACAACATTGATATCATTTAAACAATTACCACTTTTGACACACTCTAAAGCAGCAATGGCATTTTGATGAACGACGGCGTGCGTCTCATCTATCCTTGAAAAACTAGGAGTATGACCAAAGAGCTCTTTCCCTTTTGCTAGTTTCCATTGACCAAAACGACACTCTTGATGCGTACTCAATGTCATATCTTTATTGTTGAATACACCATCATATGCATTGACTTTAAAAAGGACATGATCGAGTTTTGCCAAGTTTGCAAAGAGTTCATGAGAGACTTGATTGGTATCTTTTTTGATGGTGACTCCGCCTTTGATAAGTGTATCCAACTGCTGTTTAAAGGCTTCGAGATTTTTAGATGAAGAGATAGCTTCATGTTCTAAGGTTTCGCTATCATTATGCATGACAGAAGCATTTTGCTTTAAGACATTAATGCTTACTTCAACCTCAGAAGTAGCTTTTTGAGTGCGTTCTGCTAGTTTCCGAACCTCATCAGCAACCACAGCAAATCCACGCCCATGATCACCCGCACGCGCTGCTTCTATGGCAGCATTAAGTGCTAACAAATTGGTTTGATCAGAAATATCTTTAATCAGCGTTATGACCTCTGCAATATCTATCACACTACTGTTTAAATTCTCAGCAGTTGAGCGTAATTCATTTGACATATGAATGATAGAGTCCGTATTAAAAATGGCATTAACATTTTCTTTAACACCCAAAATGGTCGCACCAAAACTATCATTGAGTATATTAATCTCATCAAGTCCTGACATATTTGATTCTATCCCTTTTTGAATCTGTTGTATATTGCTTATACAACCTGAAGAGAGATTTTGAGTAAGAGCATTTTTGAGTCTGTTTTCTTCAATTGTTTTATGCACGGCTTCTTTTTGCGAGAGAAACTGGTTATTTTCATGTCGAAGTTTTTCATTTTCATTTTTTAAAACTTGAAGCTCAGCTTCTATCTGCTCGCATCTTTTAGTGAGTTGTGTGAGTTTTTTGCCACCAAACATATTATTGACTCCTGTAATATATATCATTTCAAGTAGTGATTATATCTACCCCCCCCCCACCACCACCA
>JAFLKZ010000165.1:0-1292 GCA_019162915.1 Campylobacteraceae bacterium
AACTTCTCTTGTTGGCAATTGCAGCGATTGCTACACTCTCTTTTCTTGGTTGTGGTGCGGCTCTACCAGTTTACAATGTAAACAATAATCCAATTGTAAGTGGCGGAACTCAAAAAGTCTCCAAAATAGATGTTGAAAAATCTATTATCCGTGCGGGTGCAGGTATGGGTTGGGTTATGAAAAAAGTACGAGATGGCGAAATACAAGGAACGCTTACTTTGCGAACCCATACAGCTATCGTTTCTGTAAAATATACTCAAGATGAATATAGCATTAACTACGTAGACAGTATGAACCTAGAATATAATTCAGCGGCAAATACTATTCATAAAAACTATAATGGCTGGATTCAAAACCTCAATAAATCTATCCAAGTGCAACTTAGTTTACTGGGCATATAGGCATACACTTTTTCCCCATCAGGGTGGTTGATATCTTGTCAACCACCTTCAATTCTATAGGAAAATTTATTTTTCCTACTCTACTTTTGATAGCGAGTTTAATTTCTTTTACCGTTATTGGATTACTTACTTCGATAAAAATAACTATAATTTCATCTTTAAGTGCTTTACTTTGATGTTTGACATGTACTAATGCTTTTTCTATGCCATCCATTGCTTCTAGCACTTCTTCTATTTGCGTGGTAGAGTATCGTTTCCCTGCTACTTTGATAATCTGATTGCTACGCCCTATCAGGTTGAATGTGCCATTTTCGATATTTGCATAATCAAAGGTCTGAATTTTTCCATTGGTTTGGATAAATGCTTCATTCCACAGTGTTTGAGAGACAAAAGGAGACTCAATATGTAACAATCCTTCTTCATTAAGCGTTGTTTCCACCCCATGAAGTGGTGTCCAAGCGATATCATCTTGCTTTTTATAGGCGATACTTCCTGTCTCAGTGGAGCCAAAAAGCTGAATGAGTGTGGTGTTGAATTTGTCTATAAATTCTTTAGCGATTTGCGCTGAGAGTGGTCCTGTTGAACTTATAAAGAGGGTTTGGCTAAGATCTTTGCCCTCATCAAGCATGAGGAGCGATTTGATATACAAAGGTGTGGTCACAATGATATGTTTAGGTTGTGCAAAGCAGAGTAAATCATGCGGCAAAAAATGCTCTTTAAAAACTAAGTCAACATTCAGTTTAAAAGGCAACAATAGTCCTGCTAAAAAACCATAGATGTGAATAAACGGAACAGTCGCGACGATTTTTTTAGGTTCAAATACACCAAAGAGTCTTACGAGTGCTGCGATATCTGTTTCGATATCAAATAAAAATTTTGCCATTGAGTTGG
>JAFLKZ010000165.1:1302-5893 GCA_019162915.1 Campylobacteraceae bacterium
TGAAAAATCCACGCTTTCAAATAAGGTCGTATCGAAGGATTGGATTTTTTCATCTAAAGAAAGATTTTCTTTATCATAGAGGATGGGTTTTGCGTCTGAAAGATAAGCTTTTAAAATCTCTAACGCATTTTCTTCTTTGGTAGAGGAGGGAATAAGCATCACTTTGTTTTTTAACTTTGTATCAACCAGTGCATTGTTGATCGGATAGATATTTTCACTCATGGCATCGTTTGTAACTATAATTCTCAAAAACTTTTTCTCCCCATTAGCAATAAACATATAGCACCTGAGCCCACACAAGCGACTAAACCCATAGAATGTAACGCCCCAATATCGCTAAACACAAGCACGCCAAAGCCTGCAAATGTATCGACAATAGAAAATAAAATAGCACTTCTTGTACCATCTTTGAAACTATCATCACTACTCATATAAATACCATAATCAATGCCAAATAACATCATTATAAACAACATAAAGATATGTGCTATCGTAAAATCCCCCATCAAGGAGAGCAATAAAATCAATGCAGTAGGAAGAAGAACATAACTAGCACTCAGTGCGAGTGTTTTGCGACAAATCAGCCAAAGCATGCTTATGATAAAAGCTACTGTTAAGAGACCGCCTAAGAGTAATTGATGTTTGATGGTTTGTAATGAATTAAAAAATATCTCTTTAGCATCAATAGAATGAGCAAAGTTTAGTTTTCCTAAGCTATCAATTTCATAGCTTTTGACCAAACCATAGGTAAAATATTTACCATTTTTTTCTACCACATCAAATCCCATGGAAGAGAGCGTTTTGATATCTAATGGCGTATAGGTTGGATGAAGTAGATTTTCATGATAGGCGTTACTAAAGAAATCTTTTCGAAAACCCAATCTGGTCGCTTCTGCTTCAATTTGTACTTTTTTACGAGCAAAATCCAGTTCTACTAACTCTTTTTCTCTTTGCAGATAAAAGGCTTTATCAAAAAAGTAAGAGAGTGGAACCATAGCATTTTTAAAGCCATTTTTGATTTCATTACTCCTAGCAATAAGCTGTTCAAGAGAATCGGCTTCGATTAAAACAGGCGTATATCCTTCTTTTTTAATATTGTCTTTGAAGAATTTTTCTTCTTGCATCAATGTCACATTTTGGTAGTCAAGATTTTTGATATTGGTATCTACATGTAAAAAAGGAATGCTCACAATAATACCTAAAAGAGAGAGTAGTGCTATCGCACGGTACGGCAAGGGAATGGAAAAATGAAACTTTAAAAAAGGTTGTGCTTTTTTGAACCCAATTAATGGAAAGATAAAAACAAATTGCAAATAGGAAAGAACCAATGAAATCATCGCAAAAACGCATACTTGTTGGATGAGTGGAAAATCGACAAATGAAAAGATGAAAAATCCGCCAAAAGTAGTCAGAAATCCGTAAAAGACTGATGTATTGAAATGTTTTTTTCCTTCATAATGTCCATAAAAATAGTAGTGAAACATATAATCAATCGCTAATGTTCCAATAGCATTTCCAAAAGCTAGAACAAATATCGAGACTTCATTCCAGATAAAAGAGGTCAGTAAAAAGGACAATAAAGCAGAAGTAATCAGGGTGAAAATAGTATTGATAAGAAGAGAAATATTTTTGATGATAAAAATATAAAGTATGAGTAACAAAATAGTGGAGAGAAAGATAAGAAAATTGACATCATCTTGAATTTTATTGGCGTTTTCTACAAAGTAAAATGCGGGGCTAAATACCCTTACTTTTTCAATACCTTTTAACTCAGTATGTACCATATCGTAAATTTTTTCGTAGCCTTCTTGGGTATTGAAAGTTTCATTAAGACTAAAAACTGCCAAATAGCCAAAATCTCCCAACGCCAAATGACCATCTCTGATATTGAGTTGTATACTTTGTTTATTTGGTTTCAAATATCCCAGTGGGTCTTGTAAATCAATAGCCGTATAATAAGGATTTGTCATGATTTTTTCATGAAGTTCTTGCAATCTTTCACTGATGGTAGCAGTACTTTGTGGGTTGAGCTCTTTGAGGTAAAAAGCGTTATTTTTGGTATAGGCAATTAAGTTTGGATTGGGTGCGATGTTGCTTTCGAGTTTGAGCATACCAGAACTTGAAAATTTTTCTTCGATATTTTTTATTTTGGCAAGGGATTCTTTATCAAAGTTCTCAATAGCAACAAAAACCTCTTTAGACGTTTTAAAAGTTGAATAAATCTCAAAAACTTCTTTATTTTTACCCTCAGGCAAGAAAGAAATTAAATTTGTGGAGATATGGAGTGAATCTCTGCTAAGATAAAAAGTAGTGCCGATGAGCACACAGATAATGATGTTGAGGTATTTAGTCCACGATCTCAATGGTTATCCTATCGCCATTTTTTATCTTTACATGTAAAGATTCTAATTTTTTTCCATTGCGTTTGACGCGCACTTCCTCCAAAATTTCGGCAGTGACTCCTTTAGGTGTGAGGATTGCTTCTTTTCCCTCAATTTTCTGGTCAAAAAAGGAGTCCATCAAAACACTGTTTTCATCATGGATAGCTTTAATAATCATAAAAAAATAGTGAATAGCAGGAGTGGCAGTAGTATCGACCATTTTAAAACCATTTTGGTCTTGAATGGAGAGTTTTTCTTCAAAATAAGTCAAAACTTTGGCTTCAGGTTTGCTATATTCGATGACAATATTTTGTTCTCCAAAGGTAATAAATCCTTCAAAAGAGATATTTTTATCAAGCGCATAGCTATAACGTGTTTCTTTAAATTGGGAAGGGGTATTCGCAAAAAGTGCACCACCAAGTAGGAATAGAAAAAAGAAAATTCTAAGCGTAAACATCTATCAAATCCTCTTTAAGAAGATAAATTTTCGGTGCAAGAAATGGATAATCCCACCCATCCCAAAAACAAAATACCAACCAAAAGAAGAATAAATCACCCAATAAGCGTTATCTTGAAGGAGTAAAACAGTGATATGCGCGATAATATTGATAAAAGTGATAAAAATCCAAAAGAGAGTGGACTTTTTAATATACGCTTCTTCTTTTTCGCTAATAGGATTTTTATGAATTTTCCTCGCAAACTGCAAGATAATGGATTCATTGTCAAAATAACTTACAATCAAGAAAAAGAGAAAAGAGAGTGAAATCAACAAAGGTAAAAACTTAAACACAACAAAGTCATCCATCAAAAAAGCGACGACGGCTACGGCCATATAGAAAAAGGGAAAGATAACTTTTTTGAGCACTTTTGGTTTTATCGCTATAAACCAGACAATCCCCACTGATAACACAAACAAAGCAACTTGTTGAATCGCAAAATAGTTTAATAACACTACGATAAAAGGTGCGTATAAAAAAGAAAGTATGACGTGCATTATCTGACCATCCCACCACTGATATTGATGACTTCACCGTTGACATAAGTTGCTTTATCGCCTAAGAAAAAGACGACTTCTGCGACTTCATCGGCACGACCAAGCCGTTTAGCTGGAATCATATTGACTACATTTTTATCAACATTGTGTATCATCTCTGACTCGATGACCCCTGGGGCTACGGCATTGACTCTGATATTGTAACGCCCAACTTCGGCGCAAAGTGCTTTCGTAAAGGCGATAATGCCGCCTTTAGTCGTAGAGTAGTTGACCTGTCCTGCATTGCCTACTAATCCAGAAATGGAAGAGACGTTAATGATAGAGCCTGATTTTTCTTTTATCATGTTGGGTAGAATTTGTTTGGTCACATAAAAAAGGCTATTGAGATTAGTATCGAGTACATCGCTCCAGTCTTCATCTTCCATAAAAAAGAAAAGTTTGTCTTTGGTAATGCCTGCATTATTGACCAAAACATTTACATGTAAAGATGCTAACGCACTTTTGACCTCTTCTTTTTGGGTGATGTCAAACTGCACGATTTCCCCATTTTTTATCTCTTCTAGTAAATTGAGTGCTTTGTCTTTTTGGCTTTTATAGTGAATGTAGACAAAGTAGCCATGACTCGCAAAGTAGCGCACAATCGCTTGACCAAGACTTCCCGTCGCTCCTGTTACAAGCACTTTTTTCATGCTAATTTTCCATCATTGAGTGTTTTTCTCACTTTAGTGATGTCGATGTCCATTCTTCTATCTTCTAAAAGAGGTGCTGCATGTTCTCTGATAGCTTTATAGTGACGTAGAAGCATAGGAGAAACAAGGTCTTTGCCTCTGATGTCCACTGCTTGCGCAAGTCCCATAAAAGCGATGCTGAGCATCAACTCTAAGGGTTCCATCATCTTTTTAAAATCTAGGGCTGCGGTTGTTCCCATGCTGACTTTATCTTGATTGAGTGATTCGGTTGAGCGAGAGTGAACGGACGCCGCAGTAGTATTTTTGATGACATCAGCACTCAGGGAGCTAAGTGTGATTTGCATCGCTTTAAAGCCGTGAAAATAATGCTCTTTGCTCAGTTTGAGATTTTCGCCAATGCCCCGATTAAATTTATTATCAACGAGAAGTGCAAACTCTTTGTCGAGTAAGTCCGCAAGGTTAGCCGCACAAATTTTGAGTGTATCCATCGCGTGGGCGACGTAACCACCGTAAAAATTGCCTGAAGT
>JAFLKZ010000192.1 GCA_019162915.1 Campylobacteraceae bacterium
ATGGTTGTCATTCTTTACATGATGATAAAGATCAAACAGCGGATCAATGCGGCACTCAAACGTATTGCCCAGATTGAAGAGAAAGAAAAAGAACGTGAAGCCAACAAGGAACTAAATCTATTTGTTGCTGACACTGATACCCATGACCACTATCCTGTATAGAACCGTCAATGAGAGGGAGAGGTACTACTCAATACAGCTTCTTCCCAATCTCTTTGGGGAGACCCTTGTCATACGCAGCTTTGGAGCTTCGAAAAACGTTAAAGCAACACGAACCATTCAAGAGGTCTATGCCACCCAAACAGAGGCTCACCACAAAGTCGATGTTTTGATCGCATCCAAACGTCAGAGGGGGTATTACACCTCCGATCATAAGTAAAAGGAAGTCGCCATGAATAATAAACTATCCATTCTAATCCTCATCGCAATTGTCACGGTTATCTTTGCTCTTTGTTCTCCTCTCTGTAAAGCAGATAGTCCTACTGAAATCATATTTGGCGGCGCATTGGTACTGATCGGTATCGCAGCAGCCATCGGGCGATGGCTTAATAACCGTGATACCAAACGCGGCTGGTGTGAGAGCGGTATAACACAAGAGCAAATTACTACCTATCAGCATAAAAACAACCAAGGAGATTCCCAATGTTAATACTAACCTTGATCGGATTGCTCATAGCAGCATTCGCCATCTATACGTTCATCCTATGGTTTAATAAATACACCCTCCATCATGTACGATATGAGTTCTTCACCAAAGAACACTCCATTGCAATGGTCGTCTCGTATGCCCTGATGTTTTTCGGAAACAATTGGATACAAACGGCACTGGCAAATAATGACGATTGGCTCAATGGGGCAATCGTATTGGCAGTTGGAGTACTTCTACTCATGGGAGTGATCATTAACAACTTCAAACAAGCCCCCAAACTTTATGCCCTTGCCGGTTCTTTGGCACAACTGATCTTTTACATTCCTATTGCAATGGGTGCGGTAATAATTGTAGCTGCAATGGTGGCATGGCTCTCAGAGACAAAGCCCGTTTACAACATCAACAGCAATGATTGAGACACCATGATGAAATGGATATTTATCGGGATGGTGTTTTTTGTACCCGGGTTTGTGTTTGCCCTCACAGGAGATACCACTAAGGATTGGATCAATAGTGCGTGTGCCTTCATCTTAGGATTTCTAGTCAGCTACATCGTCTTGTATCCCAATGATCCAAAGATAAAACGGTGGCTGGATTGGTTTTAGTAACACAATAAAAAAATGAAAATAGAAAGTGAGAAAAAATGAGTACACCTATAACAGACCTTTCCCAAAGCGGGTTAACCAAAGAGCAGATTAAAACGTTGCGTGAGCATTATTCGGAGGAAGAGTTAGCCGAGTTTAAACGACAAGCACAGGTCATCGAAGATGAAGAGATTGCTAACATCATAGAAGAACGATTGTTTCGAAATCCAAAACCCTTCGAAACATTTGATATTGAGGAATATAAGCAATACCGCCAAGAGCGAGAAGAAGTTGAGGGTGAATTTGAGAGTTTTGCCCAGTGGAAGGGGAGGAAAAAAAATGGAGGAAACATCCTATGATTAAACGATATTGGAAGAGGATTGCCTTGCTGCTTATTGGTTTGGATGTTGTCGTATTTGGCATCGGATTAGTTCTCAGTGCTTTTGGGGCAATGAGTGGACAGTAAAAGGAAACAAAGATGCAATCACCTCAAAGAGGTTCTCGTGCCCTATAGGGTATTACCGGTCAAACTAACCCATCATGCCCAAAAACGGCTCAGCAAGCGTTTGGGTATCAAGACAAAAGAAGCAGCACTGCGGTATGCACAGGATGTTGTTAAAAAGGGGAGGATCGTTTCAGGACAATCCTCGTCCATTATAATCGTACGACTATATGCCATTCTTTGCGCAAAACTTCGTCAATACAATGCTATAGTTTGCAGTCGGTTCATAGATAAAAACGAAAGATTTATCGTTTTTATAAAGCTTTTTCAAGTCCTTGTAAAACACTTTCAGACTTTTCTCGTCATTATCAATCTCAATCGAAGAATCGTTTTCCTTACTATAAATCTGAAGTGTTAGCTTTGAAACATCTATCCCTATAAAATTATACATGTAGTCCTCCTGATAGAAGAATTCTTTAATTAGAGTTTTATGCTCTATGAGCTGCTACACATTACTTCTTCTCTTGAATTCAGCCTGGTAAAAACCGACTTTGTTGCCACTCAAGTTTTACGTGTAGCTATCAAACTGTGTCACAATCTTATTCAACTAGAATAGATTCAGAATTTTCGACGATATGCTACTTGAATTCTCTTTTTTTTCTACATTCATATTATAAGAGAATTTCTAACGCTCCCCTTTAAATCTATGATACAATTTTAGGAACTGCTAGATGCTGACACAGAGAATTTTGAACAGGCCCAGGAAGGGGAGTGCAGAATTGATCATATGCTTTACTAAAACTCTTGAAGATGAGTTGACATTGAGTTCGGTTTAATTTTCCTATATATTAATCTGATTTGAAACTATTTCAACATTATCAACACTATACACCTTCACATCTACGGCTTCTACCTTATTGTCTGAAAATATTGCATAGTTGTCACCATCTCCAACAGAGCTTTTATAGATAACACCATCATATCCACTGTGTTTAATTAATTCACAAAGATATTGGCTTGATAAATATTCTAAATGTGCTTCTCTTGGTAGAATAGGTTTTGAAAGTTCATCTCCTAAGTGACATAAATAATCTAAATCAGTAAATATCTGCTTAAGTCCATCTTCATCTAAAGCAAATGGGGATATTGATTTTCTTGGATTTCTCAAATCTACCAATGTTAAAGGTTCTATAACTTGAAATTTTGCAACTGTTATATTATCACCTTTATGAGGTCTAATTTCAGCAATAGCAGTTTGAATATTAGATGCAGTATATAAATAAGGAATTCCTATTGGGTTTGCTCTTCCTGCAGTAGAAATTTTTTCAGGAGGCTTTCCCATCTCTGTAATGTCTATTATTCCTATATCTATATTTACCCTTGAGCGATACAGATATTGAGGAATATCTTCGTGTGGTAATATAATATGCGATAGTAATTCACTCAGATGTTCATAATCTGGAGCTTTTTTAGGAAAATAACGATTATCATGTTTTAGCTCTCTTTTAAAATCTTTCCAATTTAAAATATTCGCTTCATCTCCATTTTGCTTAGAGTTAAATAATCCATTAAATTCCATGTCAAAGATAGACTTTAATAATTTAATAGCTGTTCCGTCATCTAATGATGCAAATAGCATCCAGTCATTTTTTAGCAATTGAGCTATTGTTTTACCATCATCTTCTGCAATCTCGTATAAATCTAATAAAGGTTGAAAGTAATCATTAAGCTCTTGAGAACTAATAATATGTGTATCTTTCATATGACAAAAATCACAATTACCTAAACTTTCAGATATTAAAATAATAATAGTTTCCAGAAAGGTGTCATTAAAGCAATTTGAGCAACAATTCATTTATTGTGCTGGTAAAAATTTAGATAAAAGTTCTAAATGGTGTTGCATTGAAACTTTTTTAACAACACCAAGACCAGGAAAATGACCAGCTACATATAGTTCTTTAAATTTCATATATGCTTTGCTTTTTAAAATCAAAGAATCTTCTTCAACTACAGTTATAAGTCTTGATAATGCTTCTGCAAATTTTCCAGCAGGGTCTTTTGGAGTAGGAATTACCATTTTATCAGACAAAAAGTGTCTAATATTTATGATCCCATCTTCATTCATATATGTTAAATGAATTGCAACGTTATAGGCGGGACCACCAGTTTCGGAATAACCATCTCCAGCGATCAAAAAATCTCCAAATCCATCCATGCCTTCATCTTTAAATGTTAAATGCAACTCAGAGAAAGGTTCGTCATTTGGATACTCGCCATTACTGTCTTTTTTATTAAAGCCATCCCTGATTAATATTCTTTCTATATTTTCTTTTTTAAATTGTCCTTGGTACAGTTTTTGATTGTCCATAAAAATATGTTTTTTAATATTTTCAAACTCGTTTAATAATCCAGCCAGCTCTTTTGGTTTAGGAAAACCATTATGAATAAATGCAATAGATTTATCTGTATGTTCATCTAAAAAATCTTTTACATCCAATAGGCTACTCTTTGCATCAACAATATAAGCAATGGAAAATTTATCATAATTGCTGATAATATCAATTGTATTTTTAATTAATGGCAAAGAGTTTGATTTATAATCGCCGTGCTTTGGATTGACAATTAAAATAAACTCTACATTTTCTTTCATTAAGCTTTGGATAGCTTTATTTAAGGGTGCTGAATTTTCCTTAACTGGTTCTATTATTGGAACCATAGAGGAGTCAGAAATCAATTTTGCATTTTCTCTAAGTAAAATAAGCTCATTTTGCTTGCCTCTAAAATACGGGTGATACATTGAGATCCTTTTGAAAGATTGAGCTTATTTTTTGATTTAAAAGTTCTAGAAAATCTACTTGCTGTTTAGGGGATAAATTTGCTTCTAAAATAGCTATTTTCAATGAGCCTGGAAAATCTTTTATGGTATCGACGAGATTTTTATGGTTTTTTCGCTCTTTTAGAGTTTTTAACACTTCTTTATGAATAATTTCAATTGGCAATTGAATAAATAAATCCTTACAGGCTGAATATATTTTTGTATTGGCTACAGCCGGGACAGCTCCGTTAATTTTTTTAATAATTGTTAAATATTCATTTTTTCTTAAAAGACTAAAAATCACCTCTTTATCGAGACAATGTAGCCCAGATTGAGGCTTACGAACTGTCTTAAGGGTATATTTGTCTGTCAACACTATAATACCCACTGTATCATCAACAAGTGATTTTATATCATTTATTTTTGACTCCACGGAAACTACATTAACGTATTCAAAAACTTTTTTGTAATTCTTTATTTGACTTTCAAGACGTTCAAAGTTGTCTAAATCTGTTTTAATTTCATATACGTGAGAAGTTCCATTAAATATTACAACATCAGCTTTTGATGTTTCAACTCTCATCTCTGTAAATAGAGAAGATGATTTAATAGAGTGTCGTCCAATAAGTATTTTTTGAGCAATAGCATTTTTAAAAACATACTCATTACGATAACTTTTTAAAAGTTGTTCATAAGCATCTTCAAAAAAATCTTTAAGTGTTGAATTTTTATAAATTCTGTCAAGCATATTAAATTCATTAAACAGATTAACAAGTCGACTTGATTGTCGGTTGTGAAAAAATTCACTTAATACGCTAGGTGTAAATAAATAAGACAAAGCAGCAGTGTTTTCATTTTGCATAACTACCCCTCTCTTCTTACATTCATATTTAAAGCTCTACACTAATAAACTTATTATAGCAAAAATCAGTCCTTAGTGATGAAAATTTAAGCGTCTGATTGGTTTTGGATGCTATTTCTAAGCTTTTAATGGTGGCGTGGTTGCTCACCTCCAGGTGATATATTTAGCTTACCAGATAATATTTCAAGCAAAAACTTTTAGGGATATATTCAACCCCCTAAATAATGCTCTGTAATATTCGCTCGATTATGTTTCATCTCCCAAGAAACTGCTTGCAGACACTGCTCATAAGTGTATCCTGCTTTTGCATACTCCATCATTCTCCGTTTACAAAAATTCCACCTCAAAGAATGAGATCCCTCCGGCTTTATTCCCATCCTCTCGCAAGTACTTCGGATGTCATAAGTGTATTTTTGTCGATCAATTTTAAAGCGTTTATTGGTTTTAAAGTGGTGTAATAACCGATTATGTAAAAATCGGAGTTATTCGGACAGCAAATCGGAACATGTCTGGACACTGTAA
>JAFLKZ010000199.1 GCA_019162915.1 Campylobacteraceae bacterium
ACGGGTTTGGTTTATCAAACTTACAGGGAATATTTTTTGCAAGGGATATCACGTGATATGGCCTCAAAAATGTCCACCATGAAGAGTGTTGATGTGTTGCATACTTTTCCCAAAGAAGAACTCAATGACCTCTTCTTAGCTTCTCTCAAAGCGTATCCAAAGCTTTTAGACTATGCAAAAGAAGGATGGTTCTTTAGTGGAAGTGGCAGTAGTTTTTTTAGAGTTTTAGAGAAAAGGTAAAGTATGGGTGAGGCAGTAGCTAGAAATAAAAAAGCATATCATGATTATGAGATACTTGAAAAATTAGAAGTGGGCATTGTGCTTGAGGGTAGTGAAGTCAAGGCGATACGACAAGGAAGAGTCAATCTTAAAGATTCTTTTGTGCGCATCATTAAAGGGGAAGCGTTTTTACTGAATGCGCATATTTCACACCTTAGTACAGTCAATATTCATTATGCACGCAGTGAGCGAACCGATAGAAAACTCCTTTTGCACAGTAAGCAGATTTTAAAACTTGATGGTAAAGTTGCCAAAGATGGATTAACCATTGTTCCTCTTTCTATGTATTTTAATTCTAAAAATCTTGTCAAGCTTGAAATAGCCCTTGCCAAAGGAAAAAATTTGCACGATAAAAGAGAAGCACTTAAAGAAAAAGATGCAAAGCGAGAAACCCAAATAGCTGTTAAAAATCATATGTACAATGAATAATTTAAATAGTATTTACGAAAACTAGGTAAAATTTAAAAAATAATTCCACGAGGGATAACATGAAAAAAATAACTATTTTAATAAGCATCATTTTCTTGACGCTGTTCTTAGGGTGTAGCAGTGAGCCTAGTAAAAATACTATCATAGCTAAAGAAACACACAAAGAAGGTGACAAAATAGAGTTGAAAAGTATTGCCGGCAATAAGATAGTATTGCTTCGAAAAAATGGTGGGTTTGTATTAGAAGATGATGAATCAAAAATTCTTTTGATTGATATTTTTGGGACATTTTGTGTGCCTTGCCAAGAAGAAGCACCTTCTTTAATGGACTTTCAATTGCAAAATAGCAATGATGTTTTGCTCATAGGACTTAATTTTTTAGAAGAGGTAAGCGATGAGTATGTCGTAGAGAACTTTGCTTCTCGGTACAATGCTTACTACTTTATCAGTAATTCACCCCAAAATAAACAAATTGTAGAAACTATTATCCAAGATATCAAGTACAAATCTTCTGTGCAAGTACCTCTTAAGGTCGTGTTGAAAAATGGCGAGTATCAAAAGGTGAGCGATATTTATATGGCAAATCCTGACAATCAATTTTATATTGGCAAAGTCAAACTAGGTATCATTCAAAAAGATATCGATCACATAAAAGAAAAGTAGATAGTGTGGGATTGAACTCTTTAGAACATGATTTTGAAAATGAAACGATAGAAGAGGTTGAGGTTAAAAGCCCTAAACTCTATAAAGTTTTACTTTTAAATGATGATTATAGTAGTATGGATTTTGTCATTAAAGTGTTGATGGGAATTTTTCATCATAGTTTTGAAAAAGCAACCGATATCATGCTCAGTGTGCATGAAAAAGGAAGTGGTCTTTGTGGTATTTATGACTATGAGATAGCAGAAACCAAAGTAGCACATGTAAGGAAAATGGCAAAAAATGAAAAATTTCCACTTCGCGCCATTATGGAAGAAGAATAAATATTTGGTACCAACAAAGGTGCTTTGCACTTTTGATATTTTAAAATAGAAGGAGGATAAAATGGTTAGTCAAGAACTTAACTTTGTATTTAATGACGCAGTTGCATATGTTCGAAAAAATAGATATGAATATATCACGGTTGACCATGTTTTTTTTGCACTTCTTGGAAATGAACAGGTAGCTACTGTGCTGACTAACTGTGGTGCAAGTGTCCCTACCATGTATCGGTCATTGGAAAAATATTTTATTGCGAATCCTCAAAGTGTACCTCAAAATGACAGTTATGAACCACTCGAAACCGTTGCTCTTTCTCGCGTGATAGAGTCTATGATGTTACATGTAAAGAGTGCCGGTAAAAATGAAGCAACGGTTTATGACCTTTTAATTGCTATTTTAGAAGAATCTAATGCCTTTTGTGTTGCGATGTTGATGCAACAAGGTATTGATAGATTGCAAGTGATTGATGAGGTAACTTCGCTAAGTAACCCTCAGGATAAAGAGCAAGGTTTATTAGAACAAAAAGAGAGTGCACTTGAAAAATATACTATTGACCTCATCAAGATGGCGCAGCAAAAACAGATAGACCCATTGATTGGACGAGCCGAAGAGACCCAGCGTTTGATGCAAGTTTTATGCCGAAGAAAGAAAAATAATCCTCTTTTGGTAGGTGAGCCAGGGGTCGGTAAAACAGCTATCGTAGAAGGATTAGCACAAAAAATAAGCGAAGAAGATGTCCCTGAAATCTTGCAAAATGCTTCGTTGTATGCGCTTGATATGGGAGCATTACTCTCCGGTACCAAATACCGTGGAGATTTTGAAAAGCGACTTAAAGAGATACTCAGTGAGCTAGAAGCGGAAGAAAATTCTATTCTTTTTATTGATGAAATTCATACGATCGTAGGAGCTGGTGCAACAAGTGGTGGGTCGATGGACTTATCTAATTTACTTAAACCAGCACTCGCTTCTGGAAAAATTAGATGTATTGGTGCCACAACGTATGGTGAATTTAGAAACTTTTTCGATAAAGATAAAGCACTAAGTCGCCGTTTTGCTAAGATAGATATATTGGAGCCTAGTGTTGAAGATTCGTATTTGATACTCAAAGGACTTAAGGGAAGTTATGAAAAACATCATGGCGTTAAATATCCGCTTGAAGTTATTCGCTCTTCCGTAGAACTGGCTAAAAAATATATCAATGATAAGTTTTTACCAGATTCTGCTATCGACTTAATTGATGAGGTTGGTGCTTCTTTTCATCTTCTAAAAAAGAAACGAAAAGTCGTTGAAATAGCAGATATTGAAAATATTCTCGCTAAAGTAGCCAATATCCCTAATCGAAATATTGCCACTGATGAGAGTGCGCTCATGTTCCATTTGGAAGAAAAATTAAAAGCCAAAATTTTTGGACAAGACAAAGCAATTGAAGCAATTGTCAAGGCAATCAAACGCTCTAGAGCAGGGCTTGGCAATGAAACAGCTCCTATTGGGTCATTTTTATTTGCAGGACCAACGGGTGTGGGTAAAACAGAAGTTGCCAAACAGTTAGCCTTTGAGCTAGGTGTTCATTTTGAGCGTTATGATATGAGCGAATATATGGAAAAACACTCATTAAGTAGGCTGATTGGTGCACCTCCAGGTTATGTGGGTTATGATGAGGGTGGACAGCTCAGTGAGTCTATCAAGAAGCATCCTTTTACGGTTTTATTGCTTGATGAGATAGAAAAAGCGCATCCTGATATGCTTAATATCCTTTTGCAAATTTTTGATAGTGCTACGCTGACGGACAATAATGGCGCAAAGATAGATTTTCGCAATGTTATCATCATTATGACTTCCAATTTAGGAACTAAAGAAGCTCCAACGATGGGCTTTACTAAAAGTGAGACATCTCGAACCGACCATGCGATCAAAGATTTCTTCTCTCCAGAGTTTAGAAATCGCTTAGATGAGATTATTCATTTTGCAAGTTTGAGCGAAGAAGTGATGATTAGTGTGGTGGACAAGCTTTTAAGAGAATTAACCGAACAGCTTAAAGATAAAAAAGTGAGTATTTCTGCCAGTTTAAGTGCCAAAAAATACCTTGCAAGCGAAGGTTATAGCAAGGAAATGGGTGCACGCGTGATGAAAAGAGTCATTCAAGACTTGATAAAAACACCGCTTAGCGAAGAAGTCCTTTTTGGAAAATTGAAAAATGGTGGTGTTTGCAAGATAGATTATAAAGCTAAAAAATTGGTATTTGAATACCTTGATTCCAAAGCTTAGTTTAGATAACTATACTTTTCCTCACCCTAGCTATGCTTCCAAAGAGGGGCTTTTGGCTTGGGGTGGGGATTTGAGTGAGCAACGCATAGTATCTGCTTACACCCAAGGAATTTTTCCTTGGTTTAACCCAGGTGAGCCTATTCTTTGGTGGTCGCCAGATCCTAGACTTATCCTCTTCCCTAAAGATATTAAAATCACTAAAAGTTTACGCAAAAGTATGAAACATTTTGAAATCAAGTTTGATGAAAACTTTGAAGCTGTGATGCGTTTATGTCGTGATGTAAGAGTTGAAAAAGGTCAAAATAGTTGGATTTTTGAAGATATAATACAAAGCTATACGGCTTTACATGTAAAGGGAATTGCGCATAGTGTAGAGTGTTTTTATGAGGGAGTTTTAGTCGGTGGACTTTATGGTATTTACATTGGCGGTGTATTTTGTGGTGAGTCTATGTTCTCTAAACAAAAAGATGCTTCCAAAGTTGCGTTAGTTGCTCTATGCGAAAAAGTGATAGGACTTGGCGGTGATTTTATCGATTGTCAACTTTCAACACCCCATCTCAAATCTATGGGCGCAGTAGAAATAAGCAGAGATGATTTTTTAGATATGATTGCACATACATTTGCAAAAGAAACTCAAAAGGAATGGAAGTGATAGAACAAATTGCTCCAGTTTTTATTTTTGTTCTTTTAGGATATCTCTTTAAGCGTTTCAAAGACGATATATCTGAAGCACTCACAGAATTTGTCATTTATTTTTCACTCCCTGCTTTGGCGCTTTCTAAAATAAGAAGTTTAGAATTTAACGATGAGATTTTTTATGTCATTTTCATTGGGTATTGTGCTATGGGTATAGCTTCCCTCTTAGCTTATAGTGCAGGGCGTTATTTAAAACTCTCTAAAAAAGATTTAGCAACTTTTATGATTGTTTCTATATTTGGCAATACAGCGTTTGTAGGATTTTCATATATCGAATCACTCTATTCGATTAATCATGTAGTTTATGCCTTAGTGTATGACCAGATCGCTAGTTTCATAGCACTTTTGACTTTTGGCGTTGTCATTATCGCATGGGGTGGGGGCAAAGATAGAGGGGCTAAAGAGATTGCAAAACAGATGTTTTTTTCTCCTCCACTTATTGCCATTGGGGCGGCTATTGTACTTCATGGAACGGCATTTCCTCCTTTTATAGAGACGATTTTAGATAAATTGCAAGCTACGCTTATTCCTCTTGTAACTACCATTGTAGGGATGAAGTTAGAGCTTAGTGCTTTGCGTCTCTACTTTAAAGAAAATATGGTTGTTTTAAGCATTAAGATGTTGATTACGCCCCTCATTATCCTTGCAGGACTTTATATTTTTGCCGATGTATCGCAAGAGTATATCAAAGTTACTTTTTTAGAAACAGCGATGCCACCCATGACAATGGCAGTTGTTTTGGCTATTCGTGGAGGACTCAATAAAGATTTGGCAATTAATGCGCTCGCACTTGGGATATTAGTTTCTTTTGTAAGTATTGGGTTGTGGAATATGGTAATTTTATAGAAAAAAGGATATGATAAGGAGTTTCAAAATACGGTGAGCGATTTTATCGCTTAGGTTCAAACTTTTAATTTTATTTTAATTTTTCACTCTCTTTATGGAAAACAAAAAATGGAAAACAAAAGGATGGAAAACAAGTTTTCAGACTTTATGCTTGAGAGGTTTTACTCGAAAGCGTAAAATTTTCAAAAAACAAGCGTTTTTGAAAAATGTGTCTGAAAATAGGAAAACAAAGAAATGGAAAACAAAAAATGGAAAACAACTCACACTACTTGTTTA
>JAFLKZ010000069.1:0-2264 GCA_019162915.1 Campylobacteraceae bacterium
ATTGAAGGTATAAGCGAGTATCCTAAAACAGTATTGGTTAAAAATACCTAATATCTACAATGACAAAGAGGTTTTTTAAAACCTCTTTGCATGCATTAGTCACTATTTCTTGTCGTACGGATTAGGGGGAAGTAAGGTTGCTTTGAGATTTGCTCTTCTTGAAAATAGGTTAGGCGGATAATTTGTAGCCAGATAGTTCAAAACCGGCTCTTCCATATCTACTAAATCCCACAATCCTTGCGTTTTTTGCATCCACACAATAGACTCTTTCCAAGAAGCTTTTGTACCACCTTTTTGGATGATAAGCGTAGCTGTATGACACACGGTACAGTTATTTTTAACATCTTCAAATCCAGGAGCGATAATAAGCCCCGTCTCTTTATCAATCTCTTTTTTTACTTCAGCAGCCTGCAAAAGTCCAATGCTTAAAAGTGCCACTAAAGAAAGTTTCATCATGTTTTTCATCAACATTTCCTTAGACGACTTGAACGGCGATTCTATGGGTCGAGTTGTTAAGGTATCCATGTGGATTCCATCCTGGAATAATCATAGGCTGAGATACATCTTTGGAGTCAGTTGCTTTTGCCCAAATCTCATAGTAGCCTTTTTTAGGGAATTCAATATTGGCTGACCATTTTTGCCAAGCGAGTCTATTAGGCTGTTTTTCAACTATTGCTTTTTTCCACGTTGCCCCAAAATCGATAGAAACTTCTAATGATTTAACACTCAAATCACCTGCCCAAGCTTTTCCTCTAATAGCTAATTTCTCACCTAATTTTGTTTCAATGCCACTTTTTGGAAAGGTAATGAGTGACTTAACAGGGAGGGAACCTAAAATGCACATATCTGCTTCAGGTACTTTTGTTCCAGCAGCTACGGGGCTACATGGGACATTGTATGAGCCACTCATTTTTTCGCCATCATGAACTTTGTTTCTTACCACTATTTTTTTGACCCATTTTCCACTGACGGAAGCTGACCAGCCACCCATGACTAACCTAAGTGGTGCACCATTTATCAAAGGAATATCTGCACCTTCATAAGCCCATGCAATGAGTGATTCATCCTCTAGTGCTTTTTTGATAGGCGCACCTCTTGAAATAGTTACTTTTTTCGGATCTCCAGAGATATGTTTATCGACACCATAGTAACCAATATACACAGCGTCTTCTTTAATACCACATGCATTAAGGACATCTTTTACTCTAACGCCTGTCCATCTACCACATGCAATGGCACCTTGATTCCATTGGTTTCCTTTGGCTTGAGGTACAAATTCGCTTCTTCCATTTCCGCCACACTCAAGTTGAAGCGCGTAGGTGTAATGCTTGAACTTTTTTTTCAGCTCTGCTAGGGTGAAGACAGTGGGGTTGAGACAACTCTCACCAGAAATTTCTAATGTCCAAGTTTTGGGGTCAAGTTCGCTTGCTTCTGGAACAAGTCCGTTGTTTCTAATAAAAAATCGATTAGGAGGGGTGAAGTCATCGTCTAAAAAATGAGGAGGCGTTTCGGCGTTGATAGGTTTGTCGCCTATATAGTTAAGTCCATCTTTTCCAAGGACACTAAAAGGAGTGTCACTATTCGCCAAGGCTGCTGGGATAAGACCACCAGGCATATTAGAGGCAAAAGGAATGTTGGAGCCAACAACTGCCATCATAGCAATCAATGAACTCTTTTTCAAAAAACCTCTTCGACTTTCATCGGTTTGTCTTCCAAAAATATCTAAATCAGCTTTAATAGGATCAGCCGAATACGCTTCAAATATGCCCATTTCTATAGGTTTTTTCGCCATGTTTATCTCCTTGTTGAATATTTATTCCCAACAAGTCTACTAAACATTCTATGACGAATTCCTAAAATTATAAAATAATCATTTAATTTAAGCTAAAGTAGTAACTAAAATGACACAACTAAAAGAGTTTTGGCTTCCCAAAAGCATATCCTTGTGAATAGTCTATTCCCATCTCTTTGATAATTTTGAAAATAGCTTCATTTTCTACAAATTCTGCCACGGTTTGCATATTTTGTTTCATGGCAAACATCACAATGGTTTCTACAATATTGCGATTTAATAGATTGTTTTGAAGATTTTTAATAAGACTACCGTCTATTTTAAGGATATCAGGCTTATATTCAAGAAGTCGCTCAAAGTTAGAGTAACCTGTTCCAAAATCATCAATAGCAATTTTGACACCTTTGCTTTTAACGACTTGAATAAAAGATTTGATGACATTAAAATCTTTAATATCCTCACTCTCTAAAAG
>JAFLKZ010000069.1:2280-5630 GCA_019162915.1 Campylobacteraceae bacterium
CTCAATATCGAAGACCGAAAGATTGATGGAAATTTCTTTAGATGTTTTGGTGAGTGTAAAAAAAGAGTTGTCAAGTACAATTTTGGTAATTTTGGAGTAGTATCTTCCTTTTTTAGCAATATCAAGAAAGAAAAAAGGTGAGATAAGTTTACCATCTTCGTCGATGAGGCGTACGAGAGATTCATATTTCTCAACTTGTAGTGTAGCATTGTTAACGATAGGTTGAAAATAGGAGATAATTTTTTTATTATCAAGGGCAACCTTGATGGTATTCATAGTTTGGATGTTCTTTAAGGCGTTTTCGTATTCTAGTCCAGACAGTCCATCGGCATAGACGATTGATTGTTTATTTTTAATGGCATTTTCTATACCTATTTTTGCATCTTCATAGATTTTAAAAACACCATAAGTAAAGCTACACACCGCTGAAATATCATAGTCTATATCATCAACTTTAACGATATAGTGTTTAACGTTAAGCAAAAATTTCTCTAAAATTTCTCTTATCTCAACTTCTGTTGCTCTACAATTTCTTCTATCTACAGCAAAGGCATATAGACCATTTTCAAGATGATAAACGCGTTGAAATCCCCAGGTATTAGGCATAAGATAAAGGAGTGTTTTACCAAAAGCATTTTCTATTTTTTCAACACTTGTTTGATCATAAAATTTTTCTAAAGTACTATAATCTTCTATCTGAACGAGGATAAGGACGGAGAGTTTATTGGCTTCAAGATAGTCAAAGAGTTGTTTTTTATCACTCATCACCGCAGTAATATCGTGCCGAAGGGCAATATATTCTTGTATGTTTCCCTCTGCATCAAAGATAGGTTGCACGGTTGTTTTGACGTAGTAAGCATCACCATTTTTGGCTCTATTCTTAACAATGCCTTGCCATGTTTCTTTTTTATGTTTGATAGTTTTCCACATCTCTTCAAAAGCTAGTTTTGGCATGTCCGGATGCCTGATGATGTTATGCGGATTTCCGATTAATTCATCTTCTCTATACCCAGAAATTTGACAAAATTTTTCATTAACGTAGGTAATGATACCTTGTGGATTTGTTTTAGAAATAATAGAACTTTTATTAGTGATAGTTTCATATTGTTTTAAAAGAAGAATATTTTTTTCATATTCTTTTTTGAGGTTTATTTTTTTGATAGCTCTAGTGAGTGTTTGAAAAAATTGTTCCATGCGAAGAGGTTTGAGAAGATAGCCATCTACTCCTGCTTCGATAGTTTCTGTAAAGTATTGTGATTCGGTGTGTGCGGAGAGCACCAAAATAGAAACTTCTTCATTTATCTTGCGGATATGTTGTATCATAGCAATGCCACTGAGGTGAGGCATTGTTAAATCTGTGATGATAAGGTCTATATTTTGTGCATGATTTTGATATTTTTCAAGTCCATCTTTTCCATCCATCGCTACAATGATATAGTCAAAAAATTCTTCTAAGATAGCAGTCGTTGTGAGACGAGCTTCTTCATCATCTTCGACATAAAGAAGTTTTATATCTCTACTGATGCTGATAAGGTTTTGAATGACTACATCGTTCATTCTTTTACTTTGTTCCTATCGTTTGTCCAAACTTACATGAAAAATTTTCTTTGACACAAAGAGAAAAACTTTCTTTTTCAAATAACATAACAATGGTAGAACCCATTTCAAAGTGCCCTAGTTCTTCACCTTTTTTAATGGCTAAATGAGGATATATGTAGCATTTTTGTGCACCGCTTTTGGCGTTGGTTTGTATGCCAGTGTCAAATGCAAAACTCATCTTGCCTACGTTAAGAGCGCCCACAAAAACCATGTAGAAAAGTTTATTTTCTTCCGTGTGGCACTCCAGTACAACGCGCTCATTTTCGATAAAAAGTCCTTCTATTTTTTTGAGCCATTTCATATTGACAGGATAGAGTTTACCTGGAATATGAACGGCTTTGGTAATAGTCATATCAATAGGAGCATGGTAGCGATGGTAATCTTTAGGTGAGAGATAAAAATTGATGAATACGCCATTAGTGAGTAAATCTTTCTCTTTTTTAGCAATATAATCTCCCAATAATGATTTAACATCATAAGAAAAACCTTTGATTTGTAAGGCTAGATTTTCTTTGATATCGCCACATGCACTGATGAAGCTATCGCAAGGCGAGATAAAAGTTTGCGTACTTTCATCAAAAATTCTAGGTACTTTGAGACTTCTTGTGAAGAGTTTATTGAGGCTTACATAGTTTTGAACCGCTTCAAACTCACTCAAATCAACTTTCATCGCTTTCGTATACGTTTTATTAATAAAAATTTGCCAAAAGATGGGAAACTTTTTACTCGCAAAAGAGCCAAAAAGTCGTGATAGGATAGAAGTTTTGAAGTTGGGAATTCTTTGCATCGTTCTCTCTTTAATATTTTGTAACCCGATTATACCAAATTATGATAATATTAGACTTCTTTCATCGTCAATTGTAAAATAAAAAAAGGTAAATTTTTAATGAATAATTTTAATCAATATATAAAAGACCAAGAGATGCTTCAAAATCTAAGTGATTTGGGCTATGCCCAGATGACACCTATACAAGCCGTGTGTTTGCCACTTGTTTTAGAAGGCAAAGATGTGATAGCCAAAGCTAAAACAGGCAGTGGCAAGACAGCAGCCTTTGGCATACCGCTTCTTTTGCGTTTACATGTAAAGAGAATGAGTATTCAATCGCTCGTCCTTTGCCCGACGAGAGAACTAGCAGAACAAGTTGCTGCACAGCTTCGTTTGTTGGGT
Organism: Campylobacteraceae bacterium; assembly: GCA_019162915.1. Taxonomy (GTDB): domain Bacteria; phylum Campylobacterota; class Campylobacteria; order Campylobacterales; family Sulfurospirillaceae; genus Sulfurospirillum. Next base: position 5,048 of record JAFLKZ010000069.1, read on the forward strand.
AGATTTAAACAAAATATCAAGATTTTACAACTCTGTGGAGGTTCACCTTGCCGAGCTCAACGCTTTTCCCTCGAACATGGCGCACACATCATCGTAGGAACACCAGGGAGAATTTTACAACATTTAGAAGAGGGCTCACTGATTTTAGATACGGTAGAAACGCTTGTTTTAGATGAAGCTGACCGCATGCTCGATATGGGATTTTTTGATGATATTGAAAAGATTATCAAAAAAACGCCATTGACACGTCAAACACTTCTTTTCTCAGCCACATTCCCAAGAGATATCAAAGAGATGTGCGATAGGGTTCAAAAAGAGGCTATAACGGTTAGTGTTGAAACAAGTGAAACACCTAATGCGATTGAGCAAATTTTTTATAAAGTAGATACTGAACAAAAAGAAAAAGCACTCAAACTCCTTCTTTTATCTCTTGCTCCCAAGTCTGTCATTGTCTTTTGTAAAACAAAAGTACAGGTTCAAGACTTAGCAGTTTATCTTGAAGAAGAGGGTTTTCATGCACGCTCTTTACATGGAGATTTAGAGCAAATCGACCGTGATGAAAATCTTTTATTATTTGCTAACG
>JAFLKZ010000041.1 GCA_019162915.1 Campylobacteraceae bacterium
ATGATAGCGGACGCTGTGTTAAGCTTGGGAAGTTTAAATATTATCGCGGGAGAGTTAGATAGATGAATGCCTTTACCTTTACACCCGAAAATGAAGCAAAATTTTTAGCTCTCCTTGAGCGCTATCTGCAAAAAAGCTCCCTGACCCTTCCTTCTTTATGGATGGTGCAATACCAAGAAGGTTGGATTTCTACTGAAGCGATGAAATACTTAGCCCAAAAACTAGACTGCTCCCCTATGGATATCTATTCAGTTGCCTCTTTTTATACGATGTTTAACCTCAAACCTGTGGGAAAATATCACATCCAACTGTGTAAAACTTTATCCTGTATGCTGCGAGGTTCAGAGCAAATGTCCCATCATTTAGAAAAAAAACTGGGTATAAAAGTGGGAGAAACGACCAAAGATATGAAATTTACCCTTACCCATGTAGAGTGTTTAGGCTCATGTGGCACAGCACCTTGCATGTCTTTAAATGATGATTATGTTGAAAATCTTACCCTAGAAAAATTAGATGACATCATCGATGGACTAAAATCATGATAGTAAAAATAGTCAGTAAAAATTTTGAGATTCCCAATGCACACCGATTAGAAGTAGCGCGTGCAAATGGTAGATATACTTCACTTTCTAAACTCTTTAGCATGACTCCCAATGCCGTTATCTGTGAAGTAGAGCAAAGTCTTCTTCGTGGTAAAGGTGGCGGTGGCGCACTTACAGGGGAAAAATGGCGATTGATTCCAACTGATGGGGATAAACCCTCTTATCTTGTTGTCAATGCTGATGAGAGTGAGCCTGGAACTTTTAAAGATAGGCAAATTTTAGAGTTTGACCCACATCTTTTGATTGAGGGTATTATCTGCTCAAGCTACGCTATCAACGCCCATCATGCCTATATCTATATCCGAGGGGAATACGTTTTTTGGGCAAAACGGATGCAAGAAGCTATTGATGAAGCCTATAAAGAAGGGATTTTAGGCGCCAGTGTTTTAGACTCAGGATATGCTTTACATGTAACGCTTCATAGAGGTGGTGGTGCTTATATCTGTGGGGAGAAAACGGCTCTTTTAGAATCGCTAGAAGGAAAACGTGGTCATCCTCGTCTTAAGCCAAGAGGCAAAGAGCCTGAATGGTTTTTTGGTAATCCCACGATTGTCAATAATGTTGAAACCATTGCGAGTGTTCCTTTTATCATCACAGAAGGATTTGGAGCTTACCTCGCCTACGGTACAGAACAAAGCCCTGGAACAATGCTTTTTGGCATTAGCGGTCACGTTGAACGACCTGGTGTTTATGAGCTTCCCTACGGTGTTAAACTCATTGATGTGATTGAAAAAACATGCGGTGGCATAAAAGATGGCAAAAAGCTCAAAGCTATCATACCGGGTGGTTCATCCTGTCAGATTTTAAGAGCTGATGAAATTGAAAATATCACGCTCGATTATGAATCACTTAAAAAACATGGCTCAGCGCTTGGAACGGGTGGCATCATCGTTATGGACGAGAGTGTAAGTATTCCCAAAGCGATGAAAAATCTCTTCGAGTTTTACCACCACGAATCTTGCGGTCAATGCACACCTTGTCGTGAGGGAACAGGTTGGGTCGATAACATTTTAGGTAAAATTTTAGAAGGAAAAGGAACACCGCAAGATATGCAAACCATTCTTGATGCCTGTGATATGCTCAATGGTAAAACCATCTGCGTTTTTGCGCCCTCTGTGGCATTTATCGCACAGAGTTATATCGAAAAATTCAAAGAAGAATTTGAGGCATTAATACATTAAAACGTTTACATGTAAAGCTTGCATGTGTCTTTATAGTAGAGTTCTAGCAAAACTATACCGTGAGGCTAAGAGCAACGGGAGGATTTGTCCTCTAAGGGATAGTTTTGCTAGAACTCTACAATTTAGTATGTTCCCCTGCTTAGCGCATTTTTTAAGCAGGTACCGCATCTTGCATTGTTTGTGCTTCCGTCATCAAATTATAGGGAAGCGAAAATGAATTATCTTTTAAAATATACCCTGTATCCATAATCGTTTCGATACATTTAGAAGGGAGTTTTTGTCTTAATCTTCGTATTAAAGAGCGTATTGATTCTAAACTAGCATGGTTTCCCTCCCATACGATAGCTTTTATCTTTTCAAAAGAGACAATTTTATTTTTTTCAGCGATGAAGATACTGAGCAGTAAACTCTCTTTGCGTGAAAAATGTTTTTCTAAATTTTCAATCTTTAATAAACCTTTTTTACAATCAAACTGACAATTGTGCCCTAATTGAATCACATCACGTCGAACATTGCATAATTTTTCAATTTTAATTTCAAGTTCATCAATCGAAAATGGTTTTTTAATAAAGTCACTACACCCATAGTTATAAGCTTCTTTGACTATTTGTAATTTTGCATCACTGTTGATACTCATAATAATAACAGGAACTTCAAGATGATAATCTCTAATTTTTTTTAAAATTTCTATGCCTCCAAGATTAGGAGCATTCACTTCAAGAATAAAACAGGCATAGCCATCATCAATTGCCCTATAAGCTTCTTTACCATCTAAAAAAGAGTCTATTATATATCCTTTAGCCCTCAAGTGATCAACAATAGTTGCATTCAAACGACTATTGTCTTGTAGAAATAAAATTCTCAATACTTTCCTTTTTTAGAAGGTTTATTTGATAAATAATGACATATAAGAGAGTTTAGCACTATCGATGAGGAAATCTACCCCTGGAAAATAAGCAACAAACGTATTGCCAATACCACCCCAAATTACGCCTATTGCTATAAAACCTATGGTAATAGGGGCGATTCCTCTAAGCGTAGGAACATCTTCCATGTCAGAGGTAGGATAAAAATACATTAAAGCAATTAATTTAAAATAATAGTAAATAGAGATAAAAGTAGCCGTAACACCAACGACTGCTAAAAGTGTATATCCCGCTTCAATTGCTCCTGTGAAAATATAAAATTTACCGACAAACCCTATCGTACTTGGAATACCTGCTAAAGAAAGCATAAAAATACTCAGCATCGCTGCCATATAAGGATGCACATGCGCAAATCCTCTAAAATCTTCATAGGTAACGCGCACATGCTCATCTGCTGCAATATATGAGATAAGTCCAAAAGCGCCCATTGCTGAGAGAAAATAAGCCACTAAATAGTAGATAATGGAGGAAGAAGCACTCTCTCCTGCTACACCAATAGAAACAAAAGCAATGAGAACATATCCTGTATGCACGATACTTGAGGCAGCTAGCATTCTTTTCAAACTCTGCTGGATAACTGCCATAAAACTTCCATATAACAGCGTTGCGATAATGATAATAACAAATATCGTATCCCATACTTCACGAATAGGGTCCAAATCAACTAACATTACCCTTAAAATAAATCCAAAAATTGCAACTTTAAAAGTCGCTGCCATAAACGCCGTAACAGGAAGAGGAGCCCCATCATAAACGTCTATTGTCCAGTTTTGAAAAGGAAATGCTGAGATTTTGAAAAGGAAGGTTATGAGTAAAAAAGTTCCACCGATAATGACTAAAGAGACATCTTTACCCATCATCTTGTCAAGTTCTTTACCAATGTCTCCTAAAATTGTCGTGCCTAACCCTGCATAAATAAGTGCTGTTCCAAAGAGAAAAAATACCCCTGAGAGGGAACCTAAAACTAAGTACTGATAACTAGCTTCCACTCTTCTGGTATCAAATTTTTGAAAACCTATCATCACATAAAGGGATAAAGAAGCTATCTCTAAAGCTATGAATGCGGTGATGAGTTCATTGGCGTGAACCAAAAGCATCATGCCAAAAACAGAAAAGAGAAAAAGCGCAAAAAACTCTTTTTTAAACTTTCGTTTGGTTTGAAAATAATGTGTTCCAATCATCGAAGTCACCAATGCGCCAGACAATAAAATAGCATCAAAATAAACAGAGTAACTATCGCTAATGAGCATTTTGGAAAAAATATTTTTTAAAGGAAAAGCCGTATAGAGTTTACCAAAATAATAAACATCACTGATTAATGCCAAAAGTAAAAAAAGAAAAGTTAAAGCAGAAAAACTCTCCATCGACAATTTTTCAATGGGACTTAGTAACATCAAAATAAGAGCACCCGATAAAACAAATACCAGAGGTAAAAGATAACTCATCTCAACCATGTTCATTATTTTGCCCCTACATATAAAATATCAAGTAAATAGTGTTGAATAGTAGGCTCTATCTTGTACAAAAATCCATCAGGGTAAATTCCCATTGCAATAATGAGTAGTGTCAATGGCAAAAGCCCTATAATTTCTTTCAAATCCAAATCAACCATTTTGGAAACATCATTGCCACTTTCTTGTAAAATGGCTTGTTGAAACATCCAAAACATATAACTAGCTGCAACCAAAACAGTGAGTGCGGAGAGTGCTCCAACGTAAGGATTAAATTTAAAAAGCCCTAAAATGATGAGTAGTTCTGAGACAAACCCACTCGTGCCTGGAATGCCCACCGTACACAAAACCATAATGGCAAAATAGAGTGTAAAGAAGGGCGCTTTCGCCGCGATACCACCTAGTGCGGCAATGGATCTAATCCCAAGATTTCGCTCCATAATACCAATTAATAAAAAAAGTCCGCCCGTTGCCATGGCGTGTGCGACTATCAAAAATGCACTTCCCATCATACCATGGACATTAAGCGAGAACAGTCCTGCGGTGATAAAACCTAAATGAGAGGCAGATGAGTAAGCAAACATTTTTTTAATATTGTATTGTGAGATAGCAGCAATACCAAAATAAACCAGTCCAAAGATACCAAGTCCCACAAACCATGGAGCAAATTCTACAAAAAGTGTTGGGAAAATTGGTATCATAAATCGAACGAGTGCGTAAACACCTAGTTTTGCCATGATGGACGAGAGCAGAAAAACGCCTCCTGTTGGGGAGTTAGAATACGTATCAAGCAACCATGTATGAAAAGGGAAGAGTGGTATTTTGATAGAAAAAGCCAACATAAAACCAAAAAAGAGTAACACTCTATGTTCATAACTAATCGTGGTAATTTGGACAATATCGCTTAACTCAAAACTCCAAGAACCAAACTCATAGTAAAAAGCAACGCCTAAATAGAGAATACTCACAAACATAAATAAAGAGCCCATAATCGTATATATTGTAACTTTGAGCGTTGAAAAAACTCTATTGCCAGAGCCAAAAAGTCCAATAATCATAAAGACAGGTAGTAACATCGCTTCCCAAAAGAAGTAAAACAAAATTAAATCTAGTGAAAAAAGTGTGCCGCTAATGCCTGATTGGATAAAAAGCATACTGATCCAATAACTTTTTGTTCGATTATTATTCCATAGTAATAAATAAGCACTCGGGATTAATGTAGCAATTAGCATCAGAACAATCAAAGAAAAACCATCAATGCCAAGGCTATAATTTATACCATACGCTTTAATCCACGGATGAAATTCGCGAAGCTGCATCGTGCCGGTAAGCTCAAAGTTGTAATAAATATATAAAGCTATCAA
>JAFLKZ010000045.1:0-701 GCA_019162915.1 Campylobacteraceae bacterium
AGAGCTAGTACGTAAAGTAAGAGCAGAAAAAAAATATGAAAATATACCTATTATTATGGTTACAACAGAGGGTGGAAAAACTGAAGTTATTACCGCTTTGAAAGCAGGGGTAAATAATTATATTGTTAAACCATTTACGCCACAAGTTCTCAAAGAAAAGCTAGAGGATGTATTAGGTTAACATCAATGCAAAAAACCTATAATGAACTTCTTATAACCCCCAGTGATGAATATTTATATTTCGTTGATTTTATTTTGAGCTTGAGTGATGAAGCGATAGAAGAAGTCGGAAATACGATAATTGTTCGTAGCGAAGAGAACTTAGACATGGTACTTTTTGGTGTTCTCTCTTTTGCAGAAAAACTTTCTGTGGCACTTGACAAGAAGATAGACGTTGAAACGAAGCTTTTAGTGAAAGAAAATGAAGACTGGATAGCGAATTATCGAAATTCAGTGCAACCTTTACATGTAGGCGCATTTTATGTTCATCCTAGTTGGGTTGAGGGTGATAAAGAAAAATTAAATATCATCATTGACCCCGCTCTTGCATTTGGCTCAGGTCACCACGAAACAACTTATGGCTGTTTGCTTCTTCTCCAAAAATATATTCAAAAAGGCGATACGGTTTTAGATGTGGGATGTGGCAGTGGTATATTGTCTATTGCCGCGACTAAACTAGGGGCTGTCGTTGATTTGTGTGA
>JAFLKZ010000045.1:711-5522 GCA_019162915.1 Campylobacteraceae bacterium
AAAATTTTGGACTTAATCATGAGAATTTTAACCATATGTGGGTTGGTTCTGTTCAAAAAAGAGAAAAAACATATGATGTTGTAATCGCAAATATTATCGCAGATGTGCTTATTATGCTCTCCTCCGATTTACAAAAAGCAGTAAGTGAAAATGGTATGCTTATTCTTTCAGGTATTTTAGACAAGTATGTAGACAAAGTAGAGCAAAAATTTTCCGCAATGACCTTAGTTGAGAAATATAAAAAAGAAGAGTGGTATACACTTGTTTTTAAAAGGAATTAGATGAGTCAAGATAATAGAGACGATAAAAACGATAAGAAAAATAACTTTTTTAATAAAAATCCACTTTTAGTATTTGCTATTTTTTCTATAGTAGTAATTTTAATATTTAAAAATTTTACATCTACTTCAGATGGTAGCGTTTCTAATGCTAACTTTGGTACACAAAATAGTATTACTAAAAATATTAACTATTATGAACTTAAAGAACTGATTCGAAACAATCAAATTGGCTATGTAGCAATCGGTCAAACGACGATTAAAGCCATTTCTGCGGATACTTTGAAAACAACTTATATTGTTAAAAAAGTAGGTGAAGACAATACTTTGATTCCTCTCATGGATGAAAAAAAAGTAGGATATGGTGGCTATAACGAAACTAATATGCTAACCGAAATTCTTTTCTCTTGGGTATTACCTGTATTTATTTTCTTTGGTATTTGGATGTTTTTAGCTAACAAAATGCAAAAAAATATGGGTGGTGGCATTCTTGGGATGGGCAGTAGCAAGAAGCTTGTCAATTCTGAAAAACCCAATGTGAAGTTCGATGATGTCGCCGGTGTTGAAGAAGCTAAAGAAGAAGTTAAAGAGATTGTTGATTTTCTAAAGCATCCTGATAGATATATGAGTTTGGGTGCAAAAATTCCTAAGGGTGTACTATTGGTGGGCCCTCCAGGTACGGGTAAAACTTTACTTGCTAAAGCAGTTGCGGGGGAAGCGAGTGTTCCATTTTTCTCTGTATCAGGATCAAGTTTTATTGAGATGTTTGTAGGTGTTGGTGCAAGTCGTGTGCGAGATCTTTTTGAAAATGCAAAGAAAGAAGCGCCGGCTATTGTTTTTATTGATGAAATAGATGCCATCGGTAAGAGTCGTGCGGCAAATGGCATGATGGGTGGAAATGATGAGAGAGAGCAAACACTTAACCAACTCCTTGCCGAAATGGATGGTTTTAGTTCGGATAAATCTCCCGTTATCGTGCTTGCTGCGACTAATAGACCAGAAGTACTAGATGCAGCACTCCTTCGACCAGGTCGTTTCGATAGACAAGTTTTAGTAGATAAGCCAGATTTTCAAGGTAGAAAAGATATTTTGAAAGTGCATAGCAAAGATATTAAACTTGGAAACGATATCAACCTAGAAGAGATAGCAAGACTAACAGCTGGTTTAGCGGGTGCTGATCTTGCCAATATTATCAATGAAGCTGCTCTTTTGGGTGGTCGAAAAAGTAAACAGTATGTTGAGCAAGTTGATATGATAGAAGCAGTTGAGCGTGCCATCGCAGGATTAGAGAAAAAAAGTAGACGTATCAATCCAGAAGAAAAAAGAATTGTGGCTTACCATGAGAGTGGTCATGCTTTAATTGCTGAGACAACCAAAGGTGCCAAAAGAGTTTCTAAAGTTTCTATTATCCCAAGAGGATTAGCTGCTTTAGGCTATACGTTAAACACACCAGAAGAAAATAAATTTTTAATGCAAAAGCATGAACTCATAGCTGAAGTAGATGTTCTCTTAGGCGGACGAGCTGCTGAGGATGTTTTTTTAGGCGAAATTTCAACGGGTGCAGGCAATGATTTGGAGAGAGCTACTGATATCGTTAAAGCGATGGTAAGTATCTATGGCATGAGTGATGTAGCGGGGCTTATGGTTTTAGAAAAACAAAGAAATGTCTTTTTAAATGGTGGTACAACTAAAGATTATAGCGACAAAATGGCTGAGAAGCTTGATGATCATATTAAAAATTTATTGCAAGAACGATATGAGATAGTCAAAATTAGATTAGAAGAATACAGAGGTTGTATCGAAAAAATCGTTGCTACTTTAGCCGAGCACGAAACAATTGATGGTGAGTTACTTCGAAATTTGATTGCAGCATTTGAAGCAGAATCGAATATACCTTCCAAACTTAAGAAAATTTCTCCAAAAGAGACTAAAGTTGATGAAGAAGATAAAAAATAATGATAAATGTTTTTACCACAACACAGATATTTGTAAGAGAGGGGTGGAATCAGATATTATTGACATTGATGATTTTTATACTCTCTTATGTTCTTTCTTTTTTGCCGTGGTTATTTTTTTTAATATTTGTTTTTACACTTTTCATTTATCGAAATCCAGAGAGAATTCAAGAAGAAGAGGATGAGCTTTGTTTTGTAGCTCCCATTGATGGTAAAGTCATTGAGATTGGGAAAGTAAAACTCGGTGATGGCAGTGAAGTCTTAAAATTAGTGATTAAAAAAACCATTTTTGATGTAGGCGTTATACGTGCTCCTATGGCTTTAAGTATTGTAGATATTAAAAAACGATTTGGACTTTTTTTACCTTCAGCTTCTCCTTTATTTCGTATTTTGGGTGAACATAGTATCCTTACATGTAAAGGGAAATTTGCTCGCATAGTCATCATTATTAATGCGGGAGTTTTGAGTCGAACTATAGAACTTTTTAAAACATTAGGCGCACTAAAATCCTCTGAACGATTTGCCTATCTTGCAGATGGTCAAGTAGTAATGCTTTTACCGCTTGATGCAAGGGTTAAGGTCTCTATCAATGATGATGTTAAAGCTGGTACAAGCGTACTAGGATATTTTGCATATAAGGTAACAAATGATAAATAACAATGGCAACAAACTTCAACTAATCTATATTTTTCCTAATCTTTTCACAGCGGCAAGTGCATTTTTAGGTGTTGTCAGTATCTTGGCATCTGCTGGTGGTCAATTTGAAAAAGCAGCAGTTTTTATTTTGCTAGCACTTATTTTTGATGGATTAGATGGAAGAGTAGCTAGAATGACAAATTCAACCAGTAAATTTGGTGCTGAGTTTGACTCTTTAGCGGACATTGTTGCTTTTGGTGTAGCTCCTGCTATGTTGTTTTACTTTAGTATTGGTCATATGTATGGAAAGTTAGGTTCTTTATTGTGCGCGATGTATGTTGTTTTTGGGGCTATTCGCTTGGCACGATTTAATGTCATGATAGGGGTGAGTGAGCCTTCTGTATTTATTGGTGTTCCTATCCCTACGGCTGCTGTTGTCGTTGCTATGTGGATTTTACTCTATAAAGAGCATGTCTTCTTTCATGGTTTTGAATCGGTATTTCTTATTGGAATGGGTTTTCTCTCTTTTTTAATGGTGAGTAATTTTCGATATCCTAGCTTTAAAAAAATTGATTTTAAAAAAGCGAATCTTATAAAAATACTAGTTTATCTCGTACTTTCTTTTTCTCTTTTGTATCTTTATCCTATAGAGGCTGGAGCAGCTGCGATTACTGCTTATCTTTTTTATGGATTAGTAAGAGGTATTTATAATTTTTTTATTGCCAAATTTCACAAAAATTCAGTATAATACGAGCACTTTGTAAACTTAATACAATGTAAATTAAATTTTTAAAAAGGAGAAGCGATGAAAAGTATAAATATTGGCGTTATCAAGTCAATCAAAATCTTACCAAAAATAGAGATTAAAAACGCTCTCCTGCAAAAACTCCTCTCATTCTAACCCCAGTTTTTTATACCTAATCTATACCCCAACTAAAAAAATTATAAATTTAAGGAATATCCTATGAGTAGTCAAATGATTAAAATTTTTGATACAACTTTACGAGATGGTGAGCAAAGCCCTGGCGCTTCTATGAATACAGAAGAAAAAATACAAATAGCTTTGCAATTACAAAAATTGGGAGTTGATGTTATAGAAGCAGGATTTGCAGCAGCTAGCCCTGGTGATTTTGATGCGATTTCTAGAATTAGTGAGATGATTACTAGGAGTACAGTGTGTTCACTTGCGCGCTCACTTGAAAAAGATATTAAAGCTGCAGGTGAAGCCGTTGCTCGTGCTAAAATGCGCAGAATTCATACGTTCATCGCTACGAGTTCTATTCATATGCAATATAAGTTAAAAATGACACCAGAACAAGTTATCAAAAAAGCGGTTGAAGCGGTTCAATACGCTAAAACATTTTGTGATGACGTTGAATTTAGCTGTGAAGATGCAGGTAGAAGCGATGTCAGTTTCATGAAAGAAGTGCTTGACGCAGTTATCAACGCAGGGGCTACAACTTTAAATATACCTGATACCGTGGGTTATAGATTGCCAACAGAGATGGGAGTGATCATCAAGTCATTAAGTGAATTTGTAGGAAATAGAGCGATAATCTCAGTGCATTGTCACAATGACTTAGGACTAGCAGTTGCTAATACTTTAGCGTGTATTGAAAATGGAGCCAAGCAAGTAGAATGTACGATCAATGGTTTAGGAGAGAGAGCTGGAAATGCGGCACTTGAAGAAATCGTGATGATTCTTAAAACACGTAAAGACCATTTTAGCCAGTACGATACTAATATCAATATTAAAGAAATATATCCTACTAGTAAATTGGTTTCATCTATTACGGGAATTGAACCACAGCCAAATAAAGCGATAGTAGGGAAAAATGCCTTTTCACACGAGAGTGGTATTCATCAAGATGGTGTATTGAAGCATACTGAAACGTATGAGATTATGTCTGCTAAAGATATTGGATTGGATAAAAATTCTATT
>JAFLKZ010000111.1 GCA_019162915.1 Campylobacteraceae bacterium
GCTTCAAAACCGTCCATATTGGGCATCATGATATCCATAAAAATAAGATCGAAGTTTTGTTTGACACACATTTCTACGGCGATTTGTCCATCTTCCGCTTCATAAATTTCAATGCCCGATACTTCTTCTAGTAAAAGATTTAAAGTTAGTCTGTTGTTATTGTTATCATCAACAATGAGAACTTTAGCCATTTTTTTGTTCCTTTATTATTTTAGTAAGAATGAATTTTGTTCCACCAAGCGCAGTCGAATCTTCGATACGATAATTAAAATGAAGGCCTTCACAGAGTAATTTTACAAAATTTAGACCAATGCCAGTTCCTTTTTTTTCCATACTCGTAAGTCCATGAGAGCTTTGTTCATACAGTTCAAAAACACTCTCTTTATCTTTGATACCTTTGCCATCATCCTCAACGATAATCTCTATTTTTTCCTTATCACTTAAGAGAAAAACTTCAATTTCATTAGAACCATACTTAATAGCGTTGGAGAGAACATTGGCGATGATTTGCTTAAAACGAAACTCATCGCTGCTGATATAAACTTCTTCCCCATCACCTTGAAAAATAATCTTTTTTTTATGCTCTAAAGCTAAAGATTCATGCCTTTCAATAACCTCTTCAAGACTTTCTTTGATATTAAAAAGCGTATAGTTAAAGTTTATTTTGTGATTTCTAAGACGACTTAAATCTAAGATATTGGTCACATTTTCTAACATTGATGAAGCGCTTTTATAAATTTGTTCTAGCAAATAGAGTCGTTTTTCTTTTGGAACTTCTTCAATACGGTACATGTTTTTATGCAGATATTGAGAAAAATTAATGATAGCATTAAGCGGTGTTTTGAGTTCATGGGTAAAGAGAATTAAAAAAGAGTCTTTTGCCTCGGACAGTTTAGTCTGCTCATTAGCTTTTATTTCTTTTGCTTGAATAGCTCTTCGCTCTTCAAGCATTTGAGTGATATCACGCCTGATTGCAATGTACTGAATGATTTTTCCTGTCTTTTCATCTTTAAAAGGAATGATGGTTGTATCTGCCCAAAAATCACTCCCGTCTTTATTGAGATTAAGAATTCTTTCTCGCCAAATTTTTCCAACTTTAATGGTATTCCACATATCTTTAAATATTTCATCACTATTGGATGGATGCTTTAAGATACGATGATTCTTTCCCATGATTTCTTCTTTGGTGTAACCTGTTACTTTGGTAAAATTATCATTGATATAAGTCACATTACCTTGTATATCAGATTGCGAAACGATGGAAGATTCGATGAGCGCGTCAAAATACTGTGTATCTTTAAGAAAAATATCTTTATTTGAAATGACATTAAGTTCATCTTGAAAATGCTTCAAGATATTTTCTTCTTCCTCTTTGAGATAAAGATATCGACTACATTTAAGAGCTAGTGCATCATAAAGTTGATCAACATCCGCCACTTTCAAAAAAAGAATAATTTCCATTTTAGAATTAATCTGCTTGATTTCTTGCAATACACGAAGATAAGAGTTATTATGAAATGAAAGTGTACCAAAGATAAAATCAATTCTATTTTCAAACACAATTTGTTGAATTTCTTCAGATGACGTGCTTACATGTAAAGACTTACAAAGGACTTTTGCGGCACTAATCAAGGCTTCATTTTGTGTCATATCGCCTATAATAAGTGCTGATATACTATTTTTTTCATAAAAAATATGATTTTCCATTGTCCAATCCTAACGTGATAATAAAGTAATAACTGCCCCACTTATATCATCAAGTGGCACAATAGCATCTACACCACCTAATTTTATCGCTTCTTTGGGCATACCAAAAACCACGCACGTCTCTTCAGATTGTGCAATAGTCTTAGCTCCTGCTTGGTGCATATTAAACATACCTTTGGCACCATCACTTCCCATGCCTGTTAAGATAACACCCATAGCATTTGCCCCTGCAACTTTAGATACAGAGTTAAAAAGGACATCTACACTAGGACAATGTCCACTAACGCGTCGACCCTCTCCTATCTCTATAAAATAACGAGAACCTGAGCGGCGCAATACCATATGTAGCCCACCTTGCGCGATATAGGCTGTGCCGATAGCTAAAAAATCGCCATTTTGCGCCACCTTAACATCAATATCACATAATGAATCGAGTCTAGCAGCAAAAGGGCTTACAAAACTATCTGGCATATGTTGAACAATAATAATGGCGGGGGAATTTTTAGGCATACCTTGAAGCAACACTTTTAGCGCTTCAGTACCGCCCGTACTAGAACCAATGGCAATAACTTTATTCGTCGTCTCAGCAATACTCAAACGGTTAGTTGAGATTTTTAATTTAGGTGTTATCTTTTGTACTCTCGCATACGAAGCATTCACCACTTTTTGAATCAACTCATCGCGTATTTCATCTTTGCCATCATAAATATTGGAATGAGGCTTAGCAACATAGTCTACGGCTCCTGCCTCCAAAGCATCGAGTGTCACTTGCGCACTTTTGCGGGTCAAAGAAGAAACCATCACCACAGGCGTAGGAAAATGTGTCATCAATTTTTGCAAAAAAGTAACGCCATCCATTCTAGGCATTTCAACATCAAGACAGACAACATTGGGCTTAAGCTCCAAAATCATATCTCTTGCGATGTAAGCATCAGCAGCAAGTCCTACGACTTCAATGCGTTTATCGCTTTGTAAAATTTCCTTTAGAATATGCCTTGCCGTAGCACTATCATCAACAATTAAAACCCTAATCATTGTTCATCATCTCATTTTGCACATATTTAAGAATAATGCGATTAACATCACTTATCATCATAATACGCCTGCCATTATTGCCACTCGTATCTTCTGCTTTGATGGGAATGGTATATTTTCTTAAAATTTCTTTGGCTATCATGATATTTTTTTGCCCTATCATCTGACCTTCAGTGTTAGTTTTATGGATATTTGCCCCTCCAAATATCTTAGCTTCCATATTGCGTCTTGAACAACCAATATTTTCCATATTTTCAATCATTTTAGGTATTGAGATATTGCCATATTTGGGGCTTTCTAGTCCATTGCCATTCCATAGTGGCAAAAGATAATGGTTCATTGCCCCTATCATCTCTACCTTATCATACAGACAAACGCTCACACAAGAACCAAGTACTGTCACGATTTCAGTGGGATTTATCGCCACAAAAATTTCTCCTACATGGATGAATTTCCGAGGCAACATCAGAACTCTTTCATATCATCAAAATCATCAAACATAAACTCATTGCCACCTTCACCCAAAAGTGCTTGAGAAACATTCTTATCTTGAAGTTTTAAAACGATACTAAATGTTGTTGCCTCTTCACTTGACTCATAATCAATCGTTCCATCAAGCGACTCAACAAGCGCATTAACCACGCTGAGTCCTAGCCCCAAGCCTTCTACGGATTCTCTGGCTTTACTTCTTTTATCTACTTTTTTAAAACGGTTAAAGACTTCTTTTTTGTGTTCTTTTAAGATAACATCGCCTATGTTAGTAATGCGAATAAGAAGATTTTTGCCTTCAATATCTACGCTTAATATAATTTTTTTACCACGAAATGAATATTCACAAGCATTGGAAATGATATTAGAGAGAATACAATCAAGTTTTTTGGCATCACTAATGATGGTCTCTTCTAAATGGATATGCGACTCAATCACCAATGATTTTTCTTCGATAAGATACGTAAAGGCTAAGACTACTTCGTCAAAAAGCTTTTGAACATCAACTTCACTAAAATAGTTTCCAATCTCTCCTGCTTCTATTTCTGAGGCTGTAAATATATTGTTGAGCTGAAAATTAAGTTTGAGAAGTTCTGTGTTGATAAAGCTTTTAATTTTTTCTGTTTTAGGTGAGTCTTCATTTTTTTGCATCATCGAGGAGAGATTAAGCAGAGAACTTATAGGATTATTGAATACATTTTTAATTAACGATAAAAATTCACCTTTAACTGAGTCATTTTCTTTAAGTTTTTCATTAAGGTCATACAACTTTTTAGTTGAAAATTCTAGCTCTTCAAGCATTGTGTTTTTTTGCTCAAATCTTTTTTCTATTTCTTCAAGTAATGCTTTATCACTCATATTCTCTGCCATATTAAACCTTTTGATAAATTGAAGCGCTTCTGGATTTAAACCCTGTTTTGATATCGGTTAATGCTTCTGAACTTCCGATAAAAAGATACCCATCTTTATGTAACATTTTATAAAACTTCTCTACAAGTGCAGTTTGTGTTGGCTTATCAAAATAAATCATGACATTTCTACAAAAAATAATATCAAATTTTTTCTCTCCAAAAAGGCCATAATTTCCCGTCACCAAATTAAAGCCTCTAAAAACAATATTTTTCTTCAAACTCTCATTAATGCCATATACATTAACATCACTTTGACGTTGTTTTTTAAAATACTTGTTGAGATAGGTAGCGCCTAATGAAGCAGCAGATTTTTCACTATATATGCCACCATTGGCTTCTTTTAAAACTCTAGGAGAGACATCTGTTGCCAAAATCTTCACATCAATATGAGGTGCATTATCTTCTAAAAACATAGCAATGCTATAAGGCTCTTCACCAGTAGAACAAGCTGCCGACCAGATGCGCAGTTTTTGATTTTTCTTTTCCATCATCGCAGGCAAATGTGTTTTCCAAAACTCCCACTGCTTACTTTCTCTAAAAAAGGATGTTACATTCGTGGAGATAAGCGAAGAGAGGTACTCTAATTCTTCGCCTGTTTTATCATTTGCCAAGACGTGATAATACGCAGTAAAATCATTCAAACCAAGTTGCTTTACCCTTTTAGCAAGTCGTGCTTGAACTAAATAAATTTTTTGCTCTCCCAAAGAGATACCGATATGTTCATAGATATAATCTTTGAAAAGGGTAAACTCTTTTTTGCTAAGAGTAAGCCTTTCCATTAGTACAATTCTTCAACATTGAGGATAAGAGCAACTTCACCATTTCCCATCACCGCACCACCACTGACACCCTCAGTTTTAGCAAAAAATTCTCCCAATGTTTTGATGACTACTTGCTGACGACCTACGAGTTCATCGACTAGTAAAGCAAATTTACCTTTGTCATTTTCGATACATACCAGTGTTGATTCCCAAGGATGTGGCATCCCCTCATCTAACATCAAGGTTTTATTTAATCTTATAATGGGGAGAAGCTCAAAGCGTAATTGGACAAATTCTTCCTTGCCTCCTGCCACATGCACAGCTTCTTGTTGTGGTCTAAAAGACTCGATAATAGAAAGTGTTGGAATAATAAATATCTTATCAGAACAACGTACAATCATACCATCTATAATCGCCAAAGTAAGTGGCAATACGATAGAAAAAGTGCTTCCCCCACCTTCACTTGAGATGATATCAACTTTACCACGCACGCCCTCGATAGCATTACGTACCACATCAAGTCCTACGCCTCTTCCTGAAATATCACTAATTACATCTGCCGTAGAAAAACCAGCTTGCATGATAAGTCCAT
>JAFLKZ010000066.1 GCA_019162915.1 Campylobacteraceae bacterium
ACTACTTTTGATGCTAAAGATTATAATAACAATGCTACTTCTAATTACAATGAAGCTATCCCTCTTACTTACAATGAAGCAAAAGTTGGATGTATCACTGGCAATTTTAATTCGAGTTTAGTAAACATGTTCTTTGTAAATGGAACAAAAAATATACTAAGTCTTTCTTATAGTGAAGTAGGTGTTATTAATATTCAAATGCAAGAGACATTAGGTTTGGAATTTGCACTTGTTGATGCTAGCGATACAGCAGATACACAAAGATTTATCACTCCTTATGATCAAAATTGGTCATATACACCAGACCATTTTATACTTACAGGCTCGCATTTTGACAATAATGCAACAGGATTTACCTATCTCTCAAGTGATTTAAATATGTCTGCAAATCTTAATTTAACGATTATTGCTCAAAATCTTAACAATATAACGACACAAAATTACAATAGTGCTTGTTATTCTAAAACAACCAGTTATGGACTTTCTTATACTCCATTGGTTCTTTCCCCTTCAACATCCCTATCTAGAATAAACTATTTAGAAGCCAATACCTCAATCAGTGGAAATCTTCTTATTAACAATGCTTGGACTATTGCGTCTATTCCTAATACTATTTTTTCGACCGATAACAATGGCACAGGTAAACTCAATATTAAAGTCAATTTTGATAGAAATGAAACCAAAACGATCAATCCTTTTAACTTCACAGCAAGGGATATAAATATTACTGATTTTGATGGTATTCAAGGAGGTATTGACCTCAATCAAAGTACCACTTTTTATTATGGTCGAGCCCATGCACCTGATTATCGATTTGCTGGAAATAGCGGTACGGCAATGATGTACTATGAGGTCTATGCTAAAGATCTTAATCTTAGCCAAAGACAAGCTTTTGGAATCACCGGTAATCAAGGGGTTGATTCAGTTAACTGGTACCAAAACGCTTTACATGTAAATACATCTGGTGTGACAAATCCCTCCAGTGCGACCATTACTATAGGCGCACAAACAAATGCTACGACCAGTTCTGTTGTCCTTACACATACGCCACCACATGTTGGAAAAGTTAATCTTGGAAGTAGTCCTTGGCTCGTCTATTATCCAACAAACTTTACGGTTGAATTTTATAGTTCTGGGTCATGGGCAGGGGCAGGATTTGTCAAAGAAGGACAACCCAATGCTACCGATACCAATACCACAGTTGGCGAACATATCCATAAAACAGCACCGATAAAAGCCAATCGAAGGATAACTTGGTAATGCGTAAAGCGGCATCTATGTTAGAACTTGTTATTGCTATTGTTGTTATGGGAATTGCTGTGATGAGTTTGCCACTAATCCTCACACAAAGTCAAAATGCCAATGCTCTCGCATTACAACAAGAGGTTATTTTGGCGACTAAAACAAAACTCGGCTATATTCTTTCTTATGAATGGGATGCTAATTCTTATGACGCAAATGCTAGTGTTTCAAGAGTGCTTGATACCAATGGCTCAACAAGTGCCGACGCTGCTTTTCATACAGCAACTACGCGTAGAATAGGACATATACAAGCAGATAATCGTAGAAGACTTGGGGACACCATGGCTGTGCCCACGGCTAATGGAGGTGCAAATTGGGGGAGTGTAGCACTTGGAGATATTGATGATTTTGATGTGAAAGATGAAAATACTACCATTGCTTCGCAAACTATGGATTATATTTTCAATTTACAACTACATTCTACAGTTAATTATATATCAGATACTGCAACCTATGCAAATCAAGATATGAATTTTACATTTAATGCATCAAGCACACCTGCTAACCAAACCAATATCAAAATGATAACTGTAAGAACAAGAGATACGAGCAATAATGTCAATATCATCCTTCGCGCTTTCGCTTCTAACATAGGCGAAAGTGGTATTACAAAAAAGGCATGGTGATGAAAAAAGCATTTACGATGTTAGAACTCGTTATGGTTATGGTCATTATGGGCATTGTAGCCAGCATTGGGGCTGAGATTATCGCATCAATGTACAGTAATTATCTTCGTTCACGCACCATCAATCGTTTGGAAACTCAAACAGAAATTACACTAGAACAAATTGCTAAAAGACTACAATATCGCATTAAAGAGAGCGTCATCGCTCGTGACATTGCAGGAGGAGTCCTACTCTCGCTAGCAGATCCAACGGTTGATAGTTCATATAATGTACTAGAATGGATTGGGGCTAGTAATGAAAGTTTTTTAGGAACACCTCGTCCTGGTTGGAGTGGATTTATAGATCTTGATAGTAACGATACCAACAAAACAGCAGGTACATTCAAAACATCAGAAAGTAATCTTACTGATGCTAGTAATACTATCAGTGCATTAACAAATACCAATATTGACCTTTCTAATGGAAAAGAAGTAGCCCTTATTTTTAAAGGAATATCGTACAACATAGCTGATTTTGGATGGGGAACTATCAACAATAGTGATGGTAGCGCTACGCTCAAAGTAAGAGTGGGTGCGACTATTGATACTTTGGCAATAAGCAATGATGCTACTATCCCCACTGAAATATCAGAACAATATACTCTTGCACACACCGCATATGCAATCGTGCCAAGTGAGACTAACTCAACTGATTTTAATTTAACTTTGCATTATAATTATCAACCTTGGCATGATGAAGAATACACAGATGGTAGTACCTCTGTTTTAGCTGAGCATGCAAGTCTTTTTCGTTTTAAACAAGATGAATCTATTTTAAGACTCAAACTTTGCTTACACGATGCTAATTTAACAGGTGTAGGCGATATAATCGTTGTATGTAAAGAAAAGGTGATTTATTAATGCGTAGAGGTTTTAGTTTAATTACAGCCATTATTTTTATGATTTTAGTAGCAACGCTTGGTGCCCTTGCTCTTTCTTTATCTAATCTTTCTGCAAAGCAAACTTCAGATTTATATCTTCGTGAACAAGCAGAGCTTTTAGCGCAAGGTTCTACTGAATACGCATTACTGGCTATTTCGGGACATGATTTTTCAGCTAACTGCTTCAACACTATTAACGCTACCTATACAGATGGAACAACAACACTCTTCGATATCAATATCTCACTTTACTATTTAGGCAACGGTTTGCCAGCAAATTGTAGTACATTAACCAATAACTTAAACAATATAGATACCAATGACTCCAATCGTACGGTCATTATAGACACAATCATTTCTTCAAATCCAGCTGTCTCTACAGAGCCTATTCGCATTCACCGTCGTACCATTCAAAAACCATAAAATCAATACCAAAAACATCCTATTTATTTAAGGTTCATTTTGTTATACTTTTTGTACAAACCCCACATGAGGGGAAGGAAAAGGAGACAAGATGAACACAAGTATTGTAGGAAAACAGTTTGATTTGACCGATTCTATCAAAGCTCATATTGATGGAGCCGTTGATTCACTCAAGAAGTATAATTTAGACATAATCTCTGTTCGTACTGTGATTTCAGCCGATGAAAAAAATGGTAAAAAAGGCTTTAGTATTGAATTTGCTATCAATATGGCACACAAAAATACAATTATCATTCAACAAAAAGATAAAGATGTTTATGCAGCTATTGACCTTGCCATTGAGCGTGCTAAAAAAGTTTTAAGTCGCCACCACGATAAAATTACTAACCATAAAAAACCTGAGATTATTGTAGAAGAAGTGACTGTTGAGGGAAGTGATGATGAAATCGTTCCAATGCGCCTTGATAGCTACAAACCTATTGAGATTGAAGATGCAATGAATGAACTAAAAGCTTCAGATAAAGCGTTTATGGTTTTTCATGATATGGAAGACAAATTCCGCGTTATGTATAAAAAAGCAGATGGAAGATTTGGACTTTACTAGAAAATAGGAGGCATTTTTGCCTCCTCCACTCTTCTTTTTGCTTCTTTCAAAATTTCCACATCTTCTACCATATCAAACCACATAAATTTATTGCCACTTTGTAAGATGCCACCTACGACATCACCACCTTGACGATATTTGAGGTCAAGTTCCGCTATCTCAAAACCATCAATTGTCTTTGAAAATTCATCCAATCTTTCACTTTTAGCCAAGTTTGTATAGAGATAACAATATCCAAGAAGTCCATTACGACTCACTCGACCTCGAAGCTGGTGCAAACTCGCAAGTCCTAACCTCTCTGCACCAACGATCACGATAGTAGAAAGTCGAGGCAAGGAAATGCCTACTTCTACGACTGTCGTAGAAATTAGAAGGTTACCTTCTTCTTTGAAAGTTTTTAGTATCTCTTCTTTATGCTTATCTCGGCCATAAGTCACATAGACTTTTTCAAAATTCTTTTCCCAAAAACCTCGTCCTTCATCTATCGACTGATAATCAATAGTTTCACTCTCTTCGATAAGTGGATAGACGACGATACATTGATGATTTTGTGCTATTTCTGACTTTATATGTGCTACTAAAGCTTTAAAATCTTTTTTAGAAATCACTTTAGTTTCTATCTCTTTTTTAAAAGGCATCATTTTAATAAATGAAAAATCAACCAAAGAAGATTGAATCATGCTCAGTGTTCGAGGAATAGGTGTTGCTGAAAACTGTAGAAAATGTGGATGAGAATCATCTTTAGCGCTGAGTAAAGAGAGACCAACTCTTTGCTTTGTTCCAAAACGATGTTGCTCATCAACCATGACTAATGCACATTTTGGCAGTTCTCTATAAAGTAAAGCATGTGTGCCTATAATAAAATCACTCTCGTCATAACGCTCCTTTTTTGAAGCCTCTTGCATAACCAACGAAACCTTTACATGTAAAGGCAAAAACTTTTTTGCTTCTTCAAAAAGCTGCATCGCAAGAACAGTTGTGGGTGCCATCAAGACTGATTTTCGAGGATATGCCATCATAACAGATGCTAAAATAACCATTGTCTTGCCACATCCCACATCACCCATGACAACTCTTTTCGTAGCATATTCACCTAAAAAATCTTTTTTTATTTCACTGATAACTTTTTGTTGATCTGTAGTTAATTCAAAAGGCAAAGAGTGGATAAAAGGCTCTTCATCGCCCATAAGTTTACAATCAGAGGGAAATGTAGTTTTTTTGTGAGAGAGTTTTTTGAGAAAATTATAGATTTCAACTAATTTTAGGACTTCCCTCAGAGTATCTTTCAATCCAAAAACTTCAAAATCACGCACTTCTTTTTGACTAGGGAAATGAAGACTTAATATGATTTTTGCTTCTTCTTGATTTAAGCCAGCTTCTACTAAAGCCTCATGTGTAAGATATTTTTGCATCAATCCTAAAACTGTTTTATTTTGCAAGGGTGATTTGTATTTGGCTGTTATCGCATTGATAGTTGTTAAAATTTTAGGCTGAACGATTTGCCATTTCATACCATTTTTTTGAAGTTTTCCTCCGATAGTCAAGCTCTCCCCTACTTTAAACATCGCTTTGTGATTTGTGATTTGTGATTTATGATTTGCG
>JAFLKZ010000101.1 GCA_019162915.1 Campylobacteraceae bacterium
ATATAAATGTGCAAGGTAATCATGCTTTATAAAAGGTACGCTAGGCTTTTCTTTTGAATAAGCAATCGCTTTATTTTCACTAATCGCAATAGCTCTTGTCGTGCCAAAGTAAACGACTGATTGACGATTTTTTTCATAGCACTGTGTAAAATCAGGATACACAAACTCCATTTTAGCAGGGGTTGGAGCAGCTGCATCCGCAGCAAAAATAACTTGTAAAAAAAGAAATAATGATAAAAGTAGTCGCATTTCTTGTGTACTCCTCAGCTTTTTACGCCAAATCCTCCAATGCTTGAGAGCATTTGGGTTGTCGCTAATTGTTTATTGTCTTCTACCATTTTACGCACATCATTGAATGCACTGATAAGCAATATTTGTAATGATTCTTTATCACTTAAAAGTGAATTATCAATCGAAATATCAATAATCTGTCCACTACCATCCATGCTTGCACTCACAAGTCCTCCACCACTTTTCGCGGTAAATTCCTTGTGCATCGCTTCTTCTTGCATTTTTTTTGTCTGCTTTTGTGCTTCTTCTAGCATAGCGCCCATTTTAGAAAAATCAAAATTATCAAACATTACATGTAATCTCTTATTTCTGCAATATCATTATTATCATCAACTAAAACAATAGTAGGCTTAAATTTCTCTATCTCTTCTTCACTCATTGAAGCATACGCAATAATAATAATCTTATCTCCAATATGTGCCTTTCGAGCAGCAGCGCCATTAAGACAGATATCTCGATTTCCTGCTTTTCCCTCTATCACATAGGTTGTAAATCGCTCTCCATTATTAATATTAACAATTTCAACTTTTTGACCAACTCTTAGTTTTGATGCTTTGATCAACTCTTTATCTATCGTAATAGAGCCTACATAATTCAAATTGGCATCACTTACGGTCGCTCGATGAATTTTACTATACAACATGTCAAGCGTCATCGCTTTTTACCCTCTTTAAGAATTTTTGGCATTTTACCCTACTTTAGCTTATGTACGAGTATTTCTCGCACCACTGCTCTATCGTCAAAAGGAAATTTCTGTCCCATTATTTCTTGTGTTGTTTCATCGCCTTTACCCAAAATCATTACAACTTCATTGTCCATTTGCATTTCTAAAGCTTTTTGAATGGCTTTATATCTATCTGCTTCAACAAATAAGAATTCATTCTCTCGCATTCCACTAAGAATTTCATTGATAATATGATCAGGATTTTCAGACCTTGGATTATCACTGGTAACGACAATTTTTTTAGCAAATCGTTGCGCCATGAGACCCATTTTAGGACGTTTAGTTTTATCTCTATCGCCACCAGCGCCAAAGACGACAATAATGTCTTTATCCTTCATACTATCTAATACTTTTTCAATACCATCAGGTGTATGTGCAAAATCAACAATGACCAAAGGAGTGGAGCTGACGACTTCCATGCGTCCCTCAACACCGCCAAAATTTTCAACTGCCACGCATATCTCTTCCATAGAAGCAATACCTAGCATATCAACGGCACTAATCGCACAGAGAAGATTGTAGAGATTAAAAAACCCGTGCAATGGAGACTCAAAATCATACACTTTTTCTATTTTAGCAATGGCTGCACTAATACCGTCATTTAAAGAGTAGGCTAATATTTTGTAAGTTGAAGGATTTTCTACACCATACGTTAAACAATTCGTACGATTGAACCGTATTTTACTCTCATCTTTGTTGATAAGTTTTGGTGTCTCATCGTTAAAAAATCTACTTTTAACTTCAACATAAGCATCAAAAGTTTTATGAAAATCAAGATGATCTTGCGTGATATTGGTCAAAATCTTCAAAGCAAAAGTAAGCCCATCAATACGATTTTGAGCTATGGCGTGTGAGCTTACTTCCATAACAAAGTATTCACATCCTTCTTCAACTGCCAATTTGAGATGATTGATTGTCTCTAAAATCGGAGGTGTTGTCAAACTTTTATCTTCTATTTTTTGCTCATTAATAAAATATCCTCGCGTACCTTGCAATGCGACTTTTTTACCTAAATCGAGTAAAATTGAATATATAGCTGCTGCTGTAGTTGTTTTACCATTAGTTCCAGTAATGCCAATTATTTTGATATTTTTCTCAATTTCAAAAAGAGATAAACACTCTTTGGCAGAAATAAATTTCATGCATCCATTTTGTTTTGCACTCTCTTGATAAGCGGCATTTTGGTCTGTTACTAAAAAAATACTTTTTGCAGAACACTCGGCCGAATTATCTGTTACATGTAAATAATCTTTACACTCTTTTAAATTTATTTTCAAGGGGACTCTTATTTTTGTACTTTTTTGATGAGCGATAAAAGTTGCTCATCGTTGGGGAAAAAGGTCACGGCACTCTCTAAATAATTTAAAGAGATGTCAATAAAACCATTATCGATAAGCTGTGCGAGGAAGTCAACAAAATCTTCTTTTTTAGAGATAATAACTTTTGTAGAAAACATGATATCTTCAAATGCTTCTTTAAAACTTCCTCTTGACTCTATAAGTGCCATGAAGTCTTCATACTTTATGCCATTTTCTGCGTTGATTTTTGCTTCTAGTTGATCTTCAACAAAAAGATGTGCCATTTTTTCTCTATTGGTATCAACAGAATGGATAATTTCTTCCATAATTTCTTCGCAATCAATCGCACCATTTTCTTTTGTTAAAATATAATACTCAAAAAGGGCCACGGCTTGTTCTTCATTTTCAAAGGCCATATCACATAAAATAGCACCTATTCTTGCTTCTTTGGAAGATGGATCAGCATTTAAAGAAAGTGAAAAATCAAACAGTGCTCCAGAGAAATTTTTTTCATAAAACTTATCAATTCCTCTTTTTGCATGTTGATTCATTTGTTTGCCAAACCTTCTATTTCGTGTTCCATACCAGGGTTGATATTAATAACTTCAATCTCTGGATGAATATCAATTCGGAGTTGCCTCTCGATACCATATTTTAAAGTTTGTCCACTTGAGGCACACCCATGGCATGCTCCTTGCAGTTGAACAAAAACGTAGCCATTTTTGATGCACAAAAGGGTTAATCCACCACCATCAAGAGCTAACATTGGTTTAATTTTTTCAAGTGATTTTTCAACGGCAGGGTGTAGTTCTTCATCTGTAAAAGGTATCATTTATTCTCCTATAGCAAAAGTTTCTAATTTAACAATAGTTTGCGTTAAAAGTGACTTAATTTATAAAACGGTGAGTGATATGAAGAGAGGACTAAGGAAATTTGGAAGAGGTTTGCTCTTCCAAATAAATAGGCAGAATTATACTAATTCTAAAAATGCCATTTCTGCAGCGTCACCTTTTCTGATGCGCGTTCTAGTGATACGAGTATAACCACCATTACGTTCTACATACTTAGGCGCGATTTCATTAACTAGTTTTTTAGTACACTCTTTATCTTGAAGCGCCGCAAAAATAGCTTTATGAGCATGGTCTCCACCAACTCCTGCTTTAGTAATCAACTTTTCAACAAATCCTCTAAGCTCTTTAGCTTTAGGAACAGTTGTCTCAATTTTTTCATATTTTATGATTGCAATGGCCATATTTTTCAACAAAGCACCTCTGTGCGATGAAGTACGACCAAGCTTTCTGTATCCGTGCTTATGTCTCATTAGTTAACCCTCATTGGCTTCAGATTTTAAATCTTCAATTTTTTTCTTCAATAAACTTGCTATCTCTGTAGAAAAGTTAAATCCAACAGGATAACTACTCTCTTCCATAACTTGTCTAATTTCTTCTAAAGATTTTTTGCCTAGATTTTTGAGATTTTTAAGTTCAAGTTCACTCATAAGAGCCAACTCTCCTATATATTTTACCTCTGCTCTATCTAGACAGTTAAAACTACGTGCACTAAGATTTAACTCTTCAATGCTTTGTAGCAATTTAGTAAGCTCTACGCTTTCACTTGAACTTTCAGTTTTTGGAGCAACAGCAATATCTAAAATACCATTAAAAACAGACATTTGACTATACATAGCTTCAAGTGCATTTTTAAAAGCTTCAATTGGAGAAACTAAACCATCTGTTTCGATTGTAAAAACAATCTTCTCGTAGTTAGGATTATCTTCAACTAAAACATTTTCGATATCATATACTGCTTTTTTAACTGGTGTAAAGAATGCATCAAGCGCGATATATTCATCACTTACTAACTCTCTAATATTTTCACTAGGAACATATCCTATTCCTTTTTCTATAATCAAAGAAAAATTAAATTCTGCATCTTCATTGATAGTTGCTAAGTAACCCTCTGGAGTCGCTATTTCAACCATATCATTAGATAAATCGCTTCCTTTAATTTCTTTCGGTCCTGCGAATGAGTAGTTAACTTCTATTCTCTTCTCATCACCTTTGATTTTAAAACGAATATTTTTCAAGTTAATAATAAAAAGTGCAACATCTTCCAGCATACCACGCATGCTATCAAACTCATGAGTTACGCCTTCTATTTTCACAGCCGTTGGGGCAGACCCAACCGTAGTACTAAAAAGTAAACGACGTAATGGATGTGCCAATGTTACGGCAAAGCCAGATTCAAATGGATATGCGCAAATCTGAACTTTATTATCCGCAATATTTTCTACTTCAATCTCAGTTGGCATGTAAGCTGATGTATTGATTTTTTTCATATGCTACCTACTTAATTATTTAGAGTATAGCTCAACGATTAATCTCTCTTCAACCGGAATAACTACTTCTTCTCTTTCTGGAATACGTGTGAAAACACCCATTGCTTTATCTCTCTCAACATCTACCCATGGAGCGATGCCAGTTTGATTAGTAAGCTCTAGTGCTCTTTTAATTTGTGGATTGTTTTTGGCTTTCTCACAAACTTCTATTTTATCACCTGTACGAACAGTATATGAAGGAATGTCAAGTCTTTTGCCATTCACTAAAATGTGTCCATGTGTTACTAATTGACGAGCAAATCTTCTTGTTGTTGCGAATCCCATACGGTATGCAACATTGTCAAGGCGTCTTTCGATTAATAATACTAAGTTAATACCTGTATTACCATCTCTTCTTGCTGCCTCATCAAATATACGTCTGAATTGTTTTTCAGAAACTCCATACATAAATTTAGCTTTTTGCTTCTCTCTTAATTGGAGGCCATACTCACTAATTTTTGTTCTTCTTTGACCATGCTGTCCGGGTGCATATGGACGCTTGTCTAGTGCACTCTTACCAGCAAGTCTTCGCTCACCTTTAAGGGCTAAGCAGACACCAAGTCTTCTTTCGAGTTTTTCGACTGGTCCTCTATATCTCGCCATCTTTTCTCCTAATCTATTGCATAAACGAAAAAATTATTTTGCTTTTTAAATTGTTAAATTCCTAAATAGAATTAAACTCTTCGTCT
>JAFLKZ010000130.1:0-2366 GCA_019162915.1 Campylobacteraceae bacterium
TTCTTGCAAAACTATTTCGTGAGGCTCAGACCAAAGGGAGGATTTGTCCTCTAAGAAATAATTTTGTAAGAAGTCTATTCTTATTCTTTAAACATTGGTACTCTTTTTTTGTCTACTTAAATAAGGCGAGAAATTTTTTGCGTGCCTCTTCATGCTTCACGATAGGCTTTGGATAACCTACGATATTAGTTTTCGTTAAGAATTCCTCTACATGTAAACCTTTAGCATCAATATCTTTTAAAAGTGGAAGCCATTTTTTGATATAAACAGCTTCTTTATCAAATTTTTTAGATTGAGAATAGGGGTTGAAAATCCTAAAGTAGGGTTGTGGGTCTATACCCGTTCCTGCACACCATTGCCATGAGAGGACATTCGCGGATGCGTCATAGTCTAGAAGGTATTTAGCAAAAAAAGCCTCGCCCTTTTGCCAAGGAAGCAAGAGATGTTTAGTAAAAAATGAGCCTACTACCATGCGGGCACGGTTGTGCATATTGCCTGTTGTTTTAAGCTCATTAATAGCTGCATCGATAAGGGGATAACCTGTCTGTGCGGCACAAAATCTTTCATAATAGTCTACATTAAAAGTCGTGGGTGTTTCGTATTTATAATTTTTCCATTCTAAGGTTGGAAAATGGTAAAGTAAATACGCATAAAAATCTCTAAAAACAAGTTGTCTGAAAAAAGGCTCTGTATCTATGCCTTCTTTTTTGAGTTCAACGAGTTTGCGCAAAATCGCTCTTATAGAAATGGTGCCAAAGCGTAAATCAACGCTCAGATTTGATGTCGCATCAAGCGCTAGAAAATCTCTATCTATGGCATAGTTTTCTAGTTTATCCCCTAAAATATCTAACTTTTCTTCTGGAGATATAAACTTTACATGTAAAGGCTTAAAGCCCATAGCTTCGAGTGTTAAAGTGCTCTCATAGTCAAATTTTGTAAGAATATGGGTACCTTTAACATACGATAATGCATGAAATTTTGTGTAAAGCTGTTTTCCTGTTTTATAATAAGGCGTATAAACCAAATAAGGGTTTCCATCACTTTTTAAAACCTCATGAACATCAAAAATATAGCTATCATTGAGTGGATGAAAAGTGAGTATTTTTCCTATTTCTTCATCTCTTTTTCTAGCATAGCTATCAAAATCAATACTCGCGTACACATCTGTGAAGTTTTCTCTTTTAAGATGGGTAAAAACTTCTTGGGGCGTGCTATAAAAAATAGCTAAATCAAGCCCTATTTTTTGTAAATCACACTTCAATTTCATCACTGCATTGAATATGAAATACACTCTTTTATCATTTTTTTCTAATGTATCTAAGATATTTTTATCAAAAATAAAGATAGGTAAAACTTCTCCATTATGACTTAGAAGTAAAGAGTCATCTACTCTTAAATCTCTTCTAAACCAAAGTATAGATTTCATGGTTTCTCCTTATTAAAATCATCATAGACTTTTTTGATAAATGCCTAATTTTGATTATAGTGTATAAAGTCCTATAAATATCTTTTTATAGAGCTAAAATTAAAAGAAAATTTCGGGGGAAAAGATGTCGAATTATTCACTTAAAGTGAGAATTTTGTTAGTATTTGTTCTATCTATCTCGGTGATTGCGCTTATCTTTTTTCTTATTATGATAAGAGGAACCCATAACTTAGGTGCATCTCAAATACAAAGTCAAGAAGCGCTTATCAAAAATCTCAATAAGCAAGAAGTCAAAAACTATTTACAAATCGCACAAGAAGCAGTCAAAGCGTCTTATGATAAAACTAATGATGCCAATATCGTTTATAAAATCAAGCAAGATGCATTAGCTTTTGAAGAGGTTTTAACCTCTATTTACGATAAGAAAAAAACACAGTTAGAGGACAAAGTTCTTAAAGAGTTGCTGATCAATGTTATCCAAGGCTATCGTTATAACAATGGGGCTGGATACTTTTTTGCTTACACCCCTGAGGGTATTAACGTAGCGCATGAAACAGAGAGTTTAATCGGCAAAAACTTGATTGAGAGAAAAGATATCAAAGGAAATTATACCGTTAAATCCATCATCCAATCTGCTCTAAGCGGTGGTGATAATATCGCTAGATATTATAATAAAAATCCATTGACAGGTGAAGTTGAGGGAAAAATTTCTTATAATTTTTATTTTAAACCGCTTAATATTGTCATTGGAACGGGTGAGTATATGTCTTTAATTAAAGAGTATCATCAAGAAAGAGCTATTGAGACATTATCAAGTTTAAAATATGGTGACTCTGGATACTTTTTTGCCATTAAAAAAACAAAAGAAGGTTATTCTTATGTCTTTCATGGAGCACAAGCAGATTTGAAAAATAAACCTTTTGATTTAGCTGTATCAGAT
>JAFLKZ010000130.1:2412-5368 GCA_019162915.1 Campylobacteraceae bacterium
GGTGCATTTGTTGTTTATTCGTATGAAAATCCGCAAACTAAAAAAATTGAGCCAAAGATGGTTTATGCTAAATATTTTAAAGATTGGGATTGGATTATTGTTTCCAATATTTATATTCAAGAAGTTGAAAATAACGTTATATCTCAAAAAGAAAAGATTGATGCAGATATCAAATATTTAGTATTGGAGCTTTTGATTTTTGGGGTTATCATGGTTCTCATCATTTTTGGAGTTATCTACTTTATGTTAGGATGCATCGTTAATCGTCCACTTGATTTATTGGCAGGTAAAGCTGCTGATTTAGAGGAGAGGGTGACCTTACATGTAAACTAGAAGTGAGTGGACAAGATGAAATAGGAAAAGCGGCAACACAAATCAACCACTTTATAGAGAAAGTTCACCATACGATAGCTTCAGCAAAATTAACAAGCAATGAAAATGCAATGCTTTCGAATAAACTTTCAAATACATCCAATGAGATTAGTAAAAGAGTGGAGCGCTCAACGCTCATCATCAGTGAAGCAACTAAGATTTCACAAGACTTAAGAAATGAGATAGAAATTTCTGTGGGCGAAGCCAAACGTTCAAAAGAAGAGATTACGAAAGCTAATAATAATTTAAAACATGCATGCAGTGAGATTATCTCTTTGGGACAAAAAGTCCAACAAAGTGCGCAAACAGAAATGGAGTTAGCCACTCGCATGAAACAGTTAAGTCACGATGCTAAGCAAGTCAAAGATGTCTTAACTGTGATTAGCGATATCGCAGATCAAACCAATTTATTAGCACTTAATGCGGCGATAGAAGCAGCACGTGCAGGTGAACATGGACGCGGATTTGCTGTTGTTGCAGATGAAGTGCGAAAGTTGGCGGAGAGAACACAAAAAAGTCTTGTCGAAATAAATGCAACTATCAATGTCATCGTTCAATCCATTATTGATTCGGGTGAGCAGATGAATAGTAATTCGGAACAAGTTCAAGAACTTACACAAAACGCTGAAGCGGTAGAAGCAAAAATTAAAGAGACGACCCGCATTATGGAAATGGCAACGAGCATGAGCGATAAGACGGTGAGTGATTATATTAAAACGGAGCAAAATATCGATATTATCGTTGAAAAAATCGAAGGCATCAATAAAATATCTGTCGATAATGCTAAAAGTTTAGAAGAAATTGCTGTGGCAAGTCAAGATTTGAGTACAATGACTGAAAAACTAAACGTCACACTTTCAACCTTTAAAACCTAAATCACGCATTAATTTGGGGATAGAGATAGAAAAATCTTTATCCCCAATTTATTTTTACTCCTTGTACTTTTCTCGAAACTTTTTAGCACCTTCTTTACTTGAAACAACTATGTCATCAATCCCTTGAAATGAAAATTCTATTCTACTTTGTATGAGCGGTTTCATATGTTTTATTTTAGTAGTATTGATCAGAAAAGAGCGGTGTACTCGAAAAAATTTGTCTTTATCTGTGATATTTTCCATCATTGATATTTTGTGGTCAAGGTACGAAAAATGTTTTTCTGTTCGAATGATGGTTTCGCTTAAATCAGCTTGTATATAGATAATATCTTCATAATCGATAAGATACGTTTCATCGCCATTTTTGCTTAACAACGTACTCTTTTTTTTCTCTTTTTGATAAGAAAATGCCCGTAAAATACTTCGCTCCAAATCCTCTTTTGCAAATGGTTTAAGTAAGTAATCGATAGCACCTACGGCGTAAGCTTGCAGTGCAAAGGTTTCGTAAGCCGTTTGAAAGATGATAAAAGCATGCGGATTTTGTTGACGTATTTTTTTTGCTAAATCGATGCCATTGATATCGGGCATATTGATATCTAAGATAAAAATATCAAATTCTTGGATGGGGAAGATGACTTCAAACTCTTGATATGAACTTATGGCAGTACATTCATAATGCAACTCTTTTAAAAGTCTCACCACTCTTTTAAGTGCTAAACTTTCATCATCCATCACTAAGATATTCATCTTTTTTCTCCAATGCTAAGTAAAAATGTCGGGTGAGCAGTTTCTTGTAAAACAAGTTTGCCATCACATAAAAGATAAAGTCGCTCTTTTAGGTTATTTAGTCCGATGCCAAAACTCTTATTGGTGATGGGTTGTCCATCATTGCAAATAGTAATTTCTAATTTTTCTTTTTGGGTAATACTGATTGAAATATTAAGATTTCGATGTTTAAAACCATGTTTAATTGCATTTTCAACGATAAGTTGAATGGAAAATTTTGGAATTTCGTGGCTTAAAAGAGTGGGTTGACTATCTATAAATAAGAATATTTTATCATCAAAACGTATATTTTCTAAAGCAGCATAACGCTCCACATTGTCTAATTCTTCTTGGACCAAAATCAGTGAGCTCTCTTTCATGGAGGAGCGTAGAAACGCTGAGAGTTGTAAAAGTGCACTTTCTGCTTTGGAAGTGTTTACATGTAAAAGTTCGGCGAGAGAGTTAAGTGCATTAAATAAAAAATGAGGATTGAGTTGTCGCTCAAGAGATTTAAGACGACTTTTGATGAGAAGTTTTTCGTGGTATTCTTTGGCATTGCTCATGATAATAAACTGATACAATAAATTGGCGATAACATAACTCATCAATCCTATAAAAAGAGCAAAGATACTAAAATGGTTTTCAAACTTTTCTAGCATCTTTACATGTAAAGCTAAAGCGCAAAAATAGGCACTGAGTGTTCCCATAAAACCAGAGAGAAAAGAAAATGCACCAGCAAAAAATTTCCAATATTTGGGAGAAAGATAAGGCAAAATATAACGATTTGTAGAAGTTGTTAGTAAAATAGCCCACAATGAAAGGCAAGTGCCTAAAATAGTCCCAAATATAAATCCATTAAAAAGAGAAAATTCAACGAGAAAATAACACAAAAGTGAAAGAGAGAGTGAAAAAAATAGACCAATACCAAAGATATAAACCCAATC
>JAFLKZ010000015.1 GCA_019162915.1 Campylobacteraceae bacterium
TTTCTCTATATTTATACCCTTGTTTACCATTGCATCGGTTATTTTTATGATAAAACTGGCTACCTATACGGCGATTATTCAGCTTAATATGGGTGAAATGGGGAAACTTTATCTCTTTGTTTTGCCCGAGCTGTTGTTTTATACTCTTCCTATTGCCTTCGTAGTAGCAAGTGCTCTAACTTTGTATCGGCTGTCCAATGATAATGAGATGGTGGTAGTTTTTTCGTTGGGTGTGTCTCCTGGTTATGTAGGAAAAATTTTATTACTACCGTCATTTTTACTTAGCCTTGTACTTCTTGCTGACTTTCTTATTATTACTCCCTATCTCAATATTGTCAACGAATCCTTTTTAATATCGAAAAAAGCTGAAGCACAGTTCAACCTTACCGCTTCAGAATTTGGGCATAATTTTGGTAGCTGGATGTTATTTATCAACAAAAGTGATAGCAACAAAAAACTTTATGATAATGTTGTTTTGTTCAATATAGACGTTAAAGAAGAAATATTAATAACTGCAGATCATGCAAAATTATTAAATCATAATGGTATCTTGCAGCTTAATCTCACCGCTGGAAATGGTTATACGTATAATAAAGACACCTTTAAATATATGAAATTCGAACAACTTAAGATCAATGACACGCCTGATAATAAAATAATTACCTATAACGGTTTGATTGATTATTGGACGAATGATACTCGCAGTGAAAGAAAACAGCAAATATTAATCACGAACACCCTGCTTAGCTTTTTTCCATTGTTATCTATTTTTCTCGTGATGGCACTGGGTATTGTTCATGCGCGACATCAAAAACGCTGGATTTATTTATGGCTTTTTCTCTCTGTTATACTCTACTATATGTCAGCAATGCTTTTGCAAAAATGGCTTATATACTGGACTATTCCTGTGATCGCATTTATTTGGTTTATCGGAACTTATATGCTATACCGTAGATTAGTAGGCAATCGCTTTTGAAACGTGTCAAAATTACGATGAGCTACAACGGCTCGGCGTTTATGGGTTCACAACAACAGCCTGACACAACGAATACCGTCATTGGAACCCTCATGATTGCATTACGGCGATTGCAGATCCATACCCTCCCAAAAGGTTCAGGAAGAACCGATCGTGGCGTTCACGCTACACACCAAGTCATGCACCTTGATTTACCACTGTACTGGAACGATTTGCGACGTCTCAAAGATATGCTTAACATGCAGCTGCCTGCTTCTATCCGAATTGGACGCATCGAATTTGTTGACAGTGAATTTCATGCTCGCTACACAGCTCGTAAGCGTGTTTATCGTTACATTATTAAAGAAGGTCATACCAATCCTTTTGCGGACAACTTCGTCACCTTCGTCCCTTCTCTCAACTCTGAAGCTATCATGGATGCTATTAAACTTTTTGAGGGAACCCACAATTTTGAATTCTTTAAAAAAAGCGGAAATGATTTAGAGCATTTCACCCGTATCATCTATCGTGCTTACGCCTACACTCACAAAGGGCATCTCATCCTCTGTTTTGAGGGAAGTGGTTTTTTACGCTCTCAAATCCGTCTCATGGTCGGATTTTTACTCCGTATATCATCCGGTAAATCAACCAAAGAGCAGTTACTCGAACAGCTAAACTGTATCAAACGCCACTCCACTGACATCGCTGCGCATAATGGTCTTTACCTCACTAGAATACACTACTAAAATTTAATTCCTACTCCTCTCCCATAGATTACTGTAGCCATACCGTAGCCAAACAGTAGCCATACCGTAGCCACACCATAGTTATACTGTTAAAATTATTGATAAAATGTAACTTTAGAGGCATGTATGTTTTTAGGAATTTCTAAATGGTTTTATCTTTTTAGTCTTTTGGCTTCGTTTATTTTTATAGTGTTTCCACAAATAGATATTTTCATTTCTACTCTATTTTATTCATCAACAGAAGGATTTTTTTGGGCAAAGAATCCATTTGTCCTTTTTTTATACGCTATACCAAAACCAATTGTCATACTCAGCGTTTTAGCGCTTATCATTCTTATTATTGATTTGAGTTTTAAAAAACAACTTCTTAATATTCGACCTCTTTTACTTTTATACTTTATTAGCGTTATGGTTATCGGACCTGGTCTCATTGTTAATACGCTCTTTAAAGACAATTGGGGAAGAGCTCGCCCAGTTAATGTGATGGAGTTCCATGGTCCCATGATGTTTACACCCGCATGGACAATTGCAAATCAATGCAATACAAACTGCTCCTTTGTCTGCGGTCATGCAGGAGGAGCATACAGCCTGATTGCTCTGGCATTGCTTCTAAAACGTCGTCGTAAAATGGCTCTTGCTTTGGCTATCGGGATTGGTTCTCTCGTTGGATTAGGACGTATTATTCAAGGGGGTCATTTTTTTAGTGATGTTGTTCTCTCTTTTATTTTTGTCTATCTAACCGCTAAAATCATCTATTATTTGATCTTTGATAAAAAACTCTTTTCTTTTATAGATGCCCGATTTTCATCGAATGAAACATACAAAACAGCAACCATTTAGGAAAAAATATATGACCACCTTTTTATTGAAGCAAAAGATTTTTATTATTGCCTTTATCTATATACTATTAGCAATAGCCTACAACACCTATTTACCTTTTTTTGAAGATGAAGCCTACTATTGGCTTTGGAGTCACCATCTTGCATTAAGCTACTTCGATCACCCTCCTATGATCGCTTATCAAATCAAGCTCTTCACGACCTTTGGTGATGCAGTTTGGCAGATACGTATGGTCAATATTTTTTGTATGTTCGGAGCTGGATATTTTATTTACAAAACAGCACGCTATCTCTTTGACGAAAAAACGGCATTTTATGCTTTTTTAATCTTCATTTTTTCACCCGCTGTAACAATGGGCCTTGTAATTACAACACCCGATAGCCCGCTTGCATTTTTTTGGGCTGCGTCTCTTTATTTAACAGCAAAAGCTTTTTTTGAGGGAAAAACAAGAGATTTTATACTTGCTGGAGCACTAGGCGGTGCCGCTTTACTCTCTAAATACACCGGTATTTTATTATTTATGAGCTATTTCATTTTTATAGCGAGCTACAGACCAAAACTTTTTGTCTCAAAAAAACTCTATTTGGCAATCTTGTTTGGCTTGATTATTTTTTCACCAGTCATTATTTGGAATATACAAAATGATTTTTCAAGCTTTTTATTTCAGTATTATCACGGCAGTTCTACGGGGGGAGAATCCATTGGATTTAACCATGACTTAGAGTTATTTGGCGGAGCGTTTGGTATCTTTGGTCCTGTATTTTTTGCTCTCTTGCTCTATCTTTTTACCCAAAAAGAGTTCTACAAAAATGAACGGCTATTTTTTGTTTTATCCATCACGTTATTGACTCTTCTTTTTTTCCTCTATAAGGGATTGTATAAAAAGATGGAGCTTAACTGGGTTGCCCCTGCTTTTGCCTCTGCATCGATTGTTGTTGGCTATTTTATTGCTAAAAACGATATGAAAAAAACATTGATTTGGGGACTTATTATTTCATTACTGATCGGAGGCGTTATGAAATTTCCTCTTTTCTTTGGACTCGAAGGGGCACGAAACCCGCACAATCGACTGTTTGGACAAGAAGAACTTGCAAAACATATTGAACACCTAACAAATGAAAATGTTTATACCGATTATCTAACCATGGCCTCAGCATTAACCTATTATCTAAAGAAAGATGTTTATATCCCAACACAAACTCGAAAAAGTCAGTTTGATACGTGGCAGCAAGGGCACAATTTCGCCTCAAAACCGGGAATTTATGTCGCACGCGACGGTGATAAACTCAATGAGCTAAAAACAATCTGGTCCAATAGCGTATTTGTTGAAGAATACACAATCCGTAAAAAAGGCTTCAAAGATAAAAAATATTACATTTACAGAGTCTCAAATTGACAAGAATTTTTAACAATAAACTGTTCACAGTAGGGATAAAAATTATTTTTGCAACTTTTGCTTTTTGGTTTTTATCTAAAAAGCTGGATTATTCTCAGCTTCCGGAGCTTTTTTATACAATGAATTATTATCTCCTTGCTATTGCTTTAGTGTTTCAATTCATCAGTATTGCCATAGCCGCCTTCCGATGGAAATTAGTAATGCACTCATTGGCTTTTGGAGGTGATAATGTTTTTTACCAAAAACTTTACTTTAAAGGCTTTTTTTTCTCCCAAGCACTTCCCGGAAGCGTAGGAGGCGATGCAATACGGCTTATTGCACTTAAAGATCAAGGATATAAAATCGGTGATTCTTTGTATGGAATT
The DNA here is from genome assembly GCA_019162915.1 of Campylobacteraceae bacterium. Lineage (GTDB taxonomy): Bacteria > Campylobacterota > Campylobacteria > Campylobacterales > Sulfurospirillaceae > Sulfurospirillum. The sequence goes on from JAFLKZ010000015.1 coordinate 4,303, forward strand.
TTTATCGACAGAGTTGTGGGGCTCATAGGATTGCTTTTAATTAGTCTATTTGCATTATTGTTAGCACCTGCTTTTTTAACATCAACGATTACAAATACCGTTTTTCTCATCAGCGCAGGTGGACTCTCGGGCTTCCTTCTTTTATTGATTCTTCATAAAATGATTAATTTTAACCGTTTTCCGACTCTTAGGATTCTAGGTGAACTCTCAAAACGTTTTTATAAAGTGTATGAAACCAGACAAAAAGCATTTTTACAAATTTCTCTCTCGGTTATCATTCATCTTTTTTCAATCTTATGTATCTACATTATTTCGGTTGCGGCGAATTTGGGAATAGAAGTAGGAGCCTTCCTTTGCCTTATGCCGCTTGTTATTCTTCTCACCATTCTTCCCATTTCATTTGCAGGATGGGGCGTTCGTGAGGGTGCTATGGTAGGGCTGTTTTCCATGAGCGGTGCGAGTAAAGAGGCGATTATGGCGGTTTCGATTGCGTATGGTGTTATTCTCATTGTTTCTTCTCTGCCGGGTTTTGCAACGTGGATTAATTCAAAAAATATTGCCTAAGGAAAACCCGTATGAATATTGATGTAATGCGTAAAATTGACTACTGGACAGGAATTCCGCTTTGCGCACTCTCCACCTATCTTCTAAAACCGTTTTTTGCGTTTTATACCCCTAAAAGGGCCAAAAATGTACTCATGATAGAACTCAGCGAAATGGGAAGTGCAATTTTGTGTGATCCCATGATGCAAAAATTGAAAAATGAGGGGTGCGAACTTTATTTTGTAATATTCAAAAAAAATGCTCCGAGTCTTACTCTCCTCAATACCGTCCCTAAAGATAATATCTTTTCCATCCGTGAAGATTCACTTTTTACCCTTGTATCGGATACCATAACTTTTTTGGTATGGTGCAGACGAAAAAAGATTGATTCCGT
>JAFLKZ010000034.1:0-2389 GCA_019162915.1 Campylobacteraceae bacterium
ATCACATCGGGGCAAGTTTGAAAGACTTGGGCAAAAAGTGGTTTGCATTTTCTAAGTTTGAGATGGAAGCGTTGGAGATTTTAGGGAGAATAAGATGAAAAATGAACTACAAATAGCTGATAATCAAAACCTACAAGAGAAAATCCACACTATCCGTGGACTTCAAGTGATGTTAGATAGGGATTTGGCGGAGTTGTATGGAGTGGAGACAAAACGAATTAACGAAGCAGTGAAGAACAATCAAGATAAATTTTTAGAAGACTTTTATTTTGAGCTTAATGAGAGTGAGTTTGATTTTTTGCGGTCGAAAGTTTCGACCACAACCTTTGCTAAAACAAGAACAAACCCAAAAGTCTTTACAGAGCAAGGCATTTATATGTTGGCAACTATCCTAAAAAGCAAAGTTGCTTCACAAGTAACGGTATCAATCATTAGAGTTTTTGCAAGTATGAGACAGCTAATATCACAAAATATCGTTACTTATGAGCGATTTGAAAGAATTGAGCAAAGGCTCTCTTTGCACGATAAAAATTTTGACAAATTATTTGAAGCATTAGAAGACAAAAATAAAAAACCTAGTGAGGGAATTTTTTTTGACGGGCAAATTTATGATGCCTATGCTTTTGTCAATGATTTGTTAAAGAGTGCAAAAAGTGAAGTGGTGCTTATAGATAACTATATAGATGACACCGTTTTTACACTCTTTAGTAAATATCCAAACTTAAAAATAAAAATATACACACAAGCTATCACTAAACAACTTCGCCTTGATTATCAAAAATATCAATCGCAATATAAAAATATAGAACTGAAAGAGTTCAAAAAAGCCCACGATAGATTTTTGATACTTGATGGTACGCAGATGTATCACATCGGGGCAAGTTTGAAAGACTTGGGCAAAAAGTGGTTTGCATTTTCTAAATTTGAGATGGAAGCTTTGGAGATTTTGGGGAGGTTGAAGTGATGAATAATAGTAATATTTTAATATATCAAAACGAGAATGGAAAAATAAAAGTTGATGTAAGATTTGAAGATGAGTCTATTTGGCTCTCTCAAATGCAAATATGTGAAGTGTTTGACAAAGCAAAATCAACTATCAGTGAGCATATCAAAGCAATTTTTGAAGAGGGAGAACTGAGTCACTCTTCAACTGTTCGGAATTACCGAACAGTTCAAATGGAAGGTAGTAGGGAAGTCGCTAGAGATGTGGATTTTTACAACCTAGACATGATTGTCGCGATTGGTTTTAGGGTACGTTCTTCTATAGGTACAAAGTTTCGTATCTGGGCAAATGACAAGCTTCGTGAGTACATAGCCAAAGGTTTTGTGCTCAATGACGAGCGATTTAAAAACGGTAATTCTATGAGCTATTTTGATGAACTTCAAAACCGCCTTAGAGAGATACGGATAAGTGAGAGATTTTTTTATCAAAAAATCAAAGATATTTATATGACAAGTATAGACTATGATCCAAATGACGAAAAAACCGTAGCGTTTTTCAAAATCGTACAAAACAAGCTTTTATGGGCGGTGTCTTCACAAACTGCTGCTGAGTTGGTTCATAATAGAGTAGATATAAACAAACCGCTTTTAGGAATGGATTCTTTTGATAAAGAGAAAAAAAATCTTACAAAAAAAGATGTCAGTATTGCCAAAAATTATTTGTGTGAAGAAGAGATTAAACTATTGGGGCTTTTAGTTGAACAGTATTTGGCATTTGCTGAAACGATGGCGATGCAACAAATACCGATGTACATGAAAGACTGGGTTGCAAGACTTGATATGGTTATTTCATTAAACAGTAGAGAACTTTTAACTCATGCAGGAAAAATTAGCCATGAAATTGCAAAGGCAAAAAGTGAAATTGAATATATCAAATATAAAGAGATACAAAAAGAGCAACAAAAATTCCAAAGTTTAAAAGAGCTTGAAGAAGATATAAAGAGGTTGAAATGACAAACATCATAGAAGTAACATACGCTCAAACGGGCGAGAGTAAAAAGACCAATAACTTTGGCATGAGAGATATGCAAGAAAAGGCGTATGAAGCCAGAAATGAGCAGTATTTGTTACTCAAAGCTCCACCCGCATCTGGAAAATCAAGAGCTTTGATGTTTGTGGCTTTGGATAAACTCTATCATCAAGGTATCTCAAAAGTGATAGTGGCTGTTCCAGAGAGGTCAATCGGTGGGTCATTTGGTGCGACTGATTTAAAAGCAAATGGTTTTTTTGCCTCATGGGAGCCAAATCCACTGTATAACTTATGTACGGCTGATGGCGATAAAAGCAAGGTAGCAGCTTTTAAAAAGTTTATGGAAAGTGATGAGAAGATACTTATCTGTACCCATGCGACACTTCGTTTTGCATATAAAGAGTTAGAAGATTCTAG
>JAFLKZ010000034.1:2399-5155 GCA_019162915.1 Campylobacteraceae bacterium
TTGATAATTGTTTATTGGCTATTGATGAGTTTCATCATGTCTCTGCCGATGGGGAAAATCAACTAGGGGAACTTTTAAGAAGTGTCATACCAAACTCAACCGCTCATATAGTCGCTATGACGGGGTCGTACTTTAGGGGCGATAGCGTACCTGTTTTATTGCCAGAAGATGAGGCTAAGTTTTCAAAAGTAACTTATAACTACTATGAACAGTTAAATGGTTATGAGCATTTAAAATCATTGGGCATTGGTTATCATTTTTATCAAGGTCGCTATACAAGTGCCATAGCCGACATACTCGATACTGATAAAAAAACGATACTCCATATCCCAAATGTAAACTCTGGCGAATCTACAAAAGACAAACACAAAGAGGTAGGTACTATCCTTGACATCATCGGAACGGTTATGCAAACTACGGAAGAGGGCATCATCATCGTGAAAAGAGCAAGTGATGGCAAACTTTTGAAAGTAGCGGATTTGGTCAATGACGATCCAAAGATGAGAGAAAAGGTCGTAACATACCTAAGAAATATAAAAAGCGTTGACGATATGGACTTAATCATCGCTCTTGGTATGGCAAAAGAGGGTTTTGACTGGCCTTATTGTGAGCATGCTTTGACGGTTGGTTATAGAAGTTCTTTGACGGAAATCATCCAAATCATCGGACGAGCCACGCGAGATAGTAACAACAAGATCCATGCACAATTTACCAACCTCATAGCCCAGCCTGATGCACAAAATGATGAAGTAAAAGTATCTGTAAATAACATGTTAAAGGCGATTACCGCTTCACTTTTGATGGAGCAAGTTTTAGCACCAAATTTTAAGTTTAAACCACGATTTGAAAATGACAGCGAGCCAAATAAAAAAGGCGAACTCAAAATAAGAGGTTATAAGCCACCAACGAGTAAAAGAGTAGAAAACATCATCGAATCAGACCTTAATGATCTAAAAGCGACCATCTTGCAAGACGAAGTGATGATAAAAGCAATCCCTGGAAATCTTGATGCAGAGGTTATCAATAGGGTACTCATACCTAAAATTATCAAAATGAAATACCCTGATTTAGATGAGGCTGAGGTAGAAGAGTTACGCCAGCATGTCGTGGTTGATAGTGTGGTCAAAAATGGGCAGATTATCGAAAGTGGCGATAAAAAGTTTATCAAAATGGCAGATAAATTTGTCAATATTGATGAGCTTAATATTGATTTGATAGACCAGATAAATCCGTTTCAAAAGGCTTTTGAGATTTTGTCAAAGTCCGTTACAACGCATGTTTTAAAGTTGATACAAGAGAGCATAGAAGCTACACGCATTGAGATGACACCCGAAGAAGCAATAATTCTCTATAAAAAAATCCCTGCATTTAAAAGTGAACATGGACGCCTTCCTGATTTGAACAGTAGAGACTTTACGGAAAAGAGAATGGCAGAAGCGCTTATCTATCTCAATAAACTTAGACGAGATAAAGCAAATGGATAAACTCATAGAGTTTTCACTTGATGCAATTTTAGAAGGTGACCCACTTGGTCTTTTAAGTGAACCTCGAGCAACAGTTCACCCTATCAACGAAGATGATAGATTGGTGTCAAGTTTTGAAGAGATAAACGCCTTTATAGAGCAAAATGAAAGAGAGCCTCAAAAATCGACCAATATGAACGAGAGAGCTTTACATGTAAGACTAGAGGGTCTTAGACAAAATCCAGAAAAAATTGAGTATCTAAAACCTTATGATAGATTTAACACCTTGCAAGAAGTCAAGATAAATTCAATCGATGATATTTTAAATGATGATGTTTTTGGACTTCTTGGAAGTGAAGATAGTGATGATATATTTACGTTGAAACACATTTCAAAAGAGAGAGAGCAAACGGACTTTGTTGCTCAAAGAAGACCGTGTAAAAACTTTGGCAAATATGAACATCTTTTTAGCGAAGTCCAAAAAGATTTAAAAAGTGGTTCAAGGAAGCTATCTAAATTTAATGAAAAGTTTTTTAAAGATGGTAGCTTTTTCATTTTAAAAGGTGTATTGGCGTATCTGGAGAAGATAGAAAATCCAAAAAAAGATAAGTTTAACAAATTGGATTCAAGAACTAAAATAATATTTGAAAATGGCACGCAATCAAATATGCTTTTAAGGTCTTTTGGCAAAGGTTTATATGATGATGGCTATTGTGTAAGTTTGCAAGATGATAGGGTTTTGGATGGGTTGAGTCAAATATCAGACGAGGATGAAAAAAGTGGGTATATCTACATTTTAGAATCCAAAAGCTGTGACGACAAAATAGCATCAATAAAAAATCTGTACAAAATAGGCTACTCAACCATCCCCGTAAAGGAGAGAATAAAAAATGCTATAAATGAGCCAACCTACCTTATGGCGCCCGTTAAAATTCTAAGCGTTTATGAAACTTACAACATGAACACTCAAAAATTTGAGCAACTTATACACAAATTTTTTGGTAAAGTTTGCCTAAATGTTGACATTTTTGGAGAGAGTGGAAAGCGATATACACCGCGTGAATGGTTTATTTTACCCCTTGAAGTTATTGAGCAAGTAATTGAACTTATCATAACAGGTGAAATAATAAATTATAGATATGACACAAAAACAGAAAAGTTAGTTTTACTATAGCTTTAAACCATCAAAACATGTTACTGTCTTTATGCAAGGGAACATCTCTTGCAACTTCACAATTATGATAAACAAAAAACTCATCAAGGATTTGTTAAACGAGAGTGCTTGTTCTCATA
>JAFLKZ010000121.1 GCA_019162915.1 Campylobacteraceae bacterium
ACAACTTCATCTCTGTCGATTAATTCTTGAACGATTTCTTTACGTTTTTTTCTCTCGTCATCTAAAAACTTCTTACGAGAAGCGATGATAGATTCTGTTTCACTATCGATTTTAATAATTTTAACTTTTAATGCTTTTCCTACTAATGTGTCCATGTCTTTAACGGCTGCTTGTGAACGTGGAAGGAAAAATTCGATTCCATCTTTGTTTTCAGCTATAAATCCGCCTTTATTTTTGCCAGTGACTTTAACATCAATAACGACATCATCTTCTTCTTTGTAGTTAGCGATAAATGCTTTAACTCTTTCTTTACGAAGGGCTTTCTTGTGTGAAACCATCGGTCTTTCGTTTCTGAAACCTGATATTACTACGGCAATGACATCGCCGATTTTGCATGTTATATTGCCGTTTTCATCCATCACTTCTGACGCATTAAGACGTCCCTCAGACTTCTTGCCAACATCAACAAGGATAATATCCTCTTTGATTGCTACAACAACACCATTAATCAGTGCATCTCTTTCAGAATCTTTAAAAGACTCTTCTAACATAGCCGCAAAATCCATCTCCTCATTCTCGTCTACGACCTCATTATGAACAGTTCCGTTCGCCTCATTAACCATTTTGTACCCTTTTGATTGATTTTAATATGTAAAAGTTGCCTATTATACTTTAATTTCGCTTATTTTTCCAATAATTTTTTCGATTATCCAATCTGGTGTTGATGCTCCAGCTGTCACACCACACATTTTTTTATTTAAAAACCAGTTTGGATCGATTTCTTTTTCACTCTCGACTAAAAAACTATCCTCACAATACTCTTTGCAAATGCTATGCAATTGCTTTGTATTAGATGAATTTTTACCGCCTATAACGATGACAACATCAGATTCTTTAGCCAACTCTTTTGCCGCATCTTGATTTTCAAAAGTCGCATTACAGATGGTATTAAAGACTCTTACTTCTTTATAGTGTGTCTCTAAATAATTGGTTATTTTTAAAAATTCATTTATTTTTCGAGTCGTTTGAGAAACTACGGCTATTTTATTGCCAAGAAATTTAACACGTTCTAACTCTTCTATACTTTGAACAACAATAGCCCCATTGATGGCATAACTCTCAACGCCTTTGACTTCGGGATGGTCAGCGTCGCCAAAAATAACTATCTCGTAGCCCTCTTTACTCATCTTTTCACAAATCTCTTGTGGCTTAGTGACATAGGGACACGTTGCATTGATGACTTCAATATTTTGCGCTTGCAAGGTTTCTAAATCTTTTTTGGGAATACCATGGGTTCGAATAATCGCTTTTTCTATCCCCTTAGCTTCACTAATATGATGCAATGTTTTAACATTGAAATTCTCTTTTAAACGATTAATCTCTTCGTTATTATGTATTAAAGGTCCAATCGTTGAGGCATTGTGAGAGTTTTCGGCAATTTTAATGGCTCTTTTAACCCCAAAACAAAAACCATAACTTGTCGCTAATTTAATATGCATTATTCAACTTTTCCAATCTGTGATAAAAGCTCTATAAAATTTGGGAAAGAGGTGTTAATACAATCAATATCTTCGATGTGCATCTTAGCAATAATCCCAGCAATAGCAAAACTCATGGCAATACGGTGATCTCCAAAACTGTTAATAGTAGCACTTTGCAACGCTCCACCTTCCACTTCATAGCCATCTTCAAACTCTTCTACACTTATGCCACATAAACGGAGATTTTTAACCACACTTGAGATTCTATCACTCTCTTTAACACGAAGTTCTTGAGCATTTTTAACAACACTTTTTCCACTTGCACATGCAAAAGCAATCGAAAGAGCAGGAAGTTCATCAATCAACCATGAGATATTCTCTTCAACACACACGGCATGTAGCTCTTTTCCCGTTACGATAATATCTCCAACACTATCATAAGTGTTGTCTGTTTCTATAAATTCTACGTGCGCACCCATGCGGGAGAGAACTTTATAAGCTTCGATGCGTGTTTTGTTGAGAAGCATATTTTTCAAAACCACACTACTTCCCTTGGTGATAGCAGCAGCTACGGCAAAGAAAAAACCACTTGATGGGTCATTGGGTACTTTGATATTAAGCGGTTTCAGAGGACTTTTTTGAGGATAAATAGTGACTTTCAGCCCTTGTGATTCGACCTTTGCGCCCATACCTCTAAGCATACGCTCACTATGGTCACGGCTCAGTTCTGGCTCACTAAACGTGCACACATCCTGCGCCTTCAAAGCAGCTAGAATCAATGCACTTTTAACTTGTGCTGAAGCAATTTTACTTTCGTAGTCAAAAGACTTAAGACTCTGCCCACGAATACCAAGTGGGGCATAGTTTCCCTCACTTCTTCCATCAATCATCGCACCAATGTGGCGAAGTGGGTCAGCTACTCTTCTCATAGGTCGAGAACACAAATAGGAATCGCCAGAAAGAACAAAAAAACCTTTACATGTAGACAAAAATCCCATCAAAAGTCTTATCGCCGTTCCAGAGTTGCCACAGTCTAAAATTAACGGTGGCTCAACAACTTCATGTGGTGGTGTAATAATAAGAACACCCTCTTTTTTTTCAATCTTAGCACCTAAAGACTCTACAATGCTTAACGTACAAAGTGTATCCTCAGCTTGAAGGTAATTCCAAACGGTGGAAGGCTTATCACTTAAAAGTGAAAAAATAGCGCATCTATGTGACATAGACTTGTCACTAGCAATTTTATCCGTTTCAAAATCAAATCCACCAAGCGGGGAAACTATCATTTTTTTCATCGTATCGTAATTCCAAATTTTTCTTTGATTTGCGCTAACATCAGCTGTGTTGCTTTAGCAATATCTTCTTCTTCTAATGTTTTTTCACTTGATTGGAACTGTAGCTTGAGGGTTAAACTGACGTTATCACCAAAACTTTCATGTTCAAACCTATCAATTGGAGAAAACTTAATTAATTCTTTAGGCGTAATTGTTTTAATAAATTGTTCTAACGTGATATATTGCATGTCAAAAGGCACCATTAAACTCAAATCTCTTGAAGTAGAAGGAAATTTAGAATATTCTTTAGCAATTTTTCGCTCACTAGAGAGCACATTAAAATCAAGCTCACACACATACGTTCGGCTCAAATCAAAATCTTTCTCCACTTGCATATTAACACGTGCTATGTAACCAGCATTGATGCCATTTATTATCACTGAAGCTGCTTCATAAGGGCTTGAGAGTCCATTGACTTCTAAAAGTGGTACTAATTCAAAATGACCAATAGCACTTTGTATCTTAACGGCAAATGCAAAAAAATCAATCTCTTTTGGTTTACCATGATTGGTCACATCTGCGATACCATCTTCACCACTAAAAACAAAAGCTATTTTTTTACTCTCTACTCTATTCTCATCAAAAACACTGCCTACTTCAAAAAGAGGCACTCGTTTTTTACCAAATTTAAGATTTTGGCTCACGGCTTTAAGAATATTAGGGAGTAAAGAGGTTCTGAGCGTATTAAGCTCACTGGTGATAGGATTGGCAACATTCAGCGCATCGTGAAGACGGGGAAGATTGAATTTGACTAAATCTTTGGCATCATCAAATACAAAATGCAATGTTTCAAAAAATCCTACCGCAACTGCTTTATGGCGATACATTTGTCTTTTTTTAAAGTCGATATACGCTTGATTTATTTTAAGTTTTTCTGCAAAAATATAAGGTTTTGATGTAATGTTATCAATGCCAACAACCCTAACAATCTCTTCACAAATATCTTGCGTATTGAGGACATCATGTCTAAATTGTGGTACTTTGATATTGATAACATCTTGCTCAAAAGCAAAATTCACACCAAACCCTAATTTTTTAAGAATTTTTATAATTCTATTTTTAGGAATTTCTTCCCCTATCATCTCTGTTAGTTCTGATTGATGTATATTGATGATTGTTACATCGTAATCTTGTATAATTTGTTGAGCATCCGCGTAAGGCATGATGGTCGATTTTTTGTTAACCATCTTTAAAAAATAGTTTAGTCCAAAAGAGAGATGTGGTTCGCTTCCTCTTGATGAACGGTATAAATGCTTATCTGCATTTAATTTTTTATTAGCACTTCTAGTAGAAATAATATCAGGATGCGTATAATTTGCCTCGATAATAATGCGTGCATCACTCGCACTAGCTTTACACTCTTCCTCTTGCGCAATACCGCAAAGTGCTACTTTTTTACCTTGTGCAAAAATAGCATCTAAGCCATTTTCATCTTTACTAAGAACTATTTTTGCCTTGTCATTTTGAGCACCAAAGCACTCATGATTATAGGCACGAAGTAGTACACCACTGACATAAGTAGCATAATCAACGAGTTTTCCAAGTAAACAACTATTTTCAACTTGTGCAAATCCTAATCGAAGTTCTACAATGAGAGGAACTTGAATCTCTTTATTATCAAACACTTTATACATGTAAGAGCCATCAAGTGCTTCGCTACCATTGATATTGAGTACACGCCCAATACCTGGCTGATTATCTTCGTCTTCTTTTTCTCCTAAGACTTTTACCTCTAAATCAAAAAATACACTCAAATCTCTCGCTACACCATAAATACTCTGACAATCTCCACGATTTGGGGTTAAGCCAATCTCGATAATATCATCATTTATAAGAGGGTATTCACTCAAACTCTTTCCGATTTTTAGCTCTCCGATACTCTCATCAAGTATCATAATACCATCATTGATTTTTGGAAGTCCAAGTTCACTAGAGGAGCAAAGCATACCGCAGGACATCACATCACGAAGTTTTGCAGCTTTAATTTTAATGCCACCTGGTAAAACGGCGCCGATAGTAGCAACTGCCACCATCTGGCCTGCTGCTACATTTTTGGCACCACACACAATTTGCTCTACACTGGTGCCAATATCAACTTGACAGACATTGAGCTTATCGGCATTAGGATGTTTTTCAAGAGAAACAACTTTTCCAACAACAACAT
>JAFLKZ010000136.1:0-4083 GCA_019162915.1 Campylobacteraceae bacterium
CGAGGACGAAATTATATACAGACACACCTTAAAAAGAGGTTAAACGGTTTTGGGGAATTATTGAATATGTGTGTAGCCTGTTTCTGGCTCAATTAGAACTGTTATTCTTGAAGAAGTAGCAACGCTACAGTCGTCATTACACAGCGTTATTTGACAAGGAGAGGTAAGTAATTTATGCCAACCCGCTGCAGGCAATTCATATGGATGGGTAGTAGGAAAGGAATTCATAGGTCTTCCTAAATAATCAAAATGTATATATAGTACGTTCGATCGGCAACCTCCGCCAAAAACTATATCTTCTACACCATATTTATCTTTTAACCTTAATGACTTCATGGCAGTAGCATCATCTACATGTAACACATTATCATATCCGCCACTTAAATATTGATTAGGGTTTTCTGGATTTTTAGCCATACCTGCTAAATCTGGTACATGCTGAGAAAAGTTTGGTAAATCAGAAAAAATCGTATACGCCCAAACTCCATTATAAGTATTATGAGGTACTAACGTCGTGTATACTAAGTTTTGCTGAAAACGAAGTGTCCATCGTCGCATAAACCATTGTGTTTCATTAGCGTCAAACTTATCATCCATCATCGCTAAATGTTGCGTATATCTTATATGACTGACTAATTGGTCCGCAGCTTCTTGTAAAACATTTCTCTGAAAACTTGATGCTGCTACAAAAGATAAAATTCCCACAATAACAATAACAAAAACCAGTTCAATCATCGTAAACGCTTTTTGCATATGGGCTCTTTTCACTAAATACGATAGAGATAAAAAGTTTTGACACTTTTTCCAAAATAAGCAATATCAATTTGCTTAATGTAGCCATCTGCCTCTTTTTTTGTACTCAAGATATAGTCTTCACCTTTTTCAATGCCATAGAACTTTAATCTCAATGCCATTTTTTCATCTCTAATACTCAAATTTTGTACACCAATGACTTTAAGTTCAAAGGCTAACTCTTTAGCGATATGATAGTTAATAGCAAAATGCTTCGAAGGCTCATCTATCAATCTATATAGCGGTTTATTAAAAAAGATTACCAATGTATTTGAGACGAGTGAAAAAATGATCAATCCAAAGAAGAGTGTGTGAAGCTTTCTAAATACAGGTAATCGAACACGATAGCTATTGAAAAACACTTTAATCATCAAAGGAATGGCTAAAACTACAAAGGGTGCGAAATCTTCAAGTAAAAGTTTTTGTCGTAAAGAGAGCAATAAAGAGAAAAGAAGGGAAAAAAATGAAATGTACCATAATAAGTTTTTTTCTTCTTTAATCAAAATTCTATACAACGCGTAAATGAAATATAAAAATAATAATGGAGAAAAAATAATGGCGTAAATTCCTAATGTATCTATAAAATAGCCTTTAGGCTTTCCACCTGTATCGAAACCGTACATATACATAGATAGCCCAAATAAAATAAGGGTTAAAAAGAGCATGTCTGATTTGCGGTTAAATATGGCATAAGAAAAAAGAGCAAGATACAATATAACAAAAGAATTGTCTACAAATAAAGATAAAATCAAAACAATATAGGAAGGAATAATCTTTTCGCGCATATGAAGATACACAAACAAAAGCGTTAAAAATATAACAATTGAGCCACTATTGACCAAGAGAGCGACACTATTCACCCCTGGCAAAAGGGCATAAATAGTAATCGATAAAATCCTATCTATCTTTTTTTTCAAAAATGGTTTACTTATTTTATAAAGTAAGATGATAGAGAGGAGATGAAAAATGATAAAAGGTAATCTTAGTGCAAAATCATTCTGCCCCAAGATCTTAGTAGAAAATGCAACGATATAATGCGTTAAATTTTTACCGTAAAAAAAAGTACTTGCTTCATCATAACCAATAGAGATATCTTGTGAACCATAGATTAAACAAAGCCCGCTAATGGCGACAACGAGAAATAAAAGGATATTTTCTTTCATAATTTTAAAAAGTTATTTAAAATTGCATAACCATGTTCACTTAAGATAGATTCTGGGTGAAACTGCACGCCAAAAATCTGTTTATCTTTTATCTCAAGTGCCATAATCTCATGGTCATCAGTGCTATATGCCGTTGGAACAATTACTTCTGGCAAATTTTCTTGTTCTACTATCAATGAATGGTATCTTGTTGTTATAAATGTCTCAGGAAGTCCTTCAAAAAGGCAACTGTTATGGAGTTGTTTCGTAATAGAAGTTTTACCATGCATCATTTTTTTAGCTCTCACTACTTTTCCGCCAAAGACTTGACCAATCGCTTGATCCCTTGGTCATTAACTGAACTCCAAGGCAAATACCTAAAATAGGTATTTTATCCGCAAAATGTCTAATGACTTCAAGACTTACTCCCGCTTCATTGGGTGTTGCAGGGCCTGGAGAAATGATAATTTTTTCAGGGTGCAATGCTTCTATTTGCGGTAAAGTTAATTCATCATTTCTTATTATTTTCAAGTCTGCACCTAATTCTAAGCAGTACTGAACAATATTGTACGTAAAACTATCGTAATTATCTATCATTAAAATCATCGGTTATTTCCCTTTGTAAACTTCAAAAATCATAACACTATTTTGCTTAATTATCCACAATATGGGAGATAAGCCATGTGAGAGCAAGTAAATCTGCACTTCCCCCAGGCGAGAGATTAAGAGAGATAAGTTCTTCATCAAAAGCGTGAAGCGCTTTATCTATGCTATCTATATTGTTCTTTACATGTAAACCTATTTGCAATGATTTTGACTTGACGTGGACTAATCCCTCTATTCCACCTCTTGACCAAAGCGTACTATCATCTAGCTTCGACATGAGCTTTAAAAGTGTCTGTTTTAACGCTACTTCTTCACCTAAAAGCATTCTAGTGTTGATAAAAAAAGGTAAGCTTATCTCAAAAATTGTGGAAAATCCACTTTGAGCTTCACCTCTTATACCCATGGAACCTGTTTCATAGAAAAACCTAGCTCCTGCTGTGTAAGGATTTTCTTTTACCAAATCTTTATCGACGAGATCGCCACAAAGTATGCTAATTTCTTCTTGTAAAACTTTACATGTAAAGTTTTTTTGCTCATGGTATATTTTAGCTATTGCACCACACACAATAGCTAAACAAAAAATCATCCCTTTATGGGTATTGACCCCTTTGGTGGCATTAAACATCGCTTTTTCACACGCAATCCCAATAAGACGCAGGTTTTCAAACATTACCACGGCATTTTCACTATAAGACTTTGTAAATTGTTCTATGTAAGGTTTGATGGCGTCCATACTTGCATAAAAAGTGTGAATGTCCATATCCTGATGCGCTCCGCTATTGTTACTATCTACTAAACCTGGTTTGGGAGTGAGTTCTACCTCTTTTTTCATCGCCATATAGGACAACTGAGCCATGTATTTTCCCAAAGCATGTTTTTTCACAGTATGAGAAATTGCCTTTTGAAGCTCTTTGAGAGAGTGTTTTTGCGCTCTTCCACAGATAAAAGCGTCATTATCACAGAGATAACATTTTCTGCGCGTATGTCCTAATGCTTTTCTTGACACAATATTGCCTTGAAAATCAAGCACATCGATATCCATAAATCTTCCCAAAGGATGGGTAGATTCTATGTTACATGTCAGCATTTTAAGAGAAGTGGCATTGGATTGAATAGCAAATATCGCCTCCGCCCCCGTAATGTCAATTTTTTGAAATGTGTGAAGTATCGTTAAGTTAAGAGAGTGAAGTGCTTCAAGTGCCTCTTCATAGATAACCAAAGATTCGTAGGAAAGTTTAATGGCACCAGGGATATTGATGCTTAAGGAGATTAAAGAGGAGCCAAAGCAACTTAAAAATTCTTGTTGCTTTAAAACTCTCTCTTCTTTACCTCGCAATATTTCTTGAAGTGTTGCCTCTTTATCCATGCAATTTAAGCAAGTTGCCTTACCACATCGATAACGGAACCATCACGGTAGCGAATGACCGCTACGATTTTGTCTTTATAGTGTATCTCTTCTGGAGCACCACACAGTTTTATGGCTCGTTCACACAACTCTTCAATATCGACTACCTGTAAACCCGCTTTTTGCAATCTTTCTTTG
>JAFLKZ010000136.1:4093-4978 GCA_019162915.1 Campylobacteraceae bacterium
CTTTGAGTCCTGCATTTTTAGGGTTTACAGCTATACCTTGGTCTGTAACGACCACATCCACCGAAGAGCCTGGCGTTACTATCGTATTGACTCTTTTAACAATGGTGGGAATGCGTCCTCGTGTTAGAGGTGCAACGATGATAGCGAGTTTTGCTTCCGCTGCCGTATCACAATGTCCACCAGAGGCACCACGAAGAAGCCCTTTTGAACCCGTGATAACGTTAACATTAAAGTTCATATCTACTTCTAATGCGCTTAAAACAACGATATCAAGTTGTTTTATCGCAGCACCCTTGGAACTTGGGTTTGCGTATTCATTAGCACTTATTTCGATATGATTTTTGTTTTCACCCAATGATTTTGCGGCAAACTCATCAAAACTTTGCACATCTAAAAGTGTTTTAATCAAACCACGTTTAAGCATATACACCATCGTCCCTGTAATGCCACCTAGTCCAAAACTTGCTTTTATTCCTTTTTCTTCCATCTTTTCACTTAAAAAGACAGTCGTCGCCAAAGATGCTCCACCGGTTCCCGTTTGAAGACTAAAGCCCTCTTTAAAAAGTCCAGAGTGTTCGATGACTTTAGCGGTATGACTTGCAAGTAACAACTCTTTTGGATTGGTTGTCATTCGTGTTTCACCTGCCCCTATCTTTGAAGGATCTCCTACCTCATCGACAATAACAACGCAGTCAACTTGGTCTTGGGAAATACTTGAGGGCACATTAGGATAAGCTTCAAGCGCTTCTGAGAGCACGATTACATACTTAGCACTCTTCGCATCACTCATTGCATAACCCAAAGAACCACATTTTGAACGCCCCATATAGCCATTGGCATTGCCAAAACAATCCACGACAGGAACACCAATAAACGCCACGTCAA
>JAFLKZ010000052.1 GCA_019162915.1 Campylobacteraceae bacterium
CTTCTAAAACATACAGCTGAATGGAAACATCATGCAGATAGATAGGCTTCACATCCGTGGAACTCTTCACTTCATACAGCTCTAAGCCAAGAGGCGTTTGGCGCAAGATGTCCACCATCACTACGATGCCCTCAAAGATAAACGTCGCCTCGTAGATGTTTTCCACACCCTCATCAAGATACGCTTGGGTAAGCCTCGCCATGCTTTTAAAATCGTGTGCATCAAAAGGAATCTCATGCCCATCAGGAAACAATTCACATGCCAAATCTCCCACAACATTACCCATCTCAAATCGTGCTTTAGCACTGGCATCGGGTTGGCTCAATTCCTCTGGTTTGTACTTTTTTAACCAGAGGGATTTTGGGCATTGAATGGCTCTGGTGTAGAGGGATTTTGAGAGGGTCATGCTAAAAATTCTGCTATTTGAGATTGACGCAGGAAAAGCAAACTATCCTCAAATCACACAGCAACGTTGATAGTGCCGTTGTCATTTTGGTTCATCGTTTCTTTACCTTCGCTTCAAGCTGTTCTAATTCTTGAAGGTCTTGATTATCTGCTTCGATAGCTTCGTATTTTTTTCGTTTTTCATCAAAAGTTTCATAAATAGATTCAACCATTTTTTTCATCTGCTCATTGCTAATGTTTCCATGCCCTTTGAGCACCTCTTTGTCATTGAACGCTATAATACGGTCGATATTTTCTCTCCAAAACTCCATAGTAATGTCTTGACGGTTTTTAGCTCTTAACTCCGCTGTTTCTAAAAACACGACAACGAAACGATTTAGGCTATCTAGCTCATCAACGCTTAGATAATTTTTGGCGGTGTATATATCTTCTTTACGAACTTTAGAACTTTTAAAACTCATTATTGCCATATTTGGCTCTGAGGCATTAGCACGGCTTACAACAATCTCAGCCGCTGTTTGTCCTGTAATAGCAAAAAGAAGTTTATTTTGAGCCTCAGCATAAAATAATTGCGTGGCTTTATCGCTGGCATCATAGTCGCTACTCAGTGCAAAAAGCTCACGTACCTTTTGATAAAATCGTTTTTCAGATGCTCGTATATCTCTGATGCGTGCAAGTAATTCATCAAAATAATCAAGTTTACCATCAGAATTTTTAAGCCTTTCATCATCCATCACAAAACCTTTAACCATGTACTCGCTCAGGTTTTTGTTTGCCCATTGACGAAACTGCGTCCCTCGTTTGCTTCGCACTCTAAAACCAATGGCTAAAATCATCGCCAAAGAGTAGTGTGCAACAGAGTAATTTTTCCCATCACTTGCAGTTGTCAAGTATTCCTTGACAACTGAATTTTGCGATAACTCTTCCTCTTCAAAGATATTTTGAATATGCAAACTAATATTTTGTTTTGAGGTCGCAAAAAGTTCCGCCAACTGACCTTGGCTCAGCCACGCCGTACGGTCTTTGGCAAGAAGCGAAACGGAAGCTTTACCATCTGCGGTGTTGTAGATGATGATGATGTTCTTTTTAGTCATTGGTCAAGTTCCTTTTTTTAACAACTATTTTACTCTTCATTGTTCAAGTGCTTTGAAAAAATTTCAATTTTGCCATACTTTACAATTTCTTTCTCATAAAAACCAGCATTTCAACCGTTTGGAGCTTTTTTTGTCCACTTTTTTTAATTGCACTTATTTGTTGAATTGGCATTAAAAAAATTTAAAGTTTAACCCCCTATTTACTTTCAATATATTTGAAAAAAGACTTTAGCAGAACTAATCTGCTGATTTAAGCTTTTGGTTGTAAAAACTACTTTTTAGCAGCTTTTTATACTGGCTATTTTAACTTCGCGTTAACACTTAGAACTTCAACCTGCCGATAAGACAAGCTATTGACAAAGCGAAGTCTTAGAACCTCTTTTGTTTTTGACAATGGTATTCTCCTCATTTTCATCCCTTTTTTAGGATGAATTATAGTTTGAATACCTTCGATTTTAAGCCGTCCTTACATATCAGTCTTTAGCAAAAAGTGTCCGAATGTCGAGCGATTTGCTGCCCGAATATCACCGATTTTTACTTTTAATTCAATTCAACTTTTTTTAACTTTTCTTGTTCAAGTGTTAATTTATTTTTTTTAATAAAAGATATTAATTTTTGCAAATTTTGATCATTGTGTGATTCTATATTTAAATATCTTGTTTGCTTTGAATAATCTTTTTTATATTTTTTGCCTTTAAGAATAGTATAAATGTCGTCAGGTATTAAATATGAATATGACTTACAGTTTTTTAATTTTGGGATGATTGTGTTAAGATAAATGTTAATTCCAGCCAAATCAAAGTCTCCAAAATGAATATATTCACCCTTAAAAGATTCAATCCATTTGTACTGATAAGATGTTTTATATTCACTAATAGAGAGGAATAAATACCTTTTGTTTTTACTAAATAGATGCCTGTATTTATTAATATACCATACTACTTGAGGATTTTCTACTCCAACCAAAATTACATCATCATCTAATTCTAGTTTTGAAGTATAATGTATAAATAAGCCTGTGCCTTCCATTGGACATAAGTATTGTTTTGTAGCATTATATTTAACTTCTAATCGCTCAAGTGTACTTACCATCAAACCATTAAAGCTTTTAGATTCAACTCTTTTAGTATCTGAATAGTGAGCTGCAATTTCATCGCGGCTTATAGGTTCTTTACATGATTCTATAAAATAATCTATATCTTTTATAGAATTAACATCATAGCCATTAGCCTTCATAACCCCCATAAAAGCCTCTGGATCATTTAAATATATTTGTCTTGGTTTCCCATCAATATATACTGAATTACATTCCAAGAATGCATCTAAAAGCTTTTTAGAACCAAACAAATTCTTAGATGAAATATACTTATCTTCTAAAAGTGTTTTTATAGCTTTAAAATTATTGTTAGTTATCTTTATAGCCATTACCAATCGCCCATAGCATCTACGGCGTCTATTAAAGTTAGTTCGACTCGTTTTTGATTTTCTCTAATTCCCATATATATTCTAGGGTATTCTTCAATTATATCATCATCATTTGCTGCAGTTCCATTTATAAATATAAACTCTAGCTGTTTAGCATATTTCATTAGTTCGGTAAAGTAGTCTGCCGATATTTGACCGATCTCATCAATAATACAATGGTATTTTGTACGTTCACTATTTGCAAACTTATTTGTAACCATTTTAAGTAGTGTTATATAGATAATAGCTTTTACCATAATTGATGTACCAGTACTTCCTACACTATCAAGCGTAGCAATCCCTTTTGTAACTTGGCCATTTTCACTTACATCAAAGGTTAAGGTACTAATATCTGCGACGGTAATACTTTTTTTAAATGTTTTATCTAAGACGGTTTGTAAATCTTGCGCTATTTTTACTAGTTCATTTTTAACCTTTTCAGATCTTTCGCTATTTTCATAGCCAATCAGCATATTAGCACTTAGCATATCTCCAATACTCTCAATTTTAGTTACGATTTCATCTTTTCCTGTATCTTTAAAATTAAGTTTTATAAAGTCTATTATTGTAATATTTTTAATACCTTCTCGCATAGTTCCATTTATTTTATTAACATCTTTTACAATACTCTCAAATGTTCCTTTGATATGTGATATCTTACTTACCGCATCATTTATAGCCTCAATTAATCTATGAAGCTGTAAACTAGTCCCTTCAATATCAAATTTAGTTTTAATGAAATTTGCATATGATTTAGCGATTGATATATATTGTTCAATATTGTCCTCAAAACTATTGATATCAAACTTGGTTTTTAATTGCATCATATTATCTGCTGGAATATCATCAATAACTTTTCCCGTTTCAAACCTTATTGTTTTTTCTCTCTCACCTTGTTGAACCATAAGATTTTTATAGCTTTCATGTATATGCATATACTTTTTACTCTCAAGCAATAATATAACCTCATTATCCAAATAAGGTTCATAGCTTTTATTTACACTTAATACAATGTCAGATATTTCTTCTTCAAAGTCCTTAAAAAAGGTTTGATGACTTTTCCAAGCGTTAATTGATTTCTCTATTTCTTTAAGTTTATTTTCTACTATTTTAAGTTCACCCTCAAAATAGGCTCCATCCTTATCTCTTTGCTGAGTCGCAATATCTAGTTGCTCCTCTAAGACAGGTACTTTATTGTAATTTGGTAGCACTTCATCATTATATCTTGTCACATTAGCTCTATTATCGTTAATGGACTCAAGCTTTTTATCTAATTGCTTGAGAGTTTGCTGAAGTAATTCAAGTTCATCAGTATCAATATGCTTACTTTTTTTAATCTCATTGTATATTTCATGAATTCTTTTATCTGACTCATCTATTAGAACTTTATATTTCTTCTTTATATCGTTTAAACTTTTTCTACAATCTGTTAGCTCTTGATTTAAGTTTTTTTCTTTATCATCATATTTTTTATTTATATCAATAATTAACCCTGATATTTTTACTTTTAATCCATCTAAGTATTCTTTTAACTTATTCAATTGAATTTTATCTTTTTCAAGTTGCTCTTTTTTACTAATAATTTCACTATCTCGTTCATTT
>JAFLKZ010000050.1:0-1124 GCA_019162915.1 Campylobacteraceae bacterium
ACTTGCTCCCCCTTTAAAACCGTACCCCATCCACATTTTATTTTCTTTTATCAGCGGAAAAATCTCTTTGTAAGTCAGTGCGTTTTGGTGCCCTACTATCACAAACTTTTTATCATACTCAATGAGCTGTGCCACATACTCTCGAAAAAGAGAAAATGGTGGATTAGTTACCACAATGTCAGCTTCTCTCAATAGCTCTATGCTTTCAGAACTTCTAAAATCACCGTCTCCATTAAGCTCATGAACACCTATTTCTTCAGGATTTGGCACTTTATCACCGTTTTTATCACCAGTATATTCTAGCCATATCGCCTTATCGGATTGGTTATCACTAAACAAATCTCTACTTTGGTTTTTGTAGCACGTAGTGATGAGTTTTTTCAATCCTAGTTTTTCAAAATTGTACGAAAAATAGTGAAAAAAGTTACTAACTCTCGGGTCATCACAGTTACAGTAAACAATTTTATTTTTAAAATGCTCTTTATAGTGATTTAGCTCTCGTTCTATATCTTCCAATTGAGTATAAAACTCGTCATTTTTACCTTTTTTAGCACTATGTAAATTTTTGTTTAAAACTTTTTTTTCCGTGAGGCTACTCATTAATTTTGCTCTTTTTTAAGAAATATAGAAAATATTTTTCTATAGTATCCGAAAAAAGGTTAAATATTTATCTTTATTGATAAAAAAAGGAAAATATACTTTCAGTTGATAGGTTAGACGTTTTGCGTTAATTTTTCTCCAAAAATCAAGGCTTTTGGATGACACAACGCGATATGGCAGGATATTTAGGAATTACAACCGTCACGATACGAAACTGGCGTAGAGACAAGCCAAATCTCTATAAAATCATCATGCAAGGCTTTGCAGTTGAAGATGTAAAAAAGCTATTAAAAGAGAGTGTGGAAAGACTAGAGAGTGCGGGGGAAGAGAAAAAGAGGTAGTATTTGACAATAAAGATATAAAAAGAGTATAATTTTCATACTATTAATATCACATAAGAGGATTTATGAAGTTTGAATATGATCCAATAAAAAGCGATATTAATTTACAAAAACATGGTATCGATTTTGAGATGGCTCAATATTTATGGCTCGATTCCAATGCTCTCCAAATTCAAGCAAAAA
>JAFLKZ010000050.1:1134-4528 GCA_019162915.1 Campylobacteraceae bacterium
GTAGCATTTTACACGTATCGCAAAGACACTATCCGAATTATTTCCACACGAAGAGCACGAGAAAACGAAAAAAGGATTTATGATGAAAGCTGAAGAACTCGATAAACTTTTTGATAATGGTGACGATCTCTTGCCCCATCTTGATCTCTCAACTGCTAAACGCATCGGCACGCAACCCAAAAAAATAAATGTTGATTTTCCCGAATGGATAATTAATGCACTTGACATGGAAGCCAAAAAAATTGGCGTAACACGTCAATCTATTATCAAGGTTTGGATTAGTGAACGACTAAAAATTGAGCGAGCGTCGTAAAAAACTACCTCCTCCTCCACACCGACATTTGTGAAATCGTATGTTGAAACTTACGTGCGGTTTCACGGATAACGAACGGGACATCTTCGGTTGCGATCAACTCAAAATGGCTTTCTAAGAGTTCTTTTAATCCCTCTAAAGTCGAGACTTCTTTTCCCTTTTCATCCACATATCCGCCTATCCAAAACTTCTTTTGCGTGTATTCTTCTTTCCATGTATAAGGTGAAGTCAGCACCAAAATTCCATCATCATTAATACGTTCATGAATGGTTGATAAAAACAATTTTGGCTGATACAATCGGTCGATGAGATTGGTGGCCATAACCAAATCATAGCCACTGAACTTTTCAGCCAAAGCGCACGCATCTCCTTGAGAAAATGCAACTTTGACACACGCATCTCGGAAGCTGTACATTGTCATATCAACAAGTATTTGATTTTTAAGATCACCTTCTGTATTTTGCGCATAGATTATCTGACCATTTTTTTGAAGCTCTGCTGCCGCATCTATAAAGCTTTGCGAATAATCAACACCGTCAACATGATCAAACTTCAGTGCCAGCTCAAAAGACGCTCGCCCTGTTGCACATCCTAGATCCAACGCTTTGCCTTGTTGCGTATTTTTAGAATACCCAATGGCTTTTTGCGCACACACTTTAGCAAAGTTTTCAACACCAAAATAGTCATCTCCATATTGAAAATCACAATATTGAGAGACCAATTCATCCGTTTCGTAAATATTTGTTTCTTTCATCATGTCCACCTAGCTTTTTAATAATGGAAGTGTATTAAGTAAATTTTCACAATATTCCCACTGATCCAATGTCTCTTTCCACTCAGAGGGAATCGCCTTAACGCCTTTGTACGCACCCAATACCATCCCGATGGCAATAGAACGAGAAGCATTATCGCCTCCGACCATTGCATTCGCTTGTAATGCTTTTTTTAAACCCTCTGCTTCATTGGCATACTTGAGAATAAAATAAACCGCTCCCGGAAGTGTACCCTCCGTCGGGCTCGCCTTACCTACTTTTATCGGCTCTGAGCGTCCAATATCCCATAACCGTGCCATACTGGTCAATGCCAGATCATCTACAAAAGGCTCCTGCGACAATGGTGACTCAGGATTGGTTGCTTCCGTAAATTTTGCAATCGCCTGCGCTACTTTACGCTCCACAAAACCGCCCATCTGTACGGCAACCGTTTCAATCGCCTCTTGAGGAGACAACCCGTTTATGACACGATGCGTAACCCGGGCAAAAAATTCTCCTCCACCAAGCGCTTCACTGTTTTTATGGGTAAACATACATGCACGAGCAACATTCGCCAGCTCTTCTTCGTTTTCATAATAACCATGAGCCGCTACATGACGAATCGCCATTGCATTCGAAATTCCCCCTAAACGTTCTACTGGAATACCTTGTCGTACTTGTCCATACGTTTCTTTAGTCATGGTACAAATCCATGAACCCCACCCGTTTTCAAGACGGTTCATCCAGTGTGGAATCATGGCACTCACATCAAAAGCTCTTGGCGGTACTGCAGTAGAACTCAAATGTTCTAAAACAACAACATTGTAATCACCATAATCGGTAGTGCCGCCCGCACTTTTCCCCGGATGGTAGTTACGCTCACCCCAACCAATACCATGTGTTTGACCACCCATCATTTCTCCGGGTGACATAAACTTTTCAATGGGCTTATCACCATACGCTTTAAAAATCTTTTGTGCATCATATTCGTAATGGCTCCCTAAACACAGGGCATCACCCACTAAAGCACCGAAAAATGCCCCTTTAATCGCCTCTTCTTTTGTAACATTATCCATACTATGCATCCAATTTTTTTACGAGTTTATCCGATTATAGTATTGAATTTAAATTGTTTTATTGCTTTTTTACTTTTTTTCAGCTATACTTCAGATATTGAAAGATGATTTAGAGTTTCATCTTTAGCTAGCTCTCTATTGAAGACCTTTTGTTAACAGTACGGCCCGCTCTAAGAATACTCCACTTTATATTTTCGACCACCACGGTAACGCGGTGTATTTTTTAACAAAAAGGTCTACTATGGCAGATGTAATCAACGGAACAGTAAAATGGTTCAATGGCGAAAAAGGTTTTGGATTTATCCAACAAGATAACGGAGACAAAGATTTGTTTGTTCACTTTCGTCAAATTAACCGTACTGGTTATGGTCGTGTTTCACTTGAAGAAGGTCAAAAAGTAACTTATACTGTTGGCCAAGGTGAAAAAGGTCCACAAGCAGAGAACGTTACAGCACTGTAACTTCTTCTTATTGAGTAGGTTCCCTACTCAATATCTTCTACTTCACTCTTTTAAATCGTTTTATAATACTTTATTCATTCACCTTTCCAAATATAATATCAACCAACCCTATTCAAGATCACTAAGGATCACCCAATGGAAAGCAGAGAAGCCGTTTTAGAGGCCCTTTCAAAAGGCAAAAAACTCACTAGTAGCGTTACTGGCTTACAATACATTTACATTGATGGTAAACTTCATGCGCGCCATGGAGAAAAAAATGACTGGAATCAAAGTGAACTTTGTTTCGACAATCCTCCATCATGGCTCAATCTAAGAGACTAAGGAAACAGTATGAATGGAAACGAACGTAAAAATATTCAATCGGGTAAGCGAGTCACCATCGTCCTAAAGCAAGATCAATCTTCGGGAAAACTTACCGAGGGAATCGTACGTGACCTTCTTACTAACTCCTCTTCTCATCCTCATGGTATAAAAGTACGATTAATGAGCGGTGAAGTTGGTCGCGTTAAAGAAGTCTTTTAAAAGACTTGCGTAACCAACAAATCATTCTGTATACAATAACCCCTATTATAATTCCAATACTATCTGCAACAATGTCCATAAACGAAGAAGATCGTCCCGGTATAAAATACTGTATTGCTTCGATTTGAAAACCAATAAGTAATAAAAGAGCAATTTTTTTAAGTGTTGAGAAATGAGTGTACGCAAAACTTAGCAAAATATAGAGCACAAAAAATGCGGTAAAATGGTTTTGTTTATCCCAAAGACCATCTAGGACTTCGATATGTTGTGG
>JAFLKZ010000096.1:0-1775 GCA_019162915.1 Campylobacteraceae bacterium
TGCCGCTAAACTTGCAGATGCTGCAGGTGCAACTTTTGTCGCACGTGAATCTGTGCTTGATCCACAAAAACTTGAAAAAGTACTAGTGGCAGGTTTTTCACATAAAGGTTACTCATTTTTTGATATTTTTTCAAACTGTCATATCAATCTTGGTAGAAAAAACAAAATGGGTGAAGCAGTGCAAAACCTTGAGTGGATTGAAAATAAAATCACAGGAAAGAAAAAATTTGATCTTTTACCACCAGAAGAGCAAGTGGGTAAATTTCCAATTGGTATCTTGAAACAAGAAACAGACAAATTAGAATATTGTGAAGCGTACGATAAAGTTATCTTTGCCGCACAAAATAAAACAACTGTAAAGCTATAAGGAGCCCTTGATGAGAAGACAATTACGATTTGTTGGTGTTGGTGGTCAAGGTGTTATTTTAGCTGGTGAGATTTTAGCGGTTGCTAAGATTAAAGAGGGTGGATATGGTGTTAAAGCATCTACTTATACGTCACAAGTAAGAGGAGGACCTACAAAAGTAGATATTCTTCTTGATGAGAGCGAGATTTTGTTTCCTTATGCTAATGAGGGTGAAATCGAGTTTATGATAGCCACAGCACAAGTGAGTTTTAACCAGTTTAAAAATGGTGTCAAAGAGGGCGGTTTAATCGTTGTTGAACCAAACTTAGTCACCGTTAATGAGGAAGATAGAAAAAAATGGAAAATCATTGAAATTCCACTGATTACTATTGCTAAAGAAGAAGTAGGTAATGTTATCACCCAATCAGTTGTAGCACTTGCTATTACCGTTGAGATGACACAAGTTTTACCACATGCTTTAGTCCGTGAAGTAATGCTCTCAAAAGTACCGGAGAAAGTTCACGCAGACAATATAAAAGCATATGAACTTGGCATTAAATACGCTAAAGAAGCACTTGCTAAACTATAATATTTAAGTCACTAGCTTGTAGGGTTATCATCCTAGAAGTTAGTGACACCTTTACATGTAAAGGTTCTAAAAAAAAAGCCACCCCAGTAAGACAACTCCAAATCCTAGATTAAACCAGCTAATCCCGTCTTGAAAAATATATGCCAATAGTTCGTAGTTATAGTGTTCCAACCACGAAGTATTCGCCAAAAGCCTCTCATTTGCATACTGAGTGATTTGTGCACTCCAAAAAAATGCCACTATCTCAGGTGCAATAAAAAAGAAAAAAACTCCCAAAATTCCCCAGAGTGTTTTTTCAGGCTTCATGGATAAAAAAGCTTTTTTAGTTGTAGGATGCTGTGCAATTTGTTTAAGTTTTTGTTTCAAATGTATGATAACCTTTATAAATTTAAGATTGTAAAAAGTTTTTAATACCCGTAAAGATAATTTGTGCGGAGAGTGCAGAGAGAATAAGACCTGTCACTTTACTCATCACAACCAGTCCATTTCTTCCTACCATTTTTTCAATATGTCCTGAGAGATAGAGCATCACGCCGACACTTACAACCGCGCCAAGAAGCGCAACGGAGCCAAATGTAACATCAGAGATAGTTTTCATATCTGCACCCATAACCATCAATGCACCCACAGTTCCAGGTCCTACGGTAACAGGAATGGCAAGAGGCACGACTGCATGTTTAGAGATGTCAGTCTTACATGTAATCTCTGTATTGATGTCTTTTTGAACTAAATCAACAGCAGTTAAAAAAAGTAATGCACCCGCACCAATTCTAAAAGCATCCAGTGTAATACCAAATAATTCAAAAATATATTTCCCAAAATATAAAACAATCATACAAG
>JAFLKZ010000096.1:1861-4451 GCA_019162915.1 Campylobacteraceae bacterium
ATCCTAATTATTTTTTAGGATTCTAGGATACTTTGTGTGAAAAAGAGGTTAAAGTTACAATTCTTGATTGACGTATAACACACTTTTTTTAGCACTAAAACACTTTTTCAGCGCTGCTATGGCACAATAAACTGATGAAAAAAGAAATTATTTACTTAATGGAATACCTATCAAAAAGCCCAATTATAGGTGAGTTTGAACTTTATAGCGTAATTATTTTAGCGTTAGAAAACAGTGATGTCTACACACCTTCAAAATATAATCAAACGCAAATAAATGCCTTAATGTTACGCATGAATATGACACCTCCTAACTCTTTTAGCGAAGCTGTTGTGGGACTTGATAAGGCTATTGAGCTATTGTTACCAGAAGAAATTGCGACTATGAAAAAGAGTATTTTTCATACACTGATGGTTTCAAATTTTCCTCAAAAGAAAGGCTTTTTAGAGCAGTCTTATGCCTTTTTTATTTCTCAATTAGAACCTGTGGAAAAAAGTATTTTTGATAATCTTACCTCTTATGTTTTATGCCTTAATCGTGGTTTGGGAATTTTTTATAGCGTAGGGAAAAATTATTCTCCTGAGGTTTTTATCGCTTTTGGAAATACTTTACACAAAGAATTGATGCGGTTAATTTATAACGAAGAAGAGCAAAAACTTTTGGGAGAAGGACTTAAATCTTTATTAGGTGTATATTTAGGAATGTATGGAAAACATCTTTACATGTAAACGGTAAACACCTTACAAAAAGGCTGAATTTGGACTTTATCAAGCTTAAGAAAGAGATGCAAATGCCTAGAAAGGCAGTTGCCTATTACGATTGGATGTACCGTAAACTGATTGAAATCGAGCATTGTGATTTTAGTTTAAAAAAAGGTTTATACAAACAATTTACGGAAGAATCTGTCCCTTTAGCTTATTTTGCACAATACTATTTAAAAAATAGACAAGATATTTATATCAAACACTGTTTTTTCGATTCGAAGCGACAAGGTAAAACAAATTCATACGACGCTGAAATGGTTGATAAAGAGGGAAATCTTAGCTTTGCTATTCATTATTTAGAAATAACTTATCCTATTGATGGGCTAAATATAGGTCATGACTCATCCTTGAGTTATGAAAAAATCAAAAGAATACTTGAGAAAATAGAAGAAAAAAAATTAATTCATTATCCACCAAAGACAGCACTTATTGTTTATACTGGTGACAAAGATGCTCATGAAGTTGAAATTTTCAAAGCAAAGATGAGTCAAAATTTAGAGCATAATATTGGAAATTTCGAGTTTATCTTTTTTGTAGATAAACTTGAGGAAAATTGTTTTCAATTCCCAAGTGACAAAAAGTTAGTGCTTTAATCCTATTTCATATCTGCTAAAATTTTTGCAAAATAACGTGATTTTATTTGCTCGCTGGCCATGATTTGTTTGATAGGGGGTAGTTTTAAAATAACACCCAAGATAGCTGCCATGGCTCTGTGATTCCAAAGGGCATGATTGTCGAAAATAAGGTGTTGGAGTGTGCCTCTCTCAATCGCCATCATAACCGTTTTATGGGCTGAATTAACAGGAGTAATGACTCTTTTTGCAAGTGATATTAAACTAATAGCATCATTTTTACATACCGTAACACAAACCCCACAGCCAAGGCATCGCTCTTCATCTACAAAAGCTTTGAGTTTTTTAGGTTTTTGTGGGTCATTGGCTGAAACCATAGCGATAGCTTCTACTGAACATACTTGAGCACATTTGGTACAGCCATTACAAGTAAGCTCATTTACAAGTGGTAAAAAATTAGTAGTTTCTACGGGATTTAAAAAAGCAAAACGACGAGCAGCAGTCAAAGCTTCACAGCAACAGCCACAACAATTGCAGATAAAACTAACATCACTTTGGCTATTTTCTCCAAATTGAACCAAATGGTGTTCACGAGCGAGTTGCAGTAAATCCATTCCTTCATTTTTATCAATAAGTCTTGAATAACCATGTTTTGAAAGTGAATGTGCAACATTTCCAAAAGACATACAAATATCCATCGGTGCATCACACGCCGTTCCTAAATGTTGCTTTTTATGGCGACAATAGCACATTCCCACCCCAATATGCTGAGAAGTTTGAATCACCTCGGAAGCGCGTTCATAATCGAGTACATGTAAAGTATTTTCACAACTAAGCGCATTTTCATTGACAAAGGTTCGACCTGGTTTTGTGTCACCTGTAAAAAGTGCTTTAATAAAATCTTCTTCAACATTGAGATATTGATCAAAAAGATGTGAAATGAGTGTTTGGTCAATATGTCCACCCGTTCGCATCAATGAAAATTCAAAAAAACCTGCCATTGGAGGGGGAAGGGCATACGTAGACTGACCCTCTTTTTCTATATCCACTAAAAGCGCTTTAGAACACAGTGAATCTAAAATATGCTGTGCTTGAGCCGTTGTCATCTTCCAATTTTGCGCAGCTACATCGACTTTAAAAGGTTTAATGGGTAATAAAGAAACAAGCTCAGCCTCTTTTGGGGTAAAGAGGAGAGCTAGGATTTGGTATAAGGTTTTTGAAGGAGGTGCGCCTAGTGGAAAACGGTTGATGCGA
>JAFLKZ010000152.1 GCA_019162915.1 Campylobacteraceae bacterium
ATTTTCAACCAATGGTGCTGAGGATATTATTATCTATATAGGTTATAAAGAAAATGTTTAAGAGGGAAATAAAATGTCTATAGTTACAGGAACGGGAAATACAACTACAGAATCTCTTGTAGAAGGGAAAACTGAACGTTTGTGGAAACCGTGGAAATTATCAAACCAAGGCATAGCTTTTTTAGGAGAATTGGAAAGCGGCGTATTAAATGGTAAAAATTTTAAAGGTCAAAATGTAACCGATGGAATGATTTTAAAAGTTTACAATGACTCTAGAAACTTACCAACTGTTGGTATGGGGCATTTAGTTTTGCCTGAAGATAGGTTACGAGTTGGTGACATAATATCTCTGGATAGAGCAAGGGAGTTTGTACGTAAAGATAAGGCTATAGCTGTAAAAGCTGTGAACTCAAAAGTAAATGTTCCTTTGTATCAATATGAATTTGATGCGTTAGTCAGTATTGTATTAAATGCTGGTAGTGGGAAGGGAGCCACAGATTTATCTATAATAGTTAATGTCGGTGATTATGTAGAAACAGCTGAAAAAATGAAATTGTTTTATACAAAAAGTGGAACAACTAACGTTTGGCGAAGATCTTTGGAATCAAAATTATTTTCTACAGGTGTATATGATGCAAAACATTAGTTTCATACTTATTTGTCTTTCGATTTCTTTATTTGCTAATGTTAATGAGTTGGCTTACATATCTAAAACAGCTAGTAACTCATATTTTACTGACATGAATAATAGTGAAATTGACGTTTATTGCGATGAACATCATGGTGGAAGAATGGAACAAGATTTTTGTGCTAAACGTATATTTGAGAAAAGTGAATCTCAATTTAATTCTACATACAAAAGTATTCTTAATAAATACAAATTGCCCTCTGATAGAGAAAAAAAGATATTAAAAAAGATATTAAAATCTCAGAGTCTATGGTTTCAATATCAAGAGGTTGAGTGTTACACACAATATAAAATCATCGGAGATGGAACAATGAAAAATGAAGCATACTTTTGGTGTAAATCTCAGTTGACAAAAGAAAGAGAAAAATTAATGCGTGAGTTTTATTTAGGGATTGACAAATGAAGCAAAAAAGCTGGGAGAAAAAAATACCCAAGCATGTATTAGAACGCATAGGAGGAAACAATGGCCTATAAAGGGAGTTTGTTTGAGAGGTTATCATCCTCTGCGATGCATGTAAAAGCATCCAACGATGAAGAGGCGATGTACCAATCCATCGCCAACAACCTTTCACGTCTGAATTAAATACTATGATGAAAAAGTATGAAATAAATACATGTATTAGAAAAATACATTTTTTAGCACAAACTTACCATGAAACTCAACGATTCACAACAACGGTTGAAACTAGCAATGGTCGGCAATATGATCCAGACATGAACCCTAATGCAAGGAGATATGGAAATACTCAAATCGGAGATGGTGCAAAGTATAAAGGACGAGGATTAATACACCTAACTTGGAAAAATACATATCTTGAATATCAAAGATATTCCGGATTTGATAGTGTTACAAACTATCAAGCCATTTCTAATGATTCACATAGAACTGTAGACTCAAGTGGATGGTTTTGGAAAAACATAAGTCATGTTACTGCAACAAATCAAAATATCAATTTGGTTGCAGATACAGATGATGTATTACGAGTATCACAATGTATAAATGGAGCAGTATCTGCACGTTTTTTAAATGGTCTTCGCGAAAGAATTATGTATACGAATAAACTAAAGGAGATATTTGAATATGCGCATTGTCATTAATTTGTTTTTTTTAGTCATTAATTTATTTGCATCTAATAAAGAGTTGTGCGTCAATAATATTTGTTTTTACTCATTTGCTGACCGTAATCTGTCTATAAATAAAACATATATACAAGGTTTAAAAAACGAAGTCTATGTGATTAATGACAATTATTGGGTTAATGTACCAAAAATCTATACGATTAGCAATTACAAAGAGAAGCAAATTAAAATTGCAATAACTTATCTTGGTAATCATATTGTTGGAAACATTATCGATATTAAAATTAACAAACTTGGTAAATTTGATATATCAAAAATAGACACTTTTTCAACAAGTGGGGCAATTAATGGATTATATATTTGTCCAAATAATATAAAAATAAGAAATAATATTATTGATTTAAGAGAGGATGCTGACACTAAAACAATAAAAAGTAAATGTACTATTAAAAGCTATGAAAATATCTCATATTTATCATTTAAAAACTTTTTAATGATGATAAATGATGATAAAAATTATACTAATTATAATGTGATTAATATTGATACGATAGATGGTTTTTTACAAAAAGTACCATTTTCAAATAACTCGGTCATAAAATACAACAACATCGCCTACTATCTCCAAAAAACAGGTGCAAATCAAGAATCCGCCTACCTCCTCGAAAAAATCATAGAAAAATTCCCAGATCGAACCGTAGCCTATCTCAATCTCGGTGATGCTTATTACGGCTTAGGAGATAAAGCCAAAGTAACACAAGTTTATCAAACCTATATCGATCAGATGAAGACAAAAGGGTGGGATAAAAAAATACCAAAACGTGTAACTGAAAGATTAGGAGAAAAAAATGGCATATAAAGGAAGTCTCTTTGAACGTTTATCCTCATCGTCCAAGCCCATTCATGCGGCTAATGATGAAGAAGCGATGTACCAGTCCATTGCCAATAATCTTTCTCGGATATTTTCAACCAATGCCGGAAGCGCTGAGACCGTTCAAGATTATGGAAGACCGGATCTTAATAACATTCATATGAGTCAAAAAGACTCCATTGAAATGATTGAAAAAAGTGCAGAAATCTGTATCCGCAAGTACGAACCGCGCCTTTTTAATGCGCGTGTTGGAATATCACGTGAACAGCTCTATGTGAATGAGATGAACGTCCATATAGAAGGATTTTTAAATCTTAATCGTATCAACAAAAAAGTGACATTTAAAGCAAATTTATTAGGCAACGGTGCCGTTAAGGTTTTAAGAGATGACAATTAATAACTACTATCTTCAAGAACTTGGCTCTCTTCGTAAACTAGGAGAAGAATTCGCACTTAAAAATCCAGGACTTTCTCCTTACCTTTCGAAAGAGGGACAAGATCCAGATGTAGAGCGGATGATTGAGGGATTTTCATTTCTTACCGGTCGTTTGCGTCAACAGTTGGACGAAGAATTACCCGAAGTTTCCCATAATCTGGCGCAATTATTATGGCCGAATTATGTTCGTCCCGTCCCCTCTTATTCGATAATAGCGTATGAGCCTTTACGTGACCAACGTGCTCCCGAAGTGGTACAGCGTGGAAGTGAAGTACTTAGTGAGATGACGAAAGATGGGGAACAGTATAAGTTTCGAACCTGTTACGATACCACTATCCATCCGATTGAACTTTCTCAAAGCCGATATTATGTACATGGAAATAAAGGTCAATTAGAGCTTGATTTTGTGATGAGTTGCAAAGGTTCATTAGATCTGTGTTTGTTCGATAGCTTACGTATCTATCTAAACGGATCACGTTTTGTCTCTAACGAACTTTATCTCTATCTTTTAGAGTATGTAGAAAAGATAGAGATAGAGATCCTCGACTACAAAGAAGAGCCGTTACAAACACTCCAAATTCCAAATCGTTCTCTTTCAGCAGTTGGTTTTAATGTCAATGAACGGATGGTCCCTTACCCTCAAAATATTTTTGATGGTTATGTCGTTTTACAAGAATACTTTTCATTTGAACAAAAACACCTCTTTATTGATATTAACCAACTTGATACAATTTTTGCTGTTGAAAAAGATATTTTGGAACAGAGCCGGCAGTTTAGAATGCGATTTCATTTTTCAAAACGTCTTGTTTCCGCACAAACGTTAAGCAAAGAAAATTTTGCCCTTTATTGCACACCCATAATCAACTTGTTTGAAGTAGATGCTATCCCTATCCGTAAAACATCCTTGGAAGAAGAATATCTTTTGAGTGCTTCAGAATATGAACGTGATGCAAGTGAAGTTTTTTTGGTAGAGGGTGTACGCGGATGGATACCGACTAAAAATGTCTATGAAGATTTTTTGCCGTTTGAATCCTTTGGTTATGGCGATCATGATGAGTATTATTCACTGCGTATCAGACTTTCTGATGATGGTGAACGTACCCATAGTTATATCCGATTCGCTTCTGCAGAGGGGATGTATGAAAAAAACGATTATGCAAATGCAACGGTCTCGGTAAAACTGTTGTGTACAAACCGATCACTGCCCTCTGTGTTGCAACTGGGTCAGATTAATGTATCCAATCCGCATTCAAACGTATCGCATCCAAAATTTAAAACCATTACCATACCTACCG
>JAFLKZ010000164.1:0-273 GCA_019162915.1 Campylobacteraceae bacterium
TTCTAAAACTTCATCTAAGTATTTTTTCTCTTCTTCATTTTCTGGGATTATTGAACCTATACCACGATTATTAAAAATTTGAAAAAAAGGATTTAGTTTAAAATTGTTCTCATCCATTTTCAACCTCTCTAGTATTTTGTATTTTAAAATATTACCATAAAGATAATTGTTTGTTTTCAATGATTTTTTAAAAATAGTAGTGTGATTTAATCTTAAAACGAAGTAATAGACATTGTTTCTTTTTAATAGATATTTATCATTTAAGAGGTTAAA
>JAFLKZ010000164.1:350-4351 GCA_019162915.1 Campylobacteraceae bacterium
CCAGCGCTCTAACCAGCTGAGCTACCTTGACACAAATTCATAAGGTGGAAATTATATAGCTTGCAAGCTTAGGTTTTGGTTAATAATGAAAAAAATATCTAAAAAGCGCTACATTTCTTTTCAAAATGAAAAATACTTTAGCATAATAGACTAAACTTTTACCATTTTTACAGCATTTTTTCTTGACATTTTAGGTGCTTTCTTGTAAAATTCTGTCACTCAAAACAAAAGAGTGCTAAATTTAGTAAAAGGATAGACAAATGACTTTCAAACCACTAGGCAAAAGAGTTCTTATTGAAAGAATCGAAGAACCAACCACAACAGCCTCTGGCATCATCATTCCTGACAATGCAAAAGAGAAGCCACTTAGCGGTATTGTTAAGGCGATCAGTGCAAAGGTTGAGGAAAAAGGACTTGTTTCAATTGGAGATAAAGTAGTTTTTGCTAAATATTCAGGTACTGAGCTTACACTAGATAGCAAAACTTATTTAGTAATGAACCTTGACGACATTTTGGGCGTCTTATAATACATCATTAAAAGGAAATAAACATGGCAAAAGATATTCATTATTCAGATAGCGCAAGAAATGCACTTTACGAGGGTGTTAAAAAACTTAATGACGCGGTAAAAGTAACAATGGGACCACGTGGTCGTAATGTTTTAATTCAAAAAAGTTTTGGCGCACCTAGTATCACCAAAGATGGTGTTTCTGTGGCTAAAGAAATCGAACTTAAAGACCCTATCGAAAACATGGGTGCTCAATTAGTAAAAGAAGTGGCTTCAAAAACTGCTGATCAAGCGGGCGATGGCACAACAACTGCGACTGTTTTAGCGCATGCAATCTTCAAAGAAGGTCTAAGAAATATCACTGCTGGCGCAAACCCTATCGAAGTTAAACGCGGTATGGATAAAGCGTGTGAGGCTATCATCGTTGAACTCAAAAAAATGGCAAAAGAAGTAAAAGGCAAAAAAGAAATCGCACAAGTAGCAACTATTTCTGCTAACTCAGACATTATTATTGGCGAATTAATTGCTGAAGCAATGGAAAAAGTTGGAAAAGATGGCGTTATCACTGTTGAAGAAGCAAAAGGTATCCAAGACGAGCTAGATGTTGTTGAGGGTATGCAATTTGATAGAGGTTACCTTTCTCCTTACTTCGTCACTAATCCTGAAAAAATGCAA
Organism: Campylobacteraceae bacterium; assembly: GCA_019162915.1. Classification (GTDB taxonomy): domain Bacteria; phylum Campylobacterota; class Campylobacteria; order Campylobacterales; family Sulfurospirillaceae; genus Sulfurospirillum. Next base: position 1,534 of record JAFLKZ010000164.1, read on the forward strand.
ACTGTTTTAGAGACTCCTTTTATCCTTCTTTATGACAAGAAAATTTCAAGTCTTAAAGATTTACTTCCTATCTTAGAGCAAGTTCAAAAAACAGGTCGCCCTCTTTTACTTATCGCTGAAGATATCGATGGCGAAGCGTTGGCAACTTTGGTTGTTAACAAACTTAGAGGTGTTTTAAATATTGCGGCAGTTAAAGCTCCTGGATTTGGAGATAGAAGAAAAGCAATGCTAGAAGATATCGCTATTTTAAGTGGTGGCGAAGTCGTAAGTGAAGAGCTAGGACGCACCCTTGAGAGTGCTGTGTTAGCTGATCTTGGACAAGCTACTCGTATTGTTATCGATAAAGACAACACTACTATCGTTAATGGCAGTGGCATTAAAACAAAAATTGAAGGTCGTGTTGCACAGATCAAAGCACAAATTGCTGAGACAAGTAGTGACTATGACAAAGAAAAATTACAAGAGCGTTTAGCAAAACTTAGTGGTGGTGTTGCAGTTATCAAAGTTGGTGCAGCTACTGAAACTGAGATGAAAGAGAAAAAAGATAGAGTTGACGATGCACTCTCAGCAACTAAAGCAGCTGTTGAAGAAGGAATTGTTATTGGTGGTGGTTCTGCACTTTTACTTGCCAATGCTAAAATTTCTCTTAACCTTACTGGCGATGAAGCTATTGGCGCTGAAATCGTTACACGTGCCCTTAAAGCTCCATTGAAGCAAATTGCTGAAAATGCTGGCTTTGACGCAGGTGTTGTGGCTAACAATGTATTAACAAGCAATAAAGCAAACTACGGCTTTAACGCTGCAACTGGCGAATATGTTGATATGTTTGAAGCTGGTATTGTTGATCCTGTTAAAGTTTCAAGAATTGCACTTCAAAATGCTGTTTCAGTAGCTAGTTTACTTTTAACAACAGAAGCTACTATCAGTAATGCAAAAGAAGACAAAGCTTCTGCAATGCCAGATATGAGTGGTATGGGCGGAATGGGAGGTATGGGCGGAATGATGTAAATCTTCCTTCCATATTCTTTACATGTAGAGCTATTTTTATAGCTCTACTCTCTTACTACAATGGACATACTTTGATAAAACTTCTTCTTCTCATCTCATTTTCAATCTCTTCTTCTTATTGTGTAGATACACTTATCGATGCGCTTATTCAAGGAACTTTTACAAAAAAAGTTGATTTGGAGCCTACTAATGGAGAGGATGCTAAAGAAGAGATGAAAAATCAAAAAATAATCTTTCATTACACCACACTACCTATCAATGGTCTTCGTTTTGAAGTTGAAAATGATGGCTTAAATGCTTATGCCAAAGCATTATACAGTGGTGAATTTTCTGACTTTGATTATGCCTTAAGTGCTAATAGTTACACTTCTAGTGCCAAATCATATACGATGGATGTCAACTATAACCTAAGAAGAGAAATTGCTGTTGGTTCTCGCTATACACTTATGGATGATACTTCAAATCTTGTTTCTTATACGGGTATTTACAGTTCATTGATTTTAGATGAGTTGAACAAAGGACTTAACGTAGGTATTTACTACGACAAAACGGGACTTGACAAAAAAGGTGACCAGTTTAGCCTTAAAATCAAAAGTAACTTTTAGTGCCCTCGCCCCAATAATTCTGAAGCTTCCATCACAACCATAAACGCTTCTTTATCGTTTTGCTCCACAATATCTCTCAAAAGTCGTATTTTTCGATTTTCAACTACTAAAAATATCATTTTTTTAGCTTCATGTTCAAAGATACCACTTCCCTCCATAATCGTCCCAGCAGGTCCTAAATTTGTAACAATTTTCTCACATAAAAGCTCTACTTTGGAAGAAACAATGTGAACGACTTTGGTAGAAGGTCCACGCGTCAAAAACATATCAATACTTTTAGCACTGACATAAATGCTGACCAAACTCCACATTGCCAAATCGATATCTTGAAATATAAAACCTATCGCGATGATGATAAAAATATCGATACATAAGATAACAGTAGAAGCTTTAATAGCTGTTTTAGAAGCTACTATCTTCGCTAAAATCGTAGAACCTCCAGCAGAAGCATTACCGCTTAGTATCAGTCCAAGCCCAACCCCAATAATAGCCCCACCAAAAAGTGAAGCTAACGTAACATTATGGGTTAAAGCATTTACATGTAAAACTTCTGTGAAAAAATCTATCAAAAAGGAGCTAAGTCCTATGGCAACTATGGTGCGAATCGTAAAATGCCGCCCTAGGTATTTTGCACCGATAAGCAGTAAAGGTGCATTCACCGCAATCATCAATAAACCTGTGGGCAAAGCAAAAAGATAATGCAATAATATCGCCATACCAGAGGTTCCCCCTGTAACGATGGCGTTGGGAATAAAAAAAGAGACAACGCCAAAAGAGAGGAGTAGCGAGCCTAGTACAATATAAACATAATTTTTTACTTCACCACTTACCACTTAAAACCCTAAATCCTCATCAACGATAATAATAGTCGTACGACCTTCTTCATCACCATTTATATACGCAAATTTATTGCCAATGTTGTTTAGATTGTAACGAGGCTCTTTCCCCATAGCAATAGCTGTATTATTCATTCGCGCTATATTGAGAGGACTTGCTACTTCTTGTATGCGTTTAAAGCCCTCTTCTACATTTTCAACTATTTTATTTTTTCCTGCGATAATAAGCACTTTTTTTGGCCCAAATATTTGAGCAGCAACACGATTACCACTACCATCAGCATTAACCAAAGCCCCATCTCTAGTCAGCGCATTGGTGCCACAAATATACAAATCACTCAGTATTCCTTGTCGCCTTCTATGGGTATT
>JAFLKZ010000160.1:0-929 GCA_019162915.1 Campylobacteraceae bacterium
TACCTTGTGGCGTTGTTGGACTCGTTTGAGAATTGGTCAAACCATAGATAAAATTGTTAATTAAAATATGATTTAAATCGATATTTCTACGACATCCATGAATTGTATGGTTACCACCAATCGCTAAACCATCACCATCACCTGTAACAACAATAACATGTTTTTCAGGATTAGCAAGTTTGATACCAGTTGCATACGCAATGGCACGACCATGTGTTGTATGAACGGTATTACAATCGATGTATGAACTAAAACGTCCACTACAACCGATACCTGAAACGACACATACATCATTCATATCCCAACCCATAGTGTCAATGGCACGAATAACAGATTTTAAGATAACACCATCACCACAACCCCAACACCACAGTGTTGGCATTTTATCAACTCTTAGATATTTATCGTAATTAAAAGCCATTACATCATCTCCTTAACTTTTGCAACCATTTCAAGTGGCGCTATTGGGCGACCGTTTGCTTTGTGCAATGTTGCAAAATCATCTCTTTTCATCACACGTTGAATCTCTTCAAGATATTGACCCATATTAAGTTCAGTAACCATGATCTTTTTAAATCTTGCACCAATTTCTCTAAACTTAGCAGCAGGACTTGGCCATAATGTAATAGGTCTAAATAAACCCGCTTTGATACCATCTTGTCTAAGTTTCATAACAGCTTCCTTAGCCCCTCTACTGATACTTCCATAAGCAATAATACAGACTTCGGCATCATCAAGCATAAACTCTTCAAAATGAACTAAATCATCTGTTTTAGTATTGATTTTATTCATCAAACGCTCGATGTTGTATTCACAAGCCTTACCGTCTTCCGTAGGGAAACCCATCTCACCATGATGTAAACCTGTGACATGGTAATGATAACCTTTGAAAAAAGGATTTAGTACTGCGGGCTCTGTTGGACCTGCGC
>JAFLKZ010000160.1:939-4348 GCA_019162915.1 Campylobacteraceae bacterium
GGTTTATAATCTTTTACATCACCTATAAATTCTGCACGTTTAACAACACTTTTTTGTACTTCTTCTAAATCTGGTAAAATTGCTTTTCCATGCATATGTCCTAGTGTTTCATCTAAAAGAACAAAAACGGGAGTCATGTATTTTTCTGCGATATTAAAAGCTCTTATTGTTTCAGTATAGGCTTCTTCTAAACTACCAGGGCATAATGTGATAGATGCGTAGTCTCCATGTGTTGGATACTTTGCTTGACCAATATCTGCTTGTGAAACACGTGTTGGTAAACCAGTAGAAGGTCCACCTCTCATAACATTAATGATAACTAAAGGAATTTCAGTGATAAAAGCATAACCAATTTGTTCTGCTTTCAGTGAAATTCCAGGACCGCTCGTTGCAGTCATTGACTTAACGCCACTCATCGATGCACCAAGGGCCACACAAATACCAGCTATTTCATCTTCCATCTGTATAAATTTACCACCATTTTTTGGAAGTGATATACTTAAATCTTCTGCAACTTCACTCGAAGGAGTGATAGGATATCCCCCAAAAAATTTACAACCACAATCAATCGCAGCCTTTGCAGCCAGTGCATTACCGCTAGATATTACTTCTCTTGCCATTCCATGAGCTCCTTATGCACCAAGTTTTCTAAATTTATTATGTTTGACTGCTTCTGCTCTCTCTTTTGAACTATCACTGAGTTTTGCAAATTTAAACTCTGTACGGTCAGCTACATAAATAGCAAAGTCAGGACAATGCAATTCGCAATCCTTACACCCAATACAAGCATCAGGAACCACTACTTCTATCATTGAGCCTAATATTGAATTAGGAGCTGGAACCATTGCTAAAACACCTGCTGGACACATACTTACACAAATATCACAAGCTTTACATCTTGCTATATTGACCCAAACTGGCGTATTGTTTGGAGCAGTTACTAAACTCATACTTAATTCTCCTTTTCTTGATTCATTTTTCCAACGGCGCATGAGACAAAACTTTTACCTTTTAACAAAGCGCCTTCAAATCCACCCAACTCTTCATGGATGGAAGGATATCCTAATGACTTAAGTGTTTGAAGAAGATAAACTTCATCTTCTTGCGAATTGATGGTTGCACTTACAATACGAGGTTCATTATCTAAATTAACTTCGATATCTGGAAATCTATCTTCGAGTTTAGATTTAACAGTACCCGCACATCCACCACACTTAATATTTAAGACTTCAAAACTTTTTATCATTTTTTTAACACCTCTGCTACTTTTGTACCTATTTGCGCTGGAGTTTGAACGACATGTACACCAACTGCTGCCAGTGCAGCCATCTTTTCAGTTGCCGTTCCTGCACTTCCACTAATAATAGCACCCGCATGTCCCATACGTTTGCCCTCAGGCGCACTTTGTCCCGCAATAAAAGCAATAATCGGCTTAGTAATATGCGTTTTGATGTAGCTTGCTGCTTGAATTTCTAAATCACCACCAATTTCACCAATCATCACAATAGCTTCTGTTTCTGCATCAGCTTCAAAAAGCGCTAAAAGATCTATGTATGAAAGACCAATAATAGGGTCACCACCGATACCAACTGCTGTTGAAATACCAAAACCCTCTTGGCAAACTTGATTGGCACTTTCATATGTAAGTGTTCCTGATTTACTAATCAAACCAATATTGCCTTTTTTAAAAATAGCACCTGGCATAATACCTATTTTACATTCTCCAGCAGTAATAATTCCAGGACAGTTTGGTCCAATAGTTTTCATACCTTTTTTTGTAGCATAGGCTTTTGCCAATTGCATATCACGAATGGGTGCACCCTCTGTAATAATAACAGAAAGTTCAATGCCAGCATCTGCTGCTTCCATGACGGCATCAGCTACAAAAGCAGGTGGAACAAAAACCATACTTACCGTAGCACCTGTAGCTTTAACCGCACTTGATACAGTATCAAATACAGGTTTTTCTAAATGCGTTGTTCCACCCTTGCCTGGCGTAACGCCTCCTACAATTTTTGTACCATACGCTAAACATTGCTCCGCATGAAAAGAACCCTCTTTTCCTGTAAAACCTTGCACTATAACTTTAGTATCTTTGTTAATTAATATACTCATAGAATATCTCCATTCGCTGCAGCAACTGCTTTTTTAGCACCGTCATTGAGATCAGTGGCAATAATAATATTTTTAATATTGGCATTTTTTAAAATTTCTGCAGCTTCAACTGCATTGGTTCCATCAAGTCTAACGATGACAGGAACATCAACATTCACGAGTTTAGTAGCTTCTAAAATGCCATTGGCAATCCTATCGCAACGTACGATACCACCAAATATATTTACAAATATAGATTTAACATTATGATCTTTAAGAATGATTTTAAAACCTGTTGCTACTGTCTGCGCATTAGCTGAGCCTCCTACATCCAAAAAGTTAGCAGGTGTTCCCCCAAGATGATTGATAGTATCCATAGTTCCCATAGCAAGACCTGCCCCATTAACCATACAACCTACATTACCATCTAACTTGACATAACTAAGTCCATGTTGAGAAGCTTCTCTCTCTGCTAAGTTTTCTTCTGTAAGATCTCTCATCGCTTCAATTTCTGGATGACGAAATAAAGCATTATCATCAAATCCTATTTTTCCATCAAGTGCTACAAAATTACCACTTTTTGTTTTGACTAAAGGATTTATTTCTATTAGTTCTGCATCTTTTTCTATGTAAGCTTTATAAAGATTTGAAGCAAATTGTATAAAACTACTCATCTCTTCCTTGGCAAGCCCTAGTCCAAAAGCGAGTTCTCTTCCATGATAAGGTTGAAATCCAATAAAAGGGTCAATAGCTATTTTGATGATTTTATCAGGACTTGTGTGAGCTACTTTTTCAATCTCCATACCACCTTCACGAGAAGCAATAATAACTGGCATCTCTTTTGCTCTATCTAAAGCAATACCAAGATAAAGCTCATCAGCGATATCCACGCCCTCTTCAATATAAACTTTATGAACTAACTTTCCAGCAGATCCAGTTTGATGTGTCACTAAGGTCATACCTAAAATTTCACTTGCTAAAGTTCTCACTTCCGCTAAACTTCTTGCTAATTTTACGCCTCCACCAAGACCACGTCCACCTGCGTGGATTTGAGCTTTTACAACCCAAATATTGCCACCTAATTTTTGTGCATTTTGTACAGCTTCTTCTTCACTAAATGCGATATAACCATTTGGAGTGGGTACATTGTATTTTTTAAAAATTTCTTTGGCTTGATACTCGTGAATATTCATAGAACCTCCCTGCCTTTATCTTAATTTTAACTTCTGTACCATCACTGTATAGTTAATTTCACATCTAAATCAATAAAAATATTAACTATATATTTTTTTTGTTTATAATTTAAGTTTATAAA
>JAFLKZ010000017.1:0-431 GCA_019162915.1 Campylobacteraceae bacterium
TTAAAAAACATTTACTTTTATTTAAAAATTATATACATCCAAAATATAATAATAAATATAATAATAAGTTAATAAAATAGCTAAAAATAGGCTATTTACGCTATTAAGCTTAAATAGAAAATATTTAGTTTATTCGTCATTTTTAACTAAAATGCAAAAATATAACACAAAAAGTTTATAAAATTTTACCTTTTTGGCATAACATCTAAAATTTTTTTACTTAAATATCTATTTTCTTTGTGTCTGAAAATAGGGCATTCTCTTCACTTTTACGATACCTCAAGACTTCTCCCCTATTTTTTATAAGTATTTTATAAGATTGAATACTTACAATAGTTTCTACAGACGCACCAATGGACGTAGTTTTGCGGTGTGAAACTTAAGGCTAAAGTACAATAAGGAGAAGCAATGAAAGTAGAGATCTCACGAAG
>JAFLKZ010000017.1:441-2187 GCA_019162915.1 Campylobacteraceae bacterium
ATTGCAGGTGGAGTAACTTTAAGTTCCTCTTCCATTTTAGCAAGTGCCGCAACTCCCGCCAAAGGTAAACTTGGTAATGAAGAGAAAAAAGTAGCAACATTATGTGAAATGTGTGTCAATAAATGTGCCGCAATTGCCCATGTTAGAAATGGTATTGTGACCAAACTTGATCCTAACCCACTTTTTCCAAAGTCTAGAAATATGCTTTGTGCACGTGGAAATGCTGGTGTTGATGCTCTATATGATCCAGACCGTATCAAATATCCTCTCATTAGAGATGGTGAAAAAGGTAGTGGAAAGTTTAAGCGCGTTAGTTGGAACGAAGCTTTTGCTTATATCGAAGAGAAATTAACAAAAATTTTAGATGAAGAGAAAGATAACCGTTCCGCTGTGGCATTTTGCGCAGGTGAAGGCATGGCTGAACATACTTTTAAAAGTTTCTTTACAGAGTTTGGTTCTTCTCACTTTCTTAACCATGCTAGTCTTTGTTTAGCAACGACCGTTTCTGGTTATTCATTAACTATCGGTGGTTATGGTCAATCAGATCTTGATAATGCCAAATATGTTATTTTAGCAGTAGCCAATCGTGCTGAAGCAATAGTCACTCCAGATACAATGGATTTGTTCAAACGAACTAATGGTCGAGGGGCTAAACTTATCACCGTAGATCCTAGATTTACTAACACCGCAGCTAAAAGTGATAAGTGGTTGGCAATTAATGTAGGCACGGACTTAGCATTTGTATTAGCACTTACCTATGTTGTTATTAAAGAAGAAATCTACAATAAGCCTTTCGTAGCAAATTATTTTAATGGTTTTGAAGAATATAAAAATCATATTTTAAGCAGTGAATATACCCCTGAGTGGGCAGAGAAACTCACAGGACTCAAAGCAGCTGACATCTACCAAGTTGCACGAGACTTTATGGCACATGCACCTCAGGCTATTTACTATCAAGGTAGACGTACTACGTGGTCTAAAAATGATTTTCAACTTCGCCGTGCACAAGCACTATTTACAGCACTGAGTGGTAGTGTTGATACGAAAGGTGGCATTTGCTTTGGAAAAAGTTTACCACTTATTGAACACGAAGTTCCTTCTCCAATTTATGGACAAGCAAAAGAGAGAATTGAGAAAAATGAGGCCGCAGTTGTAGGTGGTTCTGGTTCTTGGGTAGCATTTAGAAATATGATACTTGAAAAAAGAAATCCTTATCCTATCCGTGCACTATTTAACTACAAGCATAATCCAATGCAAAATATGCCAAATAGCAAAAAAACAGAAGCATTTTTACGTGGTCTTGACCTTGTCGTCACGATAGATACAATGCCAAGCGATACAGTGATGTTAAGTGATGTTATTTTACCAGAGTGTACGTATCTTGAGCGAACTGACCCTGTCGTTTCTTATGGTGGCATTGAGCCTTCTATCGCACAGCGAAATAAAGTTGTCAATCCTATGTTTGAGAGTAAACCTGTTATGGAAATCATGAGAGGCTTAAGTGCAAAACTGTCAAAACCTCTTTTTGAAATTACGAAAAAATATGACGAAGATGTCAAAATGGCCATTGAAGACAGCAGCGAAGAAGAAGTTTATAAAGATTATGACTTGACTAAAGCATTTGTCTCTTCACAAGAAGAACTTAATGAGCATGCTGTTGCAAAATACGAAGGTGCCGCACAAATCTTAAAAGAAAAAGGTGTTTTTTATCCAAACATGAATGAGTATTTTAAGAAAACGGGTGTT
>JAFLKZ010000017.1:2207-4288 GCA_019162915.1 Campylobacteraceae bacterium
AATTTAGTTGCCTTGACCAAAAGAGGTATTGATGCAATGCCTACATGGAAAAGTGAATACGAGATGGTTATACCTGCGGGCAAGTTTAGATTTATTACAGGTCGTCATGCTCAGTTCACGCAATCAGGAACGAGTAACAATAAGATGCTTTTAGACTTAGTTCCTACTAACTATGTATGGATTAATAAAAGAGTAGCTACCAAGATGGGCATTAAATTTGGCGATAAGATAGAAATAGCGAGCAAGATAGGTAAAACAACCATTAAAGCATATCCAACAGAAAAAATTGGACCAGATACACTGTTCTTTGTTCATGGATTTGGTGTTTATTCAAAAGCACTTACCCTTGCACATAATAATGGCGGTAATGATGCTGCTATCATCGAAGATGGTATCGAGCCAATGCATGGTTCAACTTGTCTTCATGACACTATTGTAGATATTAGAAAGGTTTGATTATGGCACGATATGGAATGGCATTAAATTATAAAAATTGTATCAATTGTAGAGCATGTGAAACTGCCTGTAAAGAAGAAAATGGTGTTTTACTAGGACGAGATAACTATAGAATTTGGGTAGGTGTTAAAGAAGCTGAGGGTATTTTTCCTAATATCTCTATCGCCTCTCAAACCTATCAACCAAGTCAGTGTCAACACTGTTCTAACGCTCCTTGTCAACAAGTATGTCCAACTAATGCGACTTACTATAGCAAAGATGGCATGGTTTTAGTAGACCCTACTAAGTGTATCTTGTGTACCTATTGTATCAACGCTTGTCCTTATGATGCGAGATATGTAGACAACAGAACAGTCACTGTTGATAAGTGTACTTTCTGTTCAGACACAAGATTGGCTAATGGTGAGACAACAACGGCTTGTCAAGCAACGTGTCCAACTAAAGTAAGGGTTTTTGGTGATTTAGATGATCCTACAAGTGAGATTTCTCAATTGTTGGCAAACAAAGAGTACAGAAGAGTCAAAGAGCACTTAGGTACTGAGCCAAAACTATTCTATATATTGTAGGAGTATGAAATGAATACATTTTCACTAAAAAAACTTTTTTATTTTGAAAAAACACCTTTAAATCTTTTGATGGCGTTTATTACAGTAGGCCTTCTCGCCGCATTTATGGCAGGGGCTGTTTTATATTTTTTACATGGACATCATGCGTATAATGTGACACGACAACATCCATGGGGACTTCTTATCTCTATGTATGTCTTTTTTGTTGTTTCCAGTACGGGTCTTTGTATTATCTCTTCTATTGGGCATGTTTTTGGCATTGAAGAGTTTCAACAAATAGGCAAACGTGCTATCGCTGGTGCCATTATCACTATTTCATCAGGTTTTGCGGTTATTGCTCTTGAAATTGGTCATCCTGTTACGATGTTGATTTATAACGTATTAACACCAGGTCTTACTTCTGCGATTTGGTGGATGGGAACACTTTATGGTTTATACCTTGCTTTTATTTGTTTAGAGTTTTTCTTTTTAACGATTAAAGAAAATCATACTTTATCAAAATTCTTTGGTATAGGCGGACTTTTAGTGGGTCTTGCCGCACATAGTAACCTAGGCGCTGTATTTGGTTTCTTGGTTTCAAGACCCTCAGCTAATGGCGTGTTTTATCCTGTTTACTTTATTCTCTCAGCGATGATTACAGGATGTTACCTTATCTTTTTGATGTATGGTTTTAGATACAAAATGAACTTTCCTTCAAAAGTAGAAGTGATGCTTGTCAAACTTTCAAAAATCCTAGGTATGCTTTTAGCGGTACTTATTTTCTTTGAAGCATGGAAAATCATCACAGCACTTTATGGTGATATGCCAGAGCGTGGAACAACGATTTTACACAGTATTATGCACCCTAACTTTTGGTTTGGTGAGGTAATTCTAGGTATGTTGATTCCTTTTACGATTATCTTAGTGAGTAATGCAAAAGCAATTAAAGCAACAGTATATGCTTCCATTACAGGTATGGTTGGTATTTTCTTTATGCGTTATGATCTTGTTCATGACACACTTTTATATCCAATGAGAACATTAAAAATCAGCGAGTATGAACTAGCGCCTACTTTTTTA
>JAFLKZ010000191.1 GCA_019162915.1 Campylobacteraceae bacterium
AAAAATATACTGCATTACCAAGATATCAACCAAAAGTATGTTATCAAAGATTTTATAGACATCGTAAAAGAGCAAAAAGAAGGGTTTAGTGAATATTTTACCTACCAGCCTCAAAAAGATAAAGGACGCTATAAAAAAATAGCTTTTGTTAAATTTTTTGAGTCGTTGAATTGGATTATTGGAACAGGGGAATATCTTGATGATGTAGAAGATGATATCAAACAAGAAATTGCTCTAGAATTGTCACAGTATCGTATTGATAAAAATACGAGCTATTTCAATGTTTTTGAAATTCATAATTTTCAAGGAGGTGATAATTTTGCCTCTCTTATAGTCAATCCAAATCTGAAAAATATGAGTGGCACTAACAAAATAAGTACTAATCTTAAAGACAGTGATGGTTTTAATTATAGAGAAAATGTGCTTGACTTGATCAATCAAAACGGTGAAGGTTTTGTGACTTATAAATTTAAAAAAATAAATTCTGATGCCATTGCTCCAAAAATCAGTTATTTTAAATTGCTGAAGCATTGGAATTGGGTTGTGAGTACAGGAAAAGACCTCGATAGCCTTGCATTGATTGTCGAAGAGAGTGAACAGAAAATTCAAGAAAAAGTATCTGAAAATATTCGTTATGCTAGTTTACTCTTTATTATTGTATTTGTTCTTCTTCTTATTTTTTCAGTTTTTATTTCTAAAAAAATAAAACATGACATGGATTTTATGATGAATTTCTTAAAATTAGCTTCTTTTGATAAAACAGAAATTGACACACAAAAGTTTAAAATCGAAGAGTTTAAGCAACTCTCTATCTATGCTAATGAAATGATAAAAGAGATAAAATCACAGCATCAAGACCTCTCTAATATCAATGAAAATCTTGAATTTAAGGTCTATGAAAAAACTAAAGAACTACAAAGTCTCAATCTCTCCTTGGAAACTAAAAATAAAGAGTTGGAGAAAAATTATTTTACAGATACTTTAACCAAGCTTCCTAATCGCAATATGTTCACCAAAGATCTCTCTTTTATCTCTTTTCCACAAGTCTTTTTACTCGATATTGATGGATTTAAAAATATTAATGATTTTTATGGAACAGTGGTAGGGGATATTGTTTTAGTAGAGTTTGCTGAATTTATAAGCAATATCGCAGAACAGTATGATGTAAAAGTGTATCGTCTAAGTTCAGATGAATTTATTATGTTGTGTGATAGGGTTTTTGAACCTTCTTTTTTTAAGATGATTCTTAAAGATATGAGTTCAAAACTTGGCACTAAATATTTTAATACTCACGAAAAAGACCTTCAACTCCAAATTAATATGACTTGTGGGGTTGCTTTTGGGAAAAATAATTTATTAGAAAAAGCTGATATTGCTTTGAATTTTGCCAAAAAGAAAAAACTGGCTTATGCAATTTTCAATGAAGATGATCCTGCGATGAATACCCATAAAAACAATATTTATTGGCGACAAAAACTTCAAAATGCTATTCAAAATGATGCTATCGTGCCTTACTATCAAGAGATTATTAATATCAATGATAGGGAATCTAAAAAGTATGAGTGTTTGATGAGGTTGGTGGAAGAAAATAAAGTAATATCGCCTTACCTCTTTTTAGAAGTGGCCAAAGAGACAAAACTTTATCATCAACTTACCCGCATTATGATTCAAAAAAGTTTTGAAAAATTTGCTGATAGTAAAGCTTCATTTTCACTCAATATCTCGTTGCTCGATATTGAAAATACCACTACACGAGAATTTCTCAAAGACAAAATCAATCATTATCAAATCGGGAATAGACTTATTTTAGAACTTTTAGAATCTGAAGAGATTATTACAAGTGTAAAGTTTTTACCGTTTGTTGAAGAGATGCGCTCTTTAGGTGTGCGATTTGCATTGGATGATTTTGGAAGTGGTTACTCTAATTTTTCATTTGTACTTCAAATGCACCCTTATTTTCTCAAAATTGATGGCTCGCTCATTAAAAATATTATGACAGATAAAAACTCTTACAATGTAGTTCAAGCCATTGTGGCATTTGCAAAAGAGATTGATGTGCAAGTTATCGCTGAGTTTGTAGAAAATGAAGAGATTGTTCAAGCACTACAAACGTGTGGTATCCATTGGATGCAAGGATACCATTTTTCTATCCCATCCCCTAATCTTTAAGGTCTGGGGCAAAATGTTTTCCGCGCTCTTGTTTGAAGATGTAACAAAATTCTAACTAGTGTAAGCTTAAGCCATATCCATTTCTATCATTTTTCCATTGATGATTTGCGCAAACTCTACCCCAAAGTCAAAGCACTTTTGTAACTCATCATCACTGGGAATCAGTTTTATCTTTAAAGGTTCAAGCGGAGGAACTCGAAGTTTGAGTGATTTGAGTCGTGCTAAAATGTTATCAACTGCTTCACCACTCCATCCGTATGAGCCAAAAGCCCCTGCAACTTTTCCTGCTTTTTCCAAAAACATCAAGCAAGAGAGCAAATCCCACACTGGTTTTGGTGCGTCCGCATTGATAGTAGGTGTGCCTATCAAAAATCCATCACTTTCTTCTAAAATCTTTATCATATTGGGCTCTTCGATGGAGGAGAGGTCATAGATATTGGTGATGATACCCTCAACACTTTCACTTCCTTCCATGATACTTTGAGCCATCTCTTGCGTGTTTTTGTAGCTGGTGAGATAAAAAATAGAGAGGATTTTTTTGCCATGATTTTGGTAGGTTGTTTTTTGACTCCATGATTTGTAAAGGTCTATGTATTGATGTGGATTTTCTCTCAAAATAGGACCATGAAGTGGAGCGATAAGCTCAATATCAAATCGCTCATAAAGTTTGAGGGCGTTGTTGACATAGCTTTTAAAAGGACGCATAATGTGATCATAATAGTACGCAAACGCATAAGAAAAGTCACCCACTTTATCGTTAAAAAGTCGTTTATCATAGTAGTGAGAACCAAAGACATCACCACTAAAAAGGAGTTTGTCTTCATGGACATAGCTACTCATTGTCTCAGGCCAATGTAGATAAGGTGTGGTTAAAAATGAGATGGTTTTATCGCCAAGGCTAAGTTGCTTATTTGTCCAAATGGTTTCAAACGCTATCTCCTCACTCCCGATGATGGCTTTGAGCATAGTGGTGGCTTGAGGTGAGATAAGCACTTTCGCATTGGGTGCTTTTTTGATAAGCTCTGGCAATGCGCCTGAGTGGTCAGGTTCTATGTGATGTATGATAACATAAGCTATCTCTTCGTATGAACAAAGTGCTTCTACATGTAAAAAGAATTCCGCTTGAAACTCTTTTTTAACGGTATCAACGATGATGACGCCTTCATCCGTTTTAATAAGATACGCATTGTATGTTGAGCCATTAGCCGTTTTCATGACGATATCAAAGGTTCTAATATCAGAGTCACTGACACCAATATAAAAAATATCCTTAGCTATCTCTATGGGTTGAGTTTGCACTTAAGAGCCTTTGCATCCACAAGGGTGGATTGGTATTTTTAAGTTTGAGTAAGTTTAAAAGTGCCTCTTCGATAGTGTCATTTTCAGTGTTTGCTTTGATGACAAAAATACCTGCATTTTTCACAAGCGTAGAAGCACGAGGACCAATATGTGAAACACACAGTATCTGGACTTCTTCGATACAGCCTATTTTATAGCCAAGTTTTTCACCTTCTTCTTGAATCTCTTGGGTTGAGTCGATGGTTTTAAAAAACACAAAAGAGTCTTCCAAAAGGTCGTACATGTAAAAGCATTTGCACCATCCAAAATGGTCGTTGATGTGGATGCCATTCGTTGATGCAAAGGCTATTTTCATAGTGCTATCCTGCTATTGCAACATGCGCTTGTCTATCACTTATAGCGATAGCTTCACGGTAAGGTTTTGGAGAAATGCTTGGATACATAATGCCATTTTTCTTATGCTCCCTAATGTTGTATTCACCACTCTCGTGACCTTTAACAAAGTAGTCATTAAAATCTTCCGTATAAGGCATATCCCAAACGATAGCACCCTCAGTTGGACAGGCATCAGAACACTTAGGCATCGTAGAATCAGCACACTCGATACATTTTTCAGGCTTCACATAAGTTACATCACCATTAATCGGAGAATCTCCAGCACTTACTATTGCCGTAGCAGGGCATTCGTCGATACAACTATCACAATTGATACACAAATCTGTAATTTTGACTGCCATTTTTTATCCTTTAGGAAA
>JAFLKZ010000039.1 GCA_019162915.1 Campylobacteraceae bacterium
AATGAGATTAAATTTATCCTATTTATAATATTTTAAGTTATTAGGCTTCTTGTAAAATAACTTCTACTAAGTCACTTTCCCAAACACCATGCTTCGTACAATAGCTATTGGCAACCAAAGAAAGTTTATTAGTCGTAGGAACAATAGTAAAAGTAACTTCTGCATTGCCTCTTTTCATCGTACCACCAACTAAACCTGCCACGAAATCAGCACGTGCAAGTAATATTTCTCCATTAAAGAGTTGAATATTAGCAATAAAATGGTCAAAATCATCAATATGTGAATGGTTGTTGCCGACTTTTACGGTGATTTTAAAGGGAATATTGTGTTTGGCAATAGTGTGGCATCAATATCAGCATAGCGATTAATTTTTGGCATTTTATTTCCTTAGAGAGTTTATGTATCTAAGTAGTGTGAGATGCAACTAAACTAATGTCGCATCTATTTTGTGGCTATCTAATCCAATTTTTTTCTTGTCAACAATACCAAAAGCTAAAAGCAAAACTTGAGAAAGTGTTAAAACACTTAATTCAATATCGCGTTGTGCCACTTTTTCCAATGCTTCTTGATGAAAATCAAACATAGCAAAGCTTCGTGCATCTGTGGCTAAAACAAAATCAGCAGCATTATCAAACATATCAAGCATGACTTTAGAAGCAAGTTGTTTGGCTAACAAAGTAGAAGCCTCAAATACTTCAAATCCATCACTTTCATAAGCAGAAGCATATTTGATTCTTTTAACTTTAACCATATCTAAAAGTGTTGCTGTGTGATTAATGTCAGTGTGTTTTTTTGTTCTACATGCAGATGTTCCAAAAAAGAGAGCAACATTGAATTTATCAAAAGGATGTTTAATCATCGCTTCTAGATTAGTCAAACCAATTTCTTCTAAAAGCACTTCTTCTAATTTATAAATATTGGCTTCTAAATTCAGTACAATATTTTCTTTTTTAAGTTTTTCTTCTATCTCATTTTTCAAACTAAAATCATTTAAAAGTGCTTCTTTTGTCATCGCTAAAGAGTTAAATGAGCTATTTTCTACACATAAGATATCGCGTTGTTCTATGCTAGCGAGTGAAATATTGTAAGCATTTCTAAGATAAAATCTTGTTCTATCTAGACCTATCATCTCACTACCTAGATCAGATTTTGAACCCTTAAAAGGGATAGCGTCTATTTTAAGAAGTGCTATTAATGCTTTTGCCGAGGTGATAAAAGAAGATGCCTTGTCACTTTGAATAATGGCATCGAAAAGAAAATATGGTTTCATGCTATGTCCTTACTATGATTCTATTTGATGAGAAAATTTTTCTATTAATTTATTAGCAAATGGTTTATGCAGTATTATTTCATTTTTAAGTGAAATAATTTTTTGTTCAACCTGCGCAGCACATGGATAAACTTTATCGCATAGCCTTACATGTAAAAAGACACCAGTGTATTCATTTGCCACAACACTTAAAATTTCTTTTTTACGCGCTGGATATTTTTGAATCATATCGTAGGCAAAGGCAAAAAGAGCATCACCTTGAAAATCATCCACTAAATCAAGAACGCTTGAAGCGTAGTGATAAAGGATATACTGTTTAAAAATTGTTTTATCTTTAGAATCAACATAAGCATCTAGTAAATCAAAACTAGCATAAAAATCATCATCATTGATAATCATATCTTTGAAAACTCTTTTCGTACTAAGTGGTTCAAGTATGAGTTCTTTGCCGAAATTTTCGACAATTTCCGCTACTGTAATAGTGGTAAAAAGTGCTTTGCCATTTAACTTTATGGCGGCTAACTCATCTTTAGGGTAACCAAAACTTACATCATCTTTAACAATAAGTGCAAAAATATCATTTAATGTTTTTGATTTGTCTATTTTGATGATATGTTTTTTGTAGTAAGGCAAAAAATCTGTTTTTGCGTCAAATCTAAATACGCTGAGCTCGAGTTTACACTCCATTTAGAGACTCCTTTAAGGTAGTGAGTAAGTTGTAATGACTTTTTAATTCGAATAATCATACAATAAATTTATAAAAACTGTATGACATTAGTAGGGGTAAAATGGGTAAAGAAGCATACTTTATATCAAGGTTTTCAAGTAAATGTATCGGTGATGATGGTGCGGTGTTGGGGAATAAAGTCTATTCTAAAGACCTTTTTTGTGAAGATATTCATTTTAAAAGAGACTGGATGAGTTTATCAGCTATTGCGCAAAAAAGTATGCTTGTTAATATTTCAGATGCCATTGCAATGAATGCTATCCCACAACTAGCGATGATAGGTATTGTGATTCCCAAAGATTTTTCACTTTCACAGTTACGGGAATTATCGCAGGGATTTGAAAATGTAGCCAAACAATTTAGCGTTGACATCATAGGCGGCGATACCACGGCTGGTGATAAGTTAATGATTTCTGTGAGCATCATCTCTGAGGTAAAAAAACCAATTTATAGAAAAAATGCTAAAATGGGTGATTTTGTAGCATATACAGGAACACTTGGTGCATCAAAAAAAGGGTTAACAAGACTTTTACGCGGTGGAAAACTCAGGGGAAAATCAAGATTTGTTACGCCAACTTTAAAAAATAAGTTTTTTTATAAAGCTTCAAAACATGTCAATGCGGGACTTGATATTTCAGATGGGCTTTCAAAAGACTTATCAAGACTGTGTGAGGCGAGTGGAAAAAAAGGTATTCGATTTTTAGGTAAAATAGATAAACAAGTGCTTTGTAGCGGGGAAGAGTATGAGATGCTTTTTACTTTTTCACCTCGAAAAAAAGCCATGATACAAAAAATAGCACAACAAACAAGAACAAAGATTACCATTTTTGGGCAGATAACGCGAAAGCGTTATCGATGTATTTGCAAAGAAAATCATTTTTAAAATACTCAAAGGATAAATACAATTATGAACAGACAATTTTTTCTAAACCATGCACCAATCGACGTACTTTTTACTAAAAACAGCAGTGACTTTGTGGTCAATGAAATTCCTCTTTATGAATTTAGCGGTGAGGGCGAACACTTAATTTTACATGTAAGAAAAAAAGACATGACAACGTGGGATATGATTCAGTATCTTAGTGAAGTTACAGGTGCAAAAGTGCGCGATTTTGGCTATGCTGGGCTCAAAGATAAAGATGGTATGACCACACAATATATCTCAATGCACAAAAGTTTTGAACCAAAACTGGCAAACTTTGTTCATGAAAAAATAAAGATTTTAGATAAAACGTACCATATCAATAAAATAAGAACAGGACACTTAAAAGGAAACCGCTTTTTTATTCGTTTTAAAAAAGTCAATCCCGTGGATGCAATGAAACTTAAAAATGGACTTAAAAAAATCAAAGAAGAGGGTTTTCCTAACTTTTTTGGTTACCAAAGATTTGGCATCAATGGCAAGAATTTTGAGCTAGGTCGAGAGATTTTACAAGGTGTTAGAAAAGAGCGAAAGCACAAAATGCATGAGTTTTACCTCAGTGCTTACCAGAGTTATTTATTTAATGAATGGCTCTCTAAACGTATTGAAATCAGCCGAGTAGTGGAAGATTTTGATATGAAAGATGCGATGAATATCTTAAAACTACCAAAAGAAACAGTGACTGAACTTAAAAAGCAAAAACAGTTCTTTAAACTCCTACGTGGTGATGTTATGCACCATTTCCCCGCTGGTAAAGCATTTGTTGGGGAAAATATGGAAGAAGAGCTTCCGAGGTTTCTAGCACGTGATATCACGATTACCGGTTGGTTAGTCGGTGGAAAAAATATTAGAGCAGAACATGAAGCAGGCGAGATAGAAAATAAAATGTTTGAAGAAAGTGAGCCATTTTTAAGTCAAATGAATGGAAGTAGACGTTTTGCGTGGAGTTTTGCAGAAGAAATTGAGTATGTTTATAAAGAAGAAGAGGCGTGGTTTGAGATGCATTTCTCACTTCCTAAAGGCTCATATGCAACGATTATAGTTGAAGAACTCACCAAGCAACTCAAAGATTTATGATAAAATTATTTCTAAAAAATCGAGGAAAAACCATGCAAACTCCATTCCAAGAGGAAAGTCCGGGCTGCA
>JAFLKZ010000026.1 GCA_019162915.1 Campylobacteraceae bacterium
TTCCACTTGAACTGTGAATGCGTACAATTTGATCCATATCGACGGAGAACATCCCAAAAGGATAGTTATCGCGCAAGTCTTGTTTTTTAGTGAAAGGAAGTTTGGCGAGGTCACTTAAAGACTTGATATCTTGAGGTTTAACACCTAGCTCATCAAATTTCTTTTTGTAAAATGGGACAAGGTGATACACCCGTAAAAGTGTCTCTTTAAGATGGGTCAGTTGCCATGCTTGAAGTTCGTCTTTGCAAAGGCTTTCATTCTTACTAAAAGTCATTTTTATCCTTACATGTAAAAGTGTTTGGCTTGTAAAACTTCGATATTTTTGGCTTCTAGGGCTTTGAGTGCATCTGGAAAACGTTCTTTTTCAACACTAAAGATAAAGATACCGGTGTTGGATTCATAAAAACTATACGTGTAGAGAATGTTGATATTAGCTTCTGCTAAAGCGGTCACAACTTTGTCAAAACTACCCACAACATCTTCTATTTTAACCCCAAAAACATCAGTAAAGCGAACACTAAAGCCTTCATCTTCTAAGATAGCTTTGGCTTTTTGCGGATTATCAACGATGGTTCGAACCAGTCCAAAATCTGTAGAATCTGCGAGTAAAATAGATTTGATAGAAATGCCATTTTTGGATAAAGCATGGGTAAAATCAGAGAGTTCTCCTGCTTTATTTTCTAAAAAAACGGTGAGTTGTTTGATGTGATATTGCATTATAGACTCCTTTTATCGATGACACGAATGGCTTTTCCAACACTACGCTCAATACTTCGAGGTTCCACTAGTTTGATATCCGCGTTGATATAGAGGTTGTTCAAAAGTTCGTGTTGAATGGTTTTTTTGATTTTTTCTAACGCACCGATGCTATCAAGAGGCATATCTTCGGTGACTTCTACCATGACTTCGAGTTTATCTAAGTAGCCTTTTTTATCGGCAATGATTTGGTAGTTAAGTGTGATACCTTCGATATTGGAGAGCACATGTTCAATTTGCGAAGGGAAAACGTTGACACCATTGACGATAAGCATATCATCAACTCTGCCCATAATGCTTTTCATTCGTACATGTGTTCGACCGCATTTACAAGGCGTTCTATCCAGTGCGGTGATATCACCTGTACGGTAACGAAGGATAGGCAAGGCTTGTTTGGTCAAAGAAGTGATAACCAGTTCACCTTTTTCACCAAATGGTAAAACCTCGCCCGTTGTTGAGTTGATAATTTCTGGATAAAAATGATCTTCAAAGATATGTAAATCGTCCGATTCATCGCAACTATTGGAAACACCTGGTCCGATGATTTCGGAGAGTCCGTAAACTTCATAGTATTTGATGCCCCAAACACGGGCTACTTCTTCTTTTAACCCTTTGCTAGTTGGCTCCGCTCCAAAAATACCACATTTGAGTTTGAAATCTTTTTGAAGATCATATCCCTCCGCCAAAGCTGTCTCTACCATATGAAGTGCAAAAGAGGGCGTTGAAGTCAAAACGGTAGCACCAAAGTCTTTCATTAACAAAAGTTGTCGTGAGGTAAAGCCTCCACCACTTGGAACAACGGTTGCCCCAACGGTTTCTGCTCCATTGTGTACACCCAAGCCTCCTGTAAAAAGACCATAACCATAGGCATTGTGAACGGTGTCGTGGGAATTGACTCCTGCCATCGTAAAGACACGTGCCATGACTTCGCCCCAGATATCCATGTCAGATTTGGTATATCCAACAACGGTCGGTTTACCAGTTGTTCCACTTGAACTATGGATACGAATAACAGCATCTTGTTTCACCGCAAACAATCCAAAAGGATAATTATCACGCAAATCTTTCTTTTTTGTAAAAGGGAGTTTGGTGATATCTTCAATAGAATTGATATCATTGGGTGTGATGCCTAGTTCTTTGAATTTATTTTGATAAAAAGAAACATGGGCACAAACGCGCTCAACGGTTTCTTTGAGCCTTTTAGTTTGGATTTTCTCTAGTTCGTGACGAGGAAGTGTTTCTTCTTTACTCCAAATCATTGTGCACTCTTTGCATCATCAATACCTTGTTGGAGTACGGTAATGTTTTTTTCTCCCACTTTAGGATTCATCTGCATGATAGCTTTTTCTATGACCTCTTTGCTAAAAGGAAAGTGAGGGTCAAGGGCAAGAGTTGCTCCTAACATGTAAACATTAAGCGCTTCGATAGGAAGTTTTTTAGCTTTAGCTTTTGAAAAGGCATCAATGGTAAATGCAGCATAAGGTGTTTTGGGAAATGTTTTCGTTGCATTAACCACGATAGTTCCCCCATCAACTTTGAGATATTGGATATTTCTCAGCGCTTCATTTGCCTCTAAGGCAATCAGTAAATCTGCTTGTCCCTCATCAATAGCAGGAGCATAAAAATTGCCGATTTTGACATAACATGACACAGAACCACCACGCTGACTCATACCGTGATTTTCAGTTCCAAGACATTTTTCACCTATGAGTGCGGAAGCTATACTTAAAACTTTAACGAGAAAAACGGCACCTTGTCCGCCGATACCTGCTATGACGATTTGATACTTCATCTTATTTCTCCTCTTTTTCTACACGCATAAAAGCATCTGTGGGACATACCACATCTAAACAAGCAGAACATCCGATACACAAGAATGGGTCAATTTCTATCTTTTTCTCATCGTTGTAGTGCATAGGAGGACATTTGTAAGCAGTGGTACACGCGTCACAGGCGACACATTTGTCGGTATCAACTTCTGCATATATTTTAGGTAACCATTCACTGGCTCTATCTTTATCAAGCACACAAAACTCACGAACAACGGCTACGACTGGACCAGTGGCATCTTTATAAGCAAGTTGCAGAGATTTCATAAAGTCAACAGTTTTGTTGATGTCTGGGGTATAGACATATTCATGACAGCTTACACCACAACCCTCAACAATTTTTTTAAGGTCAATCAGCGTTGGATTGACTCTCTCTGGTGTCACTTGACGACCTGTCATGGCGGTGACTGAATTATCTAAGATAATCAAAACAAATTTATGATTTTGGTAGATGGCATTGATGAGTGGCGCAATACCTGAATGGGTAAAAGTGCTATCACCGATGGTGGCAACAACTGTTTTTTCAGGATCAGAGATAGAAAAACCACTCGCCATCGAGATACTTGCACCCATACATAAAATAGTATCAATTGCTCCTTGGTTAAGCCCCAGCGTATAACAGCCAATGTCTGAAGTGTAGATAGATTTTTTCTTCTTAAAGACTTTCATAATACTAAAATAGACATCACGATGTGGACATCCTGGGCATAAATTAGGTGGTCGCGTTGGCAGTTCTTCGGTGTATTTTGCATTTTTATACAAAGATGACTTGGCAATAATACCAACGTTTTCAAGCGCACTGAGAACTTTATCTTTAGAAAATTCATCAATTTGATGTACATGTTTGGTGAGTTTGCCATAAAGTTTTGGTGAGCTTAATTGCTCTTCAATACAAGGATGACTTTCTTCAAAAACAATGACTTTATCATACTGTACAAATAAGGCTTCGAGTTTTTCTTTCGGAAGTGGGTAGGGCATATCGAGCTTTAAAACATCCGCGTGAAGGTTCATCTCTTCAAGTGCTTCTCGTACATAGCAATCACCCGTTCCACTAGTCAAGCAGAGCAATCCACCCCCTTTGAGCATTTTAGCTTTAGGCTCAATAAGGTTTGTCCAGTTCCACTCTTTTATAAGTTCAAGACGCTCTATTTGTTCCAACCCTTGACGAAAACGTCCAGCCGGAGGAACTGCCGCCCATCTTGGAATATTGCGTTCAAAATTTCCTTTGAGTGCGTTTACATGTAAAGTTTCATCGACTTCACAAATCTCTCTCGCATGGCAGACACGCATCACAGGGCGAAGCATCACTATAGATTCAAATTGATGGGAAAGTTCAACGCCTAGCTTGACCATATCGTAAGCTTCTTGAGGAGTAGAAGGGTCAAGGACTGGAATGCGGGCAAATTTGGCAAAACTACGACTGTCTTGTTCTGTTTGAGAAGAGTAAAATCCAGGGTCATCACAAGAGATAAGAAGCAT
>JAFLKZ010000106.1 GCA_019162915.1 Campylobacteraceae bacterium
ATGAGCATTTTTTTGATGTCAATCAATCTTTCTTCATACTTTTGAAGCATACGTATTCCTTATAATAAATTAGGTTTATTGTAGTAGCAAATCATTACAATATGGTAACATAAAAAATACTTCATGATTCTAAATTATTACAAATTTATAACAAATAAAACACCCTATTTGTTATCATATTGTAACAAACTCCTCTTATAATGGGACAAATATGAGAGGAGTTACAAGAATGGTTGATGTTGAAAAAACACTTTCTTTAAAATTTCCAAGTTTAGTGCATTATCCTACATTGGTGAGAAATTTTATAGTATATTTTTTAAAAAAGATACTCCATCAAGAAGAGATTAACCGCTTTTTAATTCATGGAGAAGCCTATAAAGGGTTTGATTTTGTAGAAGGAGTACTGGAGTATTTTAACTTTGGATATACCGTTTCTAACAAAGATAAAGCCAATATTCCCTCTTCGGGTCGGGTGGTTATCATCGCCAATCATCCCTTGGGTGCGCTTGATGCACTCTCCTTAATAGCACTTGTTAAAGAGGTTCGCTGTGATATTAAAGTACTTGCCAACGATGTATTGATGCAAATAGAACCCCTAAAAGATATTCTCATCCCTATTGATAATCTTGGTGGATTCACAACCAAAGAGTCGGTTAAAAAAATCTATGAAGCACTAGAAAATGATGAAGCATTGATCGTTTTTCCTTCCGGTGAAGTTTCTCGCGCACATCCTACGGGTATCAAAGATACAAAATGGAAAAAGGGATTTTTGAAGTTTGCACAAAAAAGTAATTCTCCTCTTTTACCTATATTTATCGATGCTAAAAATTCTCCTCTTTTTTATGTGCTCTCGATGATTAACAAAAAAATATCTACTTTTTTACTGGCAAGTGAAATGTTTAAAAAACGCTCAAAAGTGATTCATTTTAAAGTCGGAGAACTCATCGCCTACAAGACACTCCAAAAATCACAACTAGGAGATGCGATACTCATCAATCTGCTTAAAAAGCATCTCTATAAAATTAGCAAAGACAAAAAAGGTATTTTTGCTACGCAAACGTCTATCGCTCATCCGGAAGAACGCAAAGCCATCAGAGCAGAACTTAAAAAATCCTCATTATTAGGTGAAACCACCGATGGCAAAAAAATCTATCTGTATGAGCATGAAGTAGGCTCCGTAGTGATGAAAGAGATAGGACGTTTAAGAGAGTTTACCTTTCGTAAAGTGGAAGAGGGGACAGGTGCTAAAAGAGATGTCGATAACTTTGATAAGCACTATAAACACATTGTTTTATGGGATGATGACGAGCTTGAAGTGGTGGGTGCTTACCGCATTGGAGAGGCGAACTTTATCACTGAATATTTTGGAGTTGAGGGATTTTATTCACAAACACTCTTTGAATTTTTACCTGATTTTGACCCTTATCTTAAGAATGCCATAGAGCTAGGAAGAAGTTTCGTACAGCCTCGTTATTGGGGAACGCGGGCACTTGATTATCTTTGGCAGGGGATTGGAGCGTATTTGAGTTTGCATCCTACTATTCGTTACATGTATGGTCCTGTGAGTCTCAGTGACGTTTATCCCAAACTTGCTAAAAATCTCATTATTACGTTTTATCAGCTTTATTTCCCATCCAACCTTGCGTTAGTAAGGGCAAGAAATGGTCACTTTATCAGTAAATTAGAAAAAGAAGAAGTACTTTCATTTTTCAAAAAGAACGATTACAAAGAGGACTTTATCACGCTTAAAGAGCATCTTTCTCATATGGGGTTAAGTGTGCCAACGCTTTATAAACAGTATGCGGATTTATGTGAAGAGGGTGGTATTTGTTTTGTTGATTTTAATATTGACAAAGATTTTGCCGACTGTGTCGATGGTTTTATCGTAGTCGACATCACGAAGATTAAAGAGGCAAAGAGAGCGCGGTACATTAAGTAATGAGTGCTACATTTTTGCCACTATATTTAACATATTTGGAGTCGATATGCCCTATTTTTTGATAAGATTTTTTAAACAGTTTTCCATTGCCAAACGTTTTTATCTTGGATTTTTAACTATATTTGGTGCCCTTCTTATCATGGGTGCGTTGTACGGAAAAGGCTTTTTTTACAATTTGTATTTTTTTAATCAACAAATTGAACAAAGTCATCAGTTGCAAACCAATATTCATCATATTACAATGGTGAATCATGAGAGTATTCAAACCTTTGACGCATTGCAAAGTGACTCTTTAAAAATGGGAGTGCTTTATGTTGATTTAGCAGCACTTAGAACGCTTCGCAATGAGATAGCAACACTCAATTTCAAACCAACACAACAGCGAAAACTTGAACGTCTTGTGGATGACCTTCAAGCGTGGAATCAAACGACAGCAGGTCGTCATCCGTTTATTGAGCCTTATACGGCACAGTTTATTATTCTTGGAAATCTTTTAAAAAATGACCCTAGCGAGGATGTTGTACGCGATATCGGGTTAGTCATTGAAGACATTACAGGGAAAATAACTGAAATGATGCTTTCTTTTAATGAGCGCACCCAAAAGAGTATGGAGAAGACAAAACAAAGCTTGAGCCTACTTAATCTCAATCTTTTAGAAGAGGAAAAAAATCTTTCACACAGTGTGGACGCTCTTCTTTCTTTGAAACAAAATCAATTAACACAAGCAATGTATCTGATTGTGGCAACGGTTATTTTCTTATTGACACTTCTTTTTATGGCCATGATGGTCAAGTTGATGATTGCTGATATTCACCGTTTGCGTGGTTTCTTTCAAGCTGTTATTTGCAATCCTGAGGTGATTGATTTGCATCAAAATATCACACCATTACAGGAAAGTAAAGATGAGATGGACAGTATTTCGAAAGTTATTGGTACTGTTTTTAATATTTTAGGGCAGACGATTTTTAGGGCATCTTCTATCGCAGAGGGAACGCATGGAGCAGCGCAGAGTTTGCAGCACACTTCACAGACACTTATGGGAACTATCCAAGCGCAAGAAGCTAGTATTGATGTGATGCGTCAACCTATCGCTACCTTGAAAGAAACACTCACCCAAGCAGAAAAGATGAGTGAGCAGACCCGTGATGTGTTGTCTCAAAATACTCAGGTTATGGAACATTTTATTGATGGGTTTGAAATGCTTTATTGCAATATTCATGAAAGTAAAGGTGAGCAAAGAGGCGTGAGCGAGCAGATGCAAAAGCTTACGATGGGTGTCAATGAGATGAAAACGGTTCTAAATTTGATTGATGAAATTGCTGACCAGACAAATCTTTTAGCGCTCAATGCTGCCATTGAAGCTGCACGCGCAGGAGAGCACGGAAGAGGGTTTGCCGTAGTAGCCGATGAAGTGCGCAAATTGGCTGAGCGAACACAAGAGAGTCTTAACCGCATTGATAGTATCGTTAAAACTATCGTTGATGGTGTGGCACATAATGTCGTTAGATTAAACCATGTTGCAGGGCTTATGGATACGACAACGCAAGATATGCAAAGTCTCTCCCAACTAGCCAATAAGACTAAAAAGGAAGTTTCCACTTCTTTACATGTAGCCAATAGTGCCCTTGGTCTCTCCCGTGATGTAAGCGTAAATGTCAATACGCTTATCGCACAAATGCAAGATTCTTTGTGCTTAAGTGTTACCAACAGAGGAAATGCGGGGGCACTTTTAAGTGTGGCAGAGGAGCTCTTTGATCTTTCTCATACGCTTGGCGAATCACTTTTCAAATTTAAAAGATGTAACTAAGTTGTAATCAAATTTCTTTACAATAACAGTGTTTAAAATCTTATATGGAGTGAACAATGACTATTAAAACATGTGCGATAGTGCTTTTAAGTGTTGCAGCTTTAAGTGCAACAGCAGTGGCAAGAGATCAGATTAAAATTGTTGGATCATCTACGGTCTATCCTTTCACAAGTTATGTAGCAGAAGAATTCAAAGCAACTACAAAAAACCCAACTCCCGTTGTCGAATCAACAGGCACAGGTGGCGGTATGAAA
>JAFLKZ010000021.1 GCA_019162915.1 Campylobacteraceae bacterium
CATGAAAGTGGTATTCATCAAGATGGCGTATTAAAACATACGGAAACGTATGAGATTATGTCTGCTAAAGATATTGGATTGGATAAAAATTCTATTGTTTTGGGTAAGCACTCAGGTCGCCATGCCTTTAAAGATAAGTTGAAAAATTTAGGATACGACTTAAAAGAAGAAGATCTTAATGAAGCGTTTGATAGATTTAAAATTGTAGCTGATCAGAAAAAAGAGATGTTTGATGATGATTTAAGAGCTTTAGTAGCAGAAGAAATTACAAAAATTCCTCAGGTTTTTGAATTAGTGCGATTACAACTCTCTGATTGCTCTCCGGGAGGCGTTCCAAGTGCTGCTGTAACTATTCGCCATAATGGTATTGAGATAACAGACGCTGCTATTGGTAATGGTACTATGGACGCAGTCTTTAAAGTGATAGATAGAGTTTGCAACGTCAGTGGCGAGCTTAAAGACTATAAGGTTGATGCAGTGACACAAGGTAAAGATGCCATGGCAAGAGTCTTGGTAAAAGTAGTGTTTGATGATAGTAAACCTGCTATTATGGGACATGGTTTGAGTGTTGATACGATGCTTGGAACAGCTAAAGCCTACATTGGAGCGCTTAATAGTTATATGTCAATGAAAGAGGGACTGCGAACCATCCATAATAACGAAGATAGTATCTAGAAAGACGTTTACATGTAGAGGAAAAGTTTTCTTCTACATGTAAAGTTATCTGGTGATATTAAAACTAAAATATTGTGAAGAAAATCCGATATTACCAATATTGCGGTATTGAACTGCTGCTGCTTCAAAATTTCCTACTTCTTGATATAACAAACCAAGGGCATATCGGCTCTCCACGTTGGAGGGATCGATGAGTTTAGAGAGTTCTAAAAGTGCAATAGCATTTTCAGGATGCCCCGCACCAATAGCCGCAACAGAAGCTAAGAAGATAGTATAGGTATCTTTTTTATTAAAATCATCAATCAGTTTATTATAAAGCGTAAAAGCTTCTTCAAATTTATTGGTATAGATTTCTAAGTAAGCAAGTGTTTGCATAATGGATGCTATATCAACACTTTCTTCTTCCATCTTTTGTCTGACACTATCTCTTTTTTTATGCAGTAAACCACCAATTTGGAGCAATTTGATGTACTGCTCTTTGACGACTTTGGGCCCATAATAAAAGGAATCGTAATCAAGGGGAAGATTATTGAACTCAATTTGTATTGCCCTCGCGTAACTTTTAATCTCTTCTTTGTGATGTTTGACATTAAACGCGATAAGATTTGAAATAATATCGCGGGGAAGAAGTGCTTGTAGTTTTTGAGAACTCAGACGATACATCTTCTCATTACCTAGCTTTTGTGCCGCAATCGTATCTAAAATAAGGCTAAGAGGCGTTTCATCTTTCTCTTTTTCCAGCCATCTTCCGAGTGAAAATTGATTGCCATCTGTTAAATAACTCAAGGAAATATAAATATTATCTTTTTCTAGTGCAGCATTTTTACTAAGGCTTTCTTTGACGTCTTCACTGAGTTTTGTCACATCTTTACCAATTAAATTACCATTCATAAGCGCAAAAACACCTGCTAAGTAGTTGTTGTTATCAAGATGATAACTTTTGGAAAAATGTTTATAGGCAGAAGCATAATCACCCATTTGTGCATAGGTGAGGGCTAAATCGTAATGTAAAACGGAATGATTTTTATACTCATCGACCATATTTAAAAATATGGCATTGGCTTCATTGATATGGAAGTCTAATGCTTTTTTTATTCCTTTACTAATCGAAATATTGACTTTCGAGATAGTGGAACTCGCTTTTAGATAGGAAAGCGCTGGGCCTATTTCATCGATAAAGATGTTCATACTGCCTTTTCGGATGTAATCAATCGTTTGTTTAGCATTAAAAACTTTATAGGGAGCATAGTAAAAGATAAGATTATAGGTATTTTCATCATCGAAAAAAAGTTGTTTTTCAAATTCTGCTTGGGCTTTATTGACGTCAAATAAAGAGGGTTTGAGAATAGATTTTATTTTGTAAATCGGCGGTGCATCTTCATCTGTAATTTTATAGATTTCACCCATCAAAGAAGCAGTATTACCAAGATTACCCAGTTTATTTTCCACTAAAGAGAGTGCCATTTTTATTTTAGAAGGCTCAGTTGCTTCTTTTGAGGCTTTAAGAAAATACTCTTTTGCTTTTTTGAATTCACCTAATTTTGCATGTAAAAGACCCAAAGTAAAGTTATCGCTATCTTTTGCAATAGTAGCTAAAATATTTCGTGCTTCAAAATTATGACCAAGGGAAGCAAAAATTTTAGAGGACAAATAGTCTTGGTCTTCTTTGTAGTACGATGTAACAGGATGCGTAATGGCACTAAGAGATTCATAGTAAAAATCTTTATAATAATGCACAAGCCCAACATAATAAGAATACAAAGGCGCATTGCTTTCCTCTGGTAAGTAAGCATAAGCTAAATCAATGTAATAGCGAAAAAGTTTTTCATCTTTCATTTCTAATGCACAAACGGCAGCATTGATGGCACTTATGCAGCGATGTTCTCTATTTTGAATAGCTTTTTTAAATGCGTCAAGTGCCTCTGAAAAATTTTGCTCTTTTAGTTTTGCAACACCTATATTATAATAAGAGATGGCTTCATTGAAAGTTGCTATTCTTTCATAAATTTTAAGGGCATCCCCTTTATCTCCCTTTTCATACAAAACATTTGCTTTTTTAATCATGTTTTCAAGTTTTGAAGGTGAAAATTGTTCTCTTGCCACTTCTTTTTCGACAACTTTTTCTGGGATAGGGGTTGGAATTATTTTTGTTTTATTTTTTAAAATTACAATGACTAAAACGATGACAAGGAGAAGTAAAAGTCCAATGGTAACAAGAAGTATTATTTTCTTTTTGGGAGTTTTCCCCTCTTCCAATTCATCTGGCGTTTGAGGATTTTTTATTTCTTCTTGATTCTCATCCTCTATGGGAGCGAAGCCTTCTTCACTCGCCTCTAGGATGACTACTTCTTCTTCTCTCTCCGCCATCTTACATGTACTTTTTTAGAACTTCAGGAATGTTGATGCTTCCATCTTCATTTTGGTAATTTTCCATAATGGCAATGAGCGTTCTACCAACGGCTAATGATGATCCATTAAGTGTATGAACGAGACGATTTTTACCTTCATCTTTGTATCTTATTTTTGCACGTCTGGCTTGAAAATCGTGGGTGTTAGAAACAGAGCTTATCTCTCGGTATCTGTTTTGTCCTGGAAACCAGACTTCAAGATCAACGGTTTTAGCCGCACTAAAGCCTAAGTCTCCACCACAGAGTAAAAGATGGCGATGCGCTAGTCCTAAAGAAGTGAGTAAGTCTGAAGCACACGATAACATTTCTTGAAAAATAGCTTCACTTTGCTCCGGTGTACTAATGCAAACAAGTTCCACTTTATCAAATTGATGTTGGCGTATCATTCCTCTGGTATCTTTCCCCGCACTTCCTGCTTCTTTTCTAAAACAAGCAGAATACGCGGTCATTTTGAGAGGAAGCTCTTCTTTGAGGAGTATCTCATCACGAAAAAGATTGGTAACAGGAACTTCAGCAGTGGGAATCAAAAATAAATCTTCACCCTCAATTTTAAAAAGGTCATCTTCAAATTTAGGAAGTTGCCCCGTTCCCATTAGTGTTTCGCGGTTAACGATGTAGGGAACTGCCACTTCGTGAAAGCCTCGTGCGGTATTAAAATCTAGCATATAGTTGATAAGGGCGCGTGATAGCTTCGCTGCATCATTTTTAAGGACAGAAAAACGACTTTTAGAGAGTTTGACACCTCGCTCAAAATCAATCCAGTTTTGTTTGCTATCTAAATCCCAATGCTCTTTAGGAACAAAAGAAAAAGTGGGAGGTGTTAAAACTCTTTTGAGCTCAACATTGTCATTTTCATCTATTCCTATTGGCACCATGTCATCTGGCGTATTAGGGA
>JAFLKZ010000145.1:0-351 GCA_019162915.1 Campylobacteraceae bacterium
CTTCGTAAATGACACTTAGAATATTTTAAAAGCAAATGCCTTGTTCTTTTTTTAGTATTGAATGTCAATCTTATGCATCTTAATACAAGGGTGTTTTACTTTTAATTTTCCTTTGCATCCGCTAAAATAAGTCCAAAAAGTACATTAACTCCATTATTTTCAAGTACCTTTTGTGCTTCTTGCAAAGTCGTTCCTGTTGTTACGATGTCATCTATTAAAACGACATCCATTCCTTCTTTACATGTAAAGATGAAATCTCGTTTATGACTTTGTCTAAAGGCTAGTTTTTGCCCAGAATAGGTTTGGGTGTTTTGGGCTCGAAGGGACTTGTAGAGAGGCTTGATGATGCTT
>JAFLKZ010000145.1:371-3939 GCA_019162915.1 Campylobacteraceae bacterium
AGCGTGGGCTAAAATCGCGCTATGGGCGTATCCGTGACGAACATGGTCATCTATGGGAACGCCATACGCACCTGTGGGAAAGTTAAATTGTTTTAAAAAAGGAAGCATAGAGTTTTGTGCGAGTTGTGCGAAAATTTTAGCGCCAATGTAGGTGTGTTTGGTATGAAGAAGATTGGCAATTTCCCCATATTGGTAAAAAGAATAGACTTTAAGTCCACTCTCCAAAACGCGTTTGGCTGGTGTTGGCTCTAAAATGGTGGAAAGGCATATTTTACAAAGTGGTTGCCAACTTAGCCTTAAGCAAAGATGGCAACGCATGAGGTTAGTCTATTTTGAGAATGGTGAGGAAAGCTTCTTGAGGCAATTGGACTTTTCCAATGGACTTCATACGCTTTTTACCCTCCTTTTGTTTATCAAGTAGTTTACGCTTTCGCGTAATATCCCCGCCATAACATTTTGCAGTAACATTTTTACCCATAGATTTAACCGTTTCTCTCGCAATAACTTTATTACCAATACTTGCTTGAATCGCAACTTCAAAAAGTTGTCTTGGTACTATCTCTTTCATCGCTTTAACAAAAGCATGACCACGACTTTGAGCATTGACACGAGGTACGATAATAGAAAGGGCATCTACAGGCTCTCCTGCAACCAAAAGGTCAAGTTTAACCAAATCCCCTACTTGATATCCAATAGGCTCATAATCAAAACTCGCATACCCTTTACTCACGGATTTTAGCTTATCAAAAAAGTCCATAACTATCTCATTGAGCGGGATTTCGTATTCTAGTAACACTCTCTCGGTACTGAGATAATCCATCTTTTTTTGAACCGCGCGTTTGTTGTTTAAAAGAGTGATAATATTACCCAAAAATTCAGTGGGTGTTAATACGGTTGCTTTGACATAAGGCTCTTGAATCTCAGCAATCTCATTAATCGGCGGTAATTGACTAGGGTTTTGAATAGAAAGCTCTACGCCATTGGTTCTTTTTACCTTATAGGTTACCGTAGGTGCTGTGGCGATGAGATCAAGATCAAACTCTCGCTCAAGTCGCTCTTTGATAACTTCCATATGTAAAAGTCCCAAAAATCCTACACGAAAACCAAAACCCAAAGCAACTGAAGTTTCAGGCTCATAGGAAATACTAGAATCATTAAGTTTGAGTTTATCAAGGGCATCACGTAGTTCTTCAAATTTGTCTGTTTCGATAGGATAAAGTCCTGCAAAAACGAACTGCTTAACCTCTTTAAATCCAGCAATGGCTTCTTTAGTTTTGTTACGATTATCCGTAATCGTATCGCCAACTTTAACGTCACCCACATTTTTAAGACCTAAAACAACGATACCTACTTCGCCCGTTTTAATCATAGGTGTTTTTTCTAATACTAAAGGATGCGGATACATCAAGTTTAAAACTTCATGCTTTTTACCTGTCCCCATAACATAAACTTCTTGACCTTTTTTGATAGCACCATCATACACACGCACCAATGCCAAAGCACCTAAATAGTTGTCAAACCAACTATCATAGATAAGCGCTTTCGTAGGAGCATCCGTATCACCCACTGGGGATGGAATTTTTTCGACGATACAATCAAGTAATTCTTTAATACCAATACCACTTTTAGCACTGACGCTTAAAGCATGACTACAATCAAGCCCAATCGTATGTTCTATCTCATCTTTCACACGCTCAGGATCAGCCGCAGGAAGGTCTATTTTATTGATAACAGGGATGATTTCGAGATTGTTTTCTAAAGCGATATAAACATTGGCTATCGTTTGAGCTTCAACGCCTTGAGAGGCATCGACGACTAAAAGTGCGCCATCGCTTGAAGCTAAAGAACGACTCACTTCGTACGAAAAATCCACGTGACCGGGAGTGTCGATAAGATTTAAGATATAAATTTCACCGTTTTTAACATAGGTAAGTCTAACACTTTGTGCTTTGATAGTGATACCACGTTCTTTTTCGATATCCATTGTATCCATCATCTGCGTAGTCATCTCTCTAGCACTAACTGCGCCACACTCTTGGATAAGACGATCAGCTAACGTACTTTTACCATGGTCGATATGAGCGATAATTGAAAAATTTCTAATATTTTTTTGCATTAAATAAATAGTCCATTGACACTTTCATTGTGATATACACGGCGAATAACTTCAGCAAAAACGGGAGCAACACTTAAAACTTTGATTTTATCAATATTTTGTTTTAAAGGAATCGTATCGGAGACAACCAATTCATCTAATTCACCTGCTTGAATGCGCTCATAAGCAGGGCCACTCAAAACAGCATGTGTACAACAAGCCATAACACTCGTCGCACCTTTTTTCTTCAAGACTTCAGCTGCTTTAACAATCGTTCCAGCAGTATCTATCATATCATCCACCAAAATAACATCTTTACCTGCTACATCACCGATGATATTCATCACTTCAGATACATTGGCTTTTTCTCGTCTTTTATCAACGATAACCATATCTACCCCTAAAAGTTTAGCAAAACTTCTAGCCCTTGCAACGCCACCTATATCAGGACTAGCAATGATAGGATTTTTAAGATTTTTAGCTTTCACATAGTCATTAAAGATAATAGAACCATAAAGGTTATCCACAGGAATATCAAAAAATCCTTGAATCTGTCCTGCATGTAAGTCGATGGTTACCACTCTATCGATGCCTGCTGTCTCAATCATATTGGCAACTAATTTTGCGGTAATAGGCACACGAGGTGCAGCTTTTCTATCTTGTCTTGCATAGCCAAAATAAGGCATAATCGCGGTGATAGTACTTGCAGAACTTCTGCGTAATGCATCTGTTAAAATCAATAGTTCCATCAAGTTTTCATTGGCCGGTGCGCAGGTAGATTGGATGATAAAAACATCTTTTCCACGAACACTTTCGCTAATT
Source organism: Campylobacteraceae bacterium (assembly GCA_019162915.1). Classification (GTDB taxonomy): domain Bacteria; phylum Campylobacterota; class Campylobacteria; order Campylobacterales; family Sulfurospirillaceae; genus Sulfurospirillum. The sequence continues at coordinate 3,289 of JAFLKZ010000145.1, forward strand.
TGTACACTAATTTCGCCATCACTAAATGTTTTAATCTCAGCCGCGGAGAGCGGTAAAGAAAGATGTTTTGCCACCCTTTTTGCAAACTCTGGATTTGCAGTTCCCGCAAAGACTTTGTAGCCTCTCATATCAATTTCCTTACATCAAAAAGTTCTTTATTTTACACAAAAGGTACTTAAAATCTCTTTTTGAAAGTTCATTAACAATTCCTTAACAAAGATATGCCATAATTTCATTAGATAAATAATATAAGGATTTTTTAATGAATGTTTTTAGAAGAATCACTTCTCTTAGTATCACATTCTCATTTTTAGTGATGAGTTACACAGGTGTTATTCTTTTTATGTCCCCCAAGGGAAGGATTGCTAATCGGATCGATTGGAAGTTTTTTGGACTTGATAAAACAGAATATGCGAATCTACATGTAACCTTTATGGTGCTTTTTTTAGTAGGAATGGTTTTCCACATTTACCTTAATTGGTCTTCTCTTATGCATTATCTCAAAAATAAAACCAAACAATTTTCACTCTTCACTAAAGAATTTATCTTTGCCTTTTGTATCAATCTGCTTTTTGTTGTAGGGACACTTTATTACTGGACGCCTTTTGAACAATTTTTAGATTTTCAAGATGATATCAAAGCAAGCTGGGG
>JAFLKZ010000176.1 GCA_019162915.1 Campylobacteraceae bacterium
GAAAAAGAGGGCAAAGATAGTGTTTTTATCATGCAGGCTAAAGAGAAAGCTTATCTTTGGGTGAGGGATTTTCATCTTAAAAGGCACGCAGAACTTATCAGTATCGTTGAGAAAGAGTGGCTTCTTTCTCCTTTTTACAGACGTATTTTGAGAGGTGTTCATGCGGTGGGTGTGGTTATGAGTGATTGGCAGTCACAGTGGACGGAGCATATTATCAACACGATAAATCCACTTTTGGAGTTAGAATTTGATAAAGATGCGGAAGCAATCGCCAAAATGTTACAAGAAAAAGGTTTATTTGACCCCGATACATTAGGCAATGATGGTGATAGGTCATACTCTGTTTTAGATAAAGTAGAGGGCGGTTATGACGCCAAAGCTTATGCACAGGCTTTTCCTCATGAAGTTTTACATGTAAAGGAAGCTTTGGAGCATTTAATCGATGATTTAAAAGAGTTAGATGACCCAGACTTTGAGCAAAAAGAGCCTTTTATCGCTTATTTTGAAGCATTAAGGGATGCTTTTTGTGAAGAAGATAGACAACATTTAATAGCCAAATGGGCAGAAGTTGATAGAAAATGGATGAAAATCACAGCACCTATTCAGATAGGCCATCCTTTGGAATACTACGAAGACCATTATAAAAAAGCAGTTGCACTTGAGTGGGATGTGAGGGTGAGTAATCCCAATAACAAAAATGCTCAAAAAACTTATGAGCGTGTGCGTTTTATGTTTGAAACACTTTTTGATGAGAGTGATTCAAAAGCTTTACATGTAAAGAAAAATGTACTGTTAAATCTTAAGCGCATTCAACTCTACATCGGTCGTCCAGCTCTTTTTTATGGCGCAGAATTTAATGGACTTTTCTCTGCACAAGTGGTTCCCAATGATGAGGTAGTGAGTAGTGAGTTGGGTAAAAAAGTCTTTGCATTTTCGGATAACATTTTAGATTCACTTCGCTCCAAACCTTTTTTAAAAATACAAAATGAAGTATTTGGCAAAGAATTTATGGATAAAGAGCGAGAGTTGGTTTTTCACCAATCTGAGACTTGGCATAAAGTGTATGAAGTAGCGACCATTGGGCATGAATTTGGGCATATTTTATGGATGGATAGCGACACTGAAAACAGTATGAATAAAAGTGGTGTTTTTAAAAATATAGAAGAGTTTAAAGCAACAACGGGTGGGTTAGTAGCATTTTTTCTCAATGAAGATACTGCTTTAAGTGAGCACCTTTTTGCCGATACACTTAAGCGAGCAGTGGGCTTAATCGCATGGATGAAAACGGGCGAGGTTGAGCCTTATTATTGTGAGGGGTTGATTCATCTTTGTGGACTTTTTAAAAGTGGTGTTTTAAAATTTGATGGCACACTCAAAATCGATATGTCAAAAAGTCATTATGAGGCTTTAAAAATGTGGTACATTGAAACCTATAAAGCATTGGCACACCACTATTTGAATAAGTTAGATGCCAAAGAGTTTTTGTATCAGTTTGTTTTTAAAAACGGCGATGTCTATCTTCCACACGATGAAGAAGTTCAGCGTTTTATTACTTATTACTGGGATTTGCACCAAAATATAGGACGAGATATTGATGAGAGTGTCCATAGGGCTGATTGGGTTTAATATGTCAAAATAATGTATAGCTTAATTTAAACATTTGTTGCTATAATTTTCAGATAAATTTTTATAAGGAAAAGGCTATGGAGGCAAGAAGAATTACCAAGGTACTAATCGCTAATAGAGGCGAGATAGCACTAAGAATCATTCGCGCGTGCAATGAACTTGAAATTAAAAGTGTTTCTATCTTCTCGCTTGTTGATGCTAATGGCGTTTGGGTACGTAAGGCGGATGAGAGTTACTACTTAGAGGGTGATCCTATTGCTGTTTATTTGGATTATAAAAATATTGTAGCTGTTGCTAAAGAAATTGGTGCAGATGCGATTCATCCTGGATATGGCTTTTTGTCTGAAAGCCCTGAATTTGCACAACATTGTATTGATAATGGTCTTATCTTCATAGGCCCAAAACCTGAACATATCGCTCTTTTTGGTGATAAAATGGCTTCTAAAGTTGCTATGAAAGCAGTGGGTGTACCTGTTATAGAAGGAACGGAAGAACCTATCACCGATATGGACGAAGCGATTAAAATAGCCAAAGAGATAGGCTATCCTGTTATCATCAAAGCAGCATTTGGTGGTGGTGGAAAAGGTATGCGTATCGTTAAAAAAGAGGAAGATTTTATTCCAATGTTTGAAGCGGCAACCAAAGAGGCTGAACGATTTTTTGGTCGAGGAGATGCTTTTATTGAAAAATATCTTTCAAATCCACGCCATATAGAAGTTCAAGTCATGGCGGATAAATACGGCAATGTTATCCATCTAGCCGAGAGAGATTGTTCCATTCAGCGAAAACATCAAAAAGTCGTTGAGATAGCACCTAGTCCAAGACTGAATGATCAAGTACGTAAAGAATTACTTCGTACCTCTAAAAAAGCGATGTTTAAACTAGGATATGAGAGTGTTGGCACAGTAGAATATCTTGTAGATGAAGATGACAATTTTTATTTTATAGAAATGAATACACGCATTCAAGTTGAGCATACCATCACTGAAGCGATTTCAGGTGTGGATATTGTTCATCGTATGATTCGTATTGCAGAGGGACAAAGACTGCCTTTCTTGCAAGAAGATATCAAGTTTAGAGGTTATGCCATTGAGTTTAGAATAAATGCAGAAGACCCTAAAATAGGCTTCATTCCCTCTTCTGGACGCATTACAAGTTACCTTTCTCCAGGAGGTCCAGGTGTGCGACTAGATTCTATTGGACATAAAGACTATATTGTTCCTACAAATTATGATTCTATGATAGGAAAACTCATCGTTACTGGTCTTGACTGGGAAGGCGTGGTTCGAAAATCAAGACGTGCTTTGGATGAGTTTATTATCTCTGGAATTCCTACAAACATACCGCTTCATAGGCAAATCGTCAGAGATGAAGATTTTAAAGAGGGCATTTTTAATACAACGTATTTGGATAAAAAACTACCTACTTTCACGCTAGATGCTATCCATGATATAGAAGATGATGAAGCAAAATACGAGCATATTGCGGCTATCGTAGCAGCCGTAAAAGTTAGAAATAAATAGTTCCAATAAAAGGAGGGTGACCATTAGTTTATGGTTACTCTCCTTCTTTCTTAAGGATTTTCATGCAGTTTATTCCCCTTTTAAATCTTTTTTACATGGTGTTACCTTTAGCATTTGTAGGATATTTTTATTATCGGTGGACAGACAACAAAACAGAAATCCTCTTTGCAACTTTTCGTATGTGTGTTCAACTTATCCTTATTGGCTACGTTTTAACCTCTCTTTTTGATACCAATTCAACATGGCTTTTGGCACTTCTTGTCGCTATCATGGTCATTGCGTCTTCTTTAATTGCAAGGCGACATATCCACAATAAAGATATACAAACATATGTGATTATTTTGATAGCGATAGGCGTGGGTGGAAGTTTAAATCTTCTCTTAATCCTCAACTGCGTGTTAGCCTTAGATAATATTTTGGAACCTAGAGTCGTGATTCCTTTGGCGGGGATGCTCTATGCTAATTGTATGAATGCTCTCTCTTTAGCGGCTGAGCGATTTGATAAAGAGAGAGTGCATCATGATTATGAAAAAGCAAGAGCTATCGCTTTTAAGGCTTCAATGATTCCTCAAATTAACTCATTTTTAGCCGTAGGATTTGTTTCTCTTCCCGGAATGATGACAGGACAAATTCTCTCCGGTATCGACCCTATGGTGGCAGTTCGGTATCAAATTGTTGTTATGGCAATGGTGCTTGGAAGTGGCGGCATTAGCAATATCATCTATCTTTTATCTCTTAAAAAGAGGCAAATAGCGTGATATAACAAAAAGTATTCT
>JAFLKZ010000108.1:0-136 GCA_019162915.1 Campylobacteraceae bacterium
CTTTCTGTTTTGCGAAGTTTGGGTAGGATTACTACTCAAAAAACCATAGCCCAAGAGCTGGGGCATAGTGTAGGCAAGATCAACTACGTCCTCAAAGCTCTTGCCGAAAAGGGACTTCTCAAAGTAGAAAATTTCT
>JAFLKZ010000108.1:146-3874 GCA_019162915.1 Campylobacteraceae bacterium
GTACCGATACCTCCTCACTCAAGCAGGAGTGGAAGAAAAAATCGCACTCACGACAAAGTTCATAGAGCGAAAAAAGCGTGAATTTGAGATACTGCAAGCGGAGCTTGAAATGATGAAGGAAACTAAATAATGTCATATAAAATAGCTATAGCCGGAACAGGATATGTAGGACTCTCTAACGGAATCTTACTCGCACAACACAACGAAGTCATAGCGCTTGACATCATCCCAGAAAAAGTAGAAATGCTTCAAAATAAAATCTCCCCCATAGAAGACAAAGAGATAAGCGAGTACCTCAAAAAAGAGGGTTTGAACTTTAGAGCAACTTTAGACAAAGTTGAAGCATATACGGGCGCTGACTATGTCATCATCTCCACTCCTACAGATTATGACCCCGAAACTAACTATTTCAACACAAAATCCATAGAATACGTCGTAGCAGATGTTTTAAGCATCAATCCAAACGCAACTATGGTCATAAAGTCAACAGTTCCAGTTGGTTACACAAAATCACTTCGTGAAAAGTTTAACACTCCAAACATCATCTTTTCTCCTGAGTTTTTACGAGAAGGTTTAGCTTTACATGACAACCTTTACCCTAGCCGTATCATCGTCGGTGAAAGAAGCGAGAGAGCAACAGTGTTTGCAAATCTTTTGGCTCAGGGCGCAAAAAAAGAAAATATTGACATTCTTTTTACCGACTCAACCGAAGCAGAAGCCGTCAAACTATTTTCAAACACTGACCTTGCAATGCGTGTAGCATACTTCAACGAGCTAGACTCTTACGCACAAATGCATAACCTTGACTCAAAACAAATCATCCAAGGTGTCGGACTCGACCCAAGAATAGGCACGCACTATAACAATCCATCTTTTGGTTACGGCGGATACTGCTTGCCAAAAGACACTAAACAGCTTCGCGCTAACTATGCCGATGTCCCGTGCAATCTTATAAGTGCTATCGTGGAATCCAACAGTACGCGAAAAGATTTTGTCGCAGACTCTATCTTGAAAAAGAATCCAAAAGTCGTAGGAATTTACAGACTGGTTATGAAATCAGGAAGCGACAACTTCCGTAGTTCTGCCATTCAAGGCATCATGAAACGCATAAAAGCCAAAGGTGTAGAAGTAGTCATCTACGAGCCTGCTTGTCATGAAGAAGAATTTTTCCACTCAAAAGTCATCAAAGACCTAGCTGCGTTTAAAGAGATGAGTGATGTCATCGTAGCAAACAGACTCAGCGAAAATCTTTTAGATGTAAAAGAGAACGTATATACTAGAGATATATTTAACTCAGATAGTTAGGGAAATAAGATAATGAAGATACTAATAACAGGCACAGCAGGCTTCATCGGCTTCCACTTGGCTAAAAAGCTTTTAGAACGTGGTGATGAAGTGGTAGGAGTTGACAACATAAACGACTATTACGATGTAAATCTCAAGTATGCAAGACTAGCAGAATTAGGTATTTTCTCGCCACTCAGCCACGAACAAGTTCGCGGTACCAAAGAAGAGAGCACCCTCGGTACCGCGAATTCATTCGTGGTAAACCTTGCCGCTCAGGCGGGTGTGCGCTACTCCATAGAAAACCCTCATGCTTACATACAAAGCAATGTAGTATCTTTTTCTAAAAGGATTGCAGCATGCTAAAAACTAATTCAAAATTATTAACTGAGTGGTATAAAGAGTTTTATGGAATAAAAGAAGGAAATTCAATATAATGAGTTTGAAAACACCTATGCAAAAACCTAGCTTTAATGAGATAATTGTATTAATAGAAGATTCCAAACAAAAAGCTTTTTCACAAGTAAATAGTACTCTTATAGAGCTTTATTGGAATATAGGTCAATACATAAGTAAAAAAACTATTCAAGAAAAATGGGGTAAGAGTATTGTTCAAGAACTAGCGATATTTATCAAACAAAAAGAGCCTATGATACAAGGATTTAGCGATAAAAACCTTTGGAGAATGAAACAGTTTTTTGAGACCTATAAAGAAAATACAAAACTCTCACCACTGGTGAGAGAAATCACTTGGACGAATAATCTGCTTATATTATCAGCTTCCAAGAGTGAAGAAGAGAGAGAATTTTATATTTGGTTATCGATAAAAGAGAGATATTCCAAAAGAGAGTTGGAGAGACAAATAAAATCAGGTGTATATGAAAGGACCATGCTTTCTAACCAAAAGATTTCTGAATCTTTAAAACAATTACCTCAAGATAGTGCCAATATTTTTAGAGATATTTATTGTTTGGAGTTTTTAGGACTAGGAACTCAACATAGTGAAAATGATTTACAAATGTCCTTGGTTACTTACTTGAAAGAGTTCATTTTAGAAATAGGAAAAGACTTTTGTTTTATGGGTCAAGAATATAGAGTGCAAGTAGGTCAAAAAGATTTTAAGATTGATTTGCTGTTTTATCATAGAGAGTTGAAGTGTATGGTGGCGTTTGAACTAAAAATAGATGAGTTTAGCCCATCTTACTTGGGTCAACTAGAATTTTATCTCGAAGCACTCGATAGGGATGTGAAAAAAGAGTATGAAAACCCAAGTATTGGGGTACTTCTTTGCAGACAAAAAGATGATGAAGTTGTAGAGTATGCACTCAGTAGAAGTTTAAGTCCAACAGTAATATCCCAGTACGAAACAAAGTTGATTCCAAAAAAGGTTTTAAGAGATAAATTAAATGAGTTATATAAGGCTTTAGATGCTAACAAGGATGAGTTAACATGAAAATACTAGTAACAGGCACAGCAGGCTTCATAGGCTTCCACTTGGCAAAAAAGCTTTTAGAGCGTGGTGATGTTAGATGAAAAATAAAATCATAGTGCAAGAACAACTCATCAGTATTATCGAAGATGACTATATATCGCTTACAGATATGGTCAAGAATATCGAAAATGGTCTTGTGCTTATAGAGAAGTGGCTTAGAAATAAAAATACCATAGAGTTTCTTGGGATTTGGGAAGAGATTTACAATACTAATTTTAATTCCCCCGAATTCGAGGGAATTAAAAATGAAGCTGGATATAATCGTTTTTCACTATCTGTAAAAATGTGGATAAATAAAACAAATGCTATAGGCATAATTGCAAAAGCTGGTCGATACGGTGGTACTTATGCACATAAAGATATAGCTTTTGAGTTTGCTAGTTGGATAAGTCCGAAGTTTAAACTTTATCTTATCAAAGAATTTCAAAGACTTAAAAACGATGAGATAGAAAAACAAAAAATCGGCTGGGATATCAAACGAACACTTGTAAAGATGAACTACCACATCCACACCGATGCGATAAAAAACAATCTCATCCCACCAAATATTGCAAAAAGTAAAATACAATTTATTTATGCCACAGAGGCAGATTTGCTCAATGTTGCACTTTTTGGACTAACTGCAAAACAATGGTGCGAACAAAATCCAAAGTATGAAGGAAATATGAGAGATTACGCAACAGCAGATCAACTTGTAGTATTGGCAAATCTTGAGAATTTAAATGCTCAACTTATAAAGCAAAATTTACCATTTGAAGAGAGACTAATAAACCTAAACGAAGTAGCAATAGAACAGTTAGAATTGCTCTTAAAGTATGAAACTAAAAAGTTAGGGAAATAAGATAATGATAAGAACCAACAGTTCAATGCAGGGAGGCACTAAATGCCGAGTCGTAAGATACTAATAACAGGCACAGCAGGCTTCATCGGCTTCCACTTGGCTAAAAAGCTT
>JAFLKZ010000115.1 GCA_019162915.1 Campylobacteraceae bacterium
TGCCTATATTATAAGTAAGTATGCCCTTATAATCTTTGTAGGTAATCTGCATTTTATCTTTATTTTTGGTTAGTAAAATGACGTTATAAGTGGAGATAAGATTATTTAGTGTATCGTCTTTGTCTTGACCTTTGAAAAACTTTTTTTTGAGTCGATGCAAGTTGTCATCTAATGCAATATGCGCGTCTTTACATGTAAAGAACTCTTGAACTTCTTGCAGTAATGAAAAAATATACTGCGTATTTTCTTTCGTAAACATCACGCGATTGACTTCTTTAGCACTGCTGACGAGTCCCATACATACTTTGCCAAGTTCAAATTCTGGTTTGTCATCTAACCAAATATCTACGGCGTTTACTACATTGACAAATTTCTCAAGTTTTTCATCTTTCCCATAGAGGGTAGAAAAGAAATCATAGGTTATTTTGGTAGCACATCTACTTGAGTCTAAAAAATACCACTCATGGGCTTCTTCACATTCTTGTCCTGTTTTATGATGGTCCAACACAAGCAATAAAATTTCTTTTCCACAAACATTGACTTTTGATTCGAACTCTTTAGCTTGGTCTGTTGTAAGATTTAAATCTGTAATCAAAATCGTGTGCTTCTCTAAAGGTGAGCTTTGAATGGTGTATAAAATTTGATTGAAACACTCGTTAATTTCTTTTCCATAGTTTGAGTTATAAAAATCAATAGAATCAAAAAAATGCCTACTGACCATTTGACAACCGTAGCCATCTAAATCAGTGTGCGAAAGATGGTGTATTTTATAGTTCATATATATCCTTAATTTTATAATTTTTCTATTTCGATGGTGCCCATAACTTCAAATTTAGAATTTGAATCAATTTCTGCATGGGAAAGAACAACAACTTCAAGTCCAAATTTTTCGAAAATATCAGATAAAGATTTTCGTAAAAGTGGATCAACAATGATAACCACAGGTGCTATACCTCTGTGTAAAAGCTTAGCTGCTTCATCACTGGTCACTTGTACTAAAGTGTTGATTTGTCCTATATTAAGAATGAGGTCACGCACTCCATCACGTTCACGCAGTGCATCTAAGAGTTTTTGTTCTGTTCCTGCATTAAACGTTAAAAGTTTTAAAATGCCATTTTCATCTTTATAAAGTTTTGTGATAACTCTTGATAATTTTGCTCGTACTTGCTCCACGATAATAGAGACATTTTTTGTTATCTCAGCGATATCGCTAATCGTCTCAAGGATAGTTAATAAGTCTTTGATAGGAATTCTCTCGTGTAAGAGAGCTTTTAAAACTTTTTGTATTAACCCAACATTAGCAACTTTTAAACAATCATTGACGACTACTGGATAATCTTTTTGCATTTTATCGATGAGACTTTGAACTTCTTGTCTGGTTAAAAGCTCTTCAGAGTATTTTTTGATGAGTTCACTTAAATGGGTGGATATAACCGTTGCAGGATCAACTGCGGTATATCCTTTGATAATAGCATCTTCTTTCATATTAGCATCAATCCATAAGGCGTCAAGTCCAAAAGCAGGCTCTTTTGTGGGTATTCCTTGTATCTTTTCGATGGCTAAACCACTGTCCATTGCTAGAAATTTATCAGGGTATATTTCACCACTACCAATTTCAATTCCTTTTAATAAAAGTTGATAATGGTTAGGATTAAGATGAAGATTGTCTCTAATTCTAACTTGTGGGATGAGATAACCAAAATCGGTAGCAATTTTACGTCGCATACTTTTGACGCGATCAAGTAAATCTCCCCCTTGTGCAGGGTCTGCTAGTTTGATGAGCTGATAGCCTAAATCTAACTCTAATATCTCAAGTTTAAGAATATCATTCAGCGTTGTTTCTTCTTCTTTTCTCAATTCTTCGGAGCTTTTTTTAGGAGCTTGTTCAGCCTTTGCTTTAGTTTGTGCTTCTTCTTTTGCTTTTTGTAAGGCGATAGGGGTGCTTGAGAAAAACTTTTCAAATGAAAAATGACCACTATTGGTCTGTTTGACAAGATATCCAAGACCTAAAAACATAAACCCAACAAACATCAAAGAGAAAGTTGGAAGTCCTGGAACCAGTGCAAACATAACCAAGATAAAACCAACAATTAAAAGTGTTTTGTGATCTCCAAAAAGCTGATTCATCGCACCTTCTGAAAATCCTTCTTCGCCTTTGTTGGCACGTGTGATGATGATACCAACTGCCGTAGAACTAATAAGAGCAGGAAGCTGCGCAACAAGCCCATCACCAATGGTTAAAATAGTATAGGTTTTAGCACTGGTTGCAATGTCCAAGTTGTGCTGAAAAGCACCAATGAGGAATCCACCAATAATGTTGATGATCGTGATAATAATACCAGCAACGGCGTCCCCTTTAACAAACTTACTCGAACCGTCCATGGCACCATAAAAGTTTGCTTCTTGGATAATATCTTCTCTTCGTTTACGTGCGGTCTTTTCATCAATAAGTCCAGCATTAAGGTCCGCATCAATCGCCATTTGTTTACCAGGCATTGCATCGAGTGTAAAACGTGCTGCAACCTCAGCAACTCTCGTAGAACCCTTAGTGATAACCATGAAATTGATAAGTACCAAAATAGAGAAGATAATAACACCGATAACATAGTTTCCACCAACAACAAATTGACCAAAACTAGAGACGATTTCGCTTACAGCATCAGGACCTAAATGGCCATTGGTAAGAATCATTCTCGTAGTAGATATGTTAAGTGAAAGTCTAAAAAGTGTAATAATTAAAATAAGGGTTGGGAATGTTGTTAAATCCGTTGGCTTGGGAATGTAAAGCGATATAAGTATAACCAATACAGCAAGAGACAACGAAATAACAAGGAAAAAATCAAGAATAGCGCTTGGTAGCGGAACGATGATGATTGCCAAAATTGAAACAATAAAAACAACTATAGTAAGATCTTTTGATTTAACAATAGGTTCTAAAAATGGAGCAACTCTCGTTAAGAGGGAAGTTTGATTTTTTGCCAAAAAGTGCCTTTAAGCTTCTGTAATATCTTTAAGTGTCATATTATCCAAAAACATATCAATTTTCGTTTGAAGTTTATTTAAAAAAGGCCATACACGACAAAAATCGCCTTTTCCTCCTGGACAACGCGTTTGTGAGGGCGAACATTCAAATACCATGGTTTGCTTTTTTTCCGCACACTCTATGATAGATTTAAGGGTAAGTTCTTCTGGTTTTCGAGCCAGTACAAATCCACCATGTGCCCCTTTAAACGATTCTAAAATATTTTCTCTTGCAAGGGACTGAAGAATTTTAGCGAGAAAGCTTTTTGAAATTCCCAGTTGATTTGATAAGGTGTCGACATCTTGAGGCGTATTTTTTTGAGAAATCATTATGAGTGCCAGAAGAGCATATTCACTAGCTTTAGTTAATAACATTGTTAATCCTCAAATTTCAAATAGGATAAATATTGTACTAAATAAAAGTTATTTTTTACTTTAATTAAAAAAATAATTCTCAAACTATATTAATTCAAAGTTTTACTTTAATAAATAATTTTGTTTAATAAGGTATAATTTCGAGCTTGAAAAAGCAAATACATTACCAATCAGGAGGTCATTATGGCTTTAGGTTCGGCGGAAAAAGCAGACATCGTCAGCAAATTCGGTAGAAAAGAGGGAGACACAGGTTCTCCAGAGGTTCAAATAGCGATTCTTTCTTTTAGAATTAGAGAATTAACTGAGCATTTGAAAATAAATAAAAAAGATCATTCTTCAAGATTAGGTCTTCTCAAGCTTGTTGGCCAGAGAAAAAGATTGATGAAATATCTTAAAAGAACAGATTTTGTTAAATATATGGAAATCATCAAAGAACTTTCTATCAGAGACAAATAGTCTACGCTT
>JAFLKZ010000190.1 GCA_019162915.1 Campylobacteraceae bacterium
AATTATTTTGCTTTTTAAATTGTTAAATTCCTAAATAGAATTAAACTCTTCGTCTTTTTGGAGGTCTACAGCCATTGTGAGGAAGTGGTGTAATATCTTTCAAGAAAGATACTTTGATACCATCTGTTGATCCTGCACTTTTTACTGCTGTTTCACGACCGCTTCCTGGTCCTTGAACTTTAATACCGACTTCTTTGAGACCATGCTCTTTCGCTTTGTTCAATGCATCTTCTACGGCTTGTTGTGCTGCATAAGGAGTAGATTTTTTACTACCCTTAAAGCCCAAACTTCCTGCACTGCTCCAAGCTATAACATTTCCCATCTCATCAGTAACAGTTACGACAGTGTTATTAAATGTTGCAGAGATATAAACGATACCTTTAGCAATATTTTTCTTAACAACTTTTTTTCGTACTACTTTTCTTTTTGCCATCTGATTCCCTTTGAGACTCTGTTATTTTGCTTTTGCGCCAACGGTTCGTTTTTTACCTTTTCGGGTACGCGCATTTGTTTTTGTTTTTTGACCTCGAACTGGTAAGCCTTTTCTATGTCTAAGACCTCTATAGCTACCCATGTCCATCAATGCTTTAATATTCATAGCAACTTTTTTTCTAAGATCACCCTCTACTTCGTATCCAGCTTGAAGCTCTTTACGAATAGCAGCGATATCGTCTTCAGTTAACTCGTGAATTCTTTTATCGTATGAAATTCCAGTAGCAGTTAAAATTGCTCTTGAACTTGTTAAACCAACTCCGTAGATATATGTTAAACCATACTCTACTCTCTTTTTCATTGGAAGGTCTACACCTGCAATCCTTGCCATGCTTATCCTTGTCTCTGTTTGTGTTTTGGATTTACGCAAATGACTCTAACGATACCTTTTCGCTTTATCACTTTGCACTTATCGCACATCTTCTTCACAGAAGGTCGTACTTTCATTGTGACTCCTGAACTTTTTTTCCACTAATACTTGAGCTGAACTGTCAAAGGTTTGACGATGTGTCTCAAACCAACAATCGAAAAAATAGTGGGGTTTTTCCGATTCTTCTTCATGTAGCTTTACAAAAGGGGGAAATTATACACAAAATAAGCTAATAATTTACTTATACCTGTATGTTATGCGACCTTTATCTAAACTATAAGGCGTTAACTCGACTTTTACCGTATCTCCGGGCATTATTTTTATATAATGCATCCTCATTTTGCCAGCAATGTGACATAGTATCACATGACTATTTTGCACTTCAACTTTAAAAGTTGCATTAGGCAGTGCTTCTATCACTTTACCGTCTATCTCTATAACATCATCTTTTGCCATTTTACCTCCTGTTTAATTTAAGATACAGATAAAATCTCTGCTCTGCCATTTACAAGCGCAACCGTGTGCTCATAGTGACTGCCTCTTAACCCATCCGTTGAAACTACAGACCACTTATCCTCTAAAATCTTAGCTATACCACTCCGTTGACAAATCATTGGTTCAAGACAGAAAACCATACCATCTTTCATCTTTGGTCCATTTCTGGGATTGATACCTTCTAAATAATTGGGGATTTCTGGCTCTTCATGTGGCTTGCGACCTATACCATGTCCACAAAAACTGCGTAATGGCACATAGCCTCTTTGAAGAATAAACTTTTCAATCTCATGACTAAGTTCTTTAAAACGCATATCTACTCTTATATTTTCTATTGCAAAGTAGAGTGCATCTTTAGCACATTTTATCAAATCTTCATCACTTTTAGATATCGTACCTACTGGCAAAGTTACGGCAGAATCACCATACCATCCATCCACTTCAGTACCAATATCAAGACCTACTATATCACCCTCTTTAAGACAGTAATCATTAGGAATTCCATGTATTATAACTTCGTTGACAGAGGTGCAAACACCTGAGGGAAAACCATATAGACCTTTAAAAGAAGCTCGGGCACCTAAACTTTTAATATAAGATTCACCCATGGCATTCAACTCTTTGAGACTAACACCAGGGTGAACATTACATGTAAGATACTCTAGCGTTTGAGCAACAATCTTATTTGCAATGGATAGCTTGGCTATCTCACTTGCTTTTTTGATCGTAATTGCCATAAAACTAAAGTCCTACAGCACTAAGAGTTTCGTACTTATTCATATACATTTGTGCTTCTATTTTTCTCATCGTATCAAGGGCTACTTGGACAACAATCAAAACAGCCGTTCCACCAAAATAGAATGGAACTCCCATAAATTTTACTAAAACCCAAGGAAGTGTTGATATCAAACCAAGATAAATAGATCCCCATAATGTCAATCTACCTGCCACGTCATTTAAAAACATTGCCGTACTTTCACCTGGTCTAACACCAGGAATAAAGCCACCTTGTTTTTTAAGATTTTCAGAGATATCTTTTGCATTAAATACTATTGATGCATAAAAATAGGCAAAGAAAATAACAAAAATAAATGTCAAGACATTAAAAAAGTAACTATTAGGATTTAAAAAATCGTGAATTGAACGTACAATTGGATTTGTACTTGCTTGCATGATGGTTGATGGGAACATCAAAATCGCACTTGCAAAAATAGGAGGAATAACGCCACTTAAATTTAATTTTATAGGGACATAATTCATAATTCTTTTATGTTGGTTCTGTAAAACTACTTTTCTAGAGTATGAAATAGGAATACGTCTCTCTCCCATTTCTACATAAATAATAGAGCCAACTGTCGCTAAAATAACTAATAAAATACCAATAACAACTAAGAAGTTTAATTCACCGGTATTTACTAAATTAATGGTTCCACCAATAGCGCTTGGAATTCCAGAAACAATACCTGCAAAAATAATTAAACTGATACCGTTACCAATACCACGTTGTGTAATTTGCTCGCCAATCCACATCAAAAGCATCGTTCCACTTAACATACTTGCTGCTGCAATAGCTGTAAATGTTGACATATCGATCATCACAGCACTCTCACCACCTCGACCTGTAAGACTACCAAGTCCTACAGAAACACCGATTGCTTGAACAATAGTAATACCAATCGTTGCATAACGGATGATTTGCATATACTTAACCATACCATCACGTTCTTTTTTCATTTTACCAAGTGTTGGGAAAGTTGCTGCTAGAAGTTCCATAACGATGGATGCAGTAATGTAAGGCATAATTCCTAAAGATATGATACTAAGACGCTGAGCAGCATTGCCACTAAACATATTAAACATACCTAACGCATTGGAACTATTAGAATCAAAGAACTCTTTAATTACAGCTATATTAACACCAGGGACTGGCACATATGCCAGTATCCTGTATGCAAATATAAAACCTAACGTAACTAAAATCTTCCTCGTAAGGTCTTTACTCATTTATCCATTCCGGTAAAAACTATATTGTCATCTTTGATCTTAGAAGCAAGTTCTTTCGCTCCAGCGCCAATTAATTTTACTTTAGTGATACTATTTGCCATTTTGTGAACTTCTCTGATGTTGTCCATAGTGATTTCACTAAGTTCAGCAACTGATTTAATTCTATCTACATTGATCACATAAGGTTTAACTACTCTTGAGGTGAATCCTATTTTTGGTAGTCTTCTTTGTAGTGGCTGTTGTCCACCCTCAAAACCTCTTTTTCTTTTATAACCAGTACGAGATTTCTGTCCGTTTGAACCACGTCCAGCTGTTTTACCCATACCACTACCCTGTCCACGTCCAACTCTTTTAGTTTTATGTGTAGAGTTTTCTGCTGGTGAAAGATTATCTAATGCCATAAATTACTCCTTAGCTTTTAATCATGCTAAGAGCTTTAATTGTTGCTCTTACCACATTTGAAGCATT
>JAFLKZ010000037.1:0-2795 GCA_019162915.1 Campylobacteraceae bacterium
GTTGCGAGGACTTCATAATTACCAAACTTTTTTCTGAGTCTTTGCTCTTCGAGTGTTGTAAATTTGTATTTTTTTCCTAATACGATCATTTTTTATCTCTCATAAACTTACGTTATTTTTATCAATATCCCAATAGCCATTTCTATTGTCGCCTATTCTTTTTAAAATCCCATCTTTCTTAAGTTTTAAGATGTGTTGTTTTATCCCATTGATACTAATGTCAAGAGCTATTGCTAATTCTTCTCTTGTAATTTTTGGATTGTTTCTTATGATGCTTATGAGTTTATCTTTTGTTGTTATTGGGGTAGTTATTGGGGTAGTTATTGGGGTAGTTATTGGGGTAGTTTCTATTTTATGGAAAGTGACTTGCACAGCCCCGAAACTGTATCGGTATTGTGGAGATGGCAATCCCGCTTTTAGGCACTCATCGATAATATTTACCGTCCCTTTTCCCCAGCTCTCGACGAGTCCAGCTTTATAAAAGACCGCAGCGATAATTGGATTAAAAGGTTTTGAGATATGTTCTTGGGTAAACTTTTCTATGGGAACCTCGTGAGATAATGTAGCACCGTTACTAAAAACTATTTTATCATCATACACTCTGATTTGCAAAACGGATGTATCCAAATAATCACGATGGATCAAAGCATTGACGACTGTTTCTCTAAGTGCTTCGTACGGATATTCTAATCTCTCAACTCGGTAAGCACCCTCGTATGAGATAAAACTTTTAAAATTTCCAAAATACGATCAACTTGTTCAAACAAGTTACCCTCGACAATATCACTCGTCAAAAGTTCACTGTCACTTAAAAATTTCCCGATTTTGGAATGAGACTGGATAAAATATTTTTGTGGATTTTTAGCAAAAAGTAAAACAGCCGCTCTTTTGAGATATACTCCATCAAAAAGATTCAACTTTCGTAATAGCTGCTGGGTATCATTTTCTTGATCGATGTCAGGGATTCTCTCTTTGGCAAGGCGTTTAAATCTGGCAATAGTATCCGGATTGATTTCATCGATACAAAACTCCTCTATGGCTACATCATCCCATGTTTTACCGTATTTTTTGAGCAAAAAGTTTGTGAGATTGCTGCCGTTTAGTTCAATTGTATTGCTGCCACTTCGCTTATAAAACTTACCGCTATACGAGACAGGTGCGAATGTCTTAGCTACTTTGATCTCTAAATACTCAAGATGATCATTGATATGATAAACAACATCGACCATGATCCCCAATCGATTGTTGATTTTGTTTGGCAAGGTATCCAAAAGCACTTTCGTATCCCCAACACCGCACACACTGCCATCATCATCAATACCAATCCAGAGAGTTCCACCATCCGTATTGGCAAATGCTGTAATGGTTTTGAGGTACTCATCTTTCCAGAGCTTCTTAAACTCAGTGGTTTGTGATTCGAGAAGTGGTATCACACTATAACCTCTTGCGGATCTCGGTTTGAGGTTGCGAGGACTTCATAATTACCAAACTTTTTTCTGAGTCTTTGCTCTTCGAGTGATGTAAATTTGTATTTTTTTCCTAATACGATCATTATTGTCCTCACCACAACACAAGTATTGTTCTTTTTAAATTCTATTAAATTCTATTCTATTTTAACATAACATTTATTAGATTCCTATCTGCTCTCATCATTTTAATAATCCCTCAGTTACTATTACTTTTTCATCCTTTTCTCAAAAAACTCTTGAATCTGTTTTTTAGTAATCTTTTCTTTAGGCTCAAGATGATCGATATTATCATCAGCGATGTCATCAATATACAGCAGTGATACACAAAAAAGTTTATACGTCAGACCTTCGACAACTTCTTTTGAAAGATCAAATATTTGCCGTAAACTCAATACTTTGGCTAAGAAATAGAGATCATAGTAATCACGATATTTCGCTCGGAGAAACAGCACGTTTACCTTCATTGCGGCAACTGCTTCTAAGCTGGCAAGATTAAAAGATTGTTCTTTGACTGGAGTTAAAAACTTCCATGAAGCATCAAAAAAAGTAACCTTGATCCCATTTATGAGTAAATCTATTTGTTCGTCACTCTCATTGAGTATCTCTTTTTGTTCAAACTTTCCGATAAATTTGCGAATTTCATTTTTATTAAAATGTCCCTCTTTGTACGTGAAAAAATCCAAATCCTCACTTTTACGATGACACACATGCAGTGCTAATGCCGAACCACCCACAAAGGTGTAACCGTGCAAAAACGGTGCCGTATTGATCAGATCTTCGAGTAAATCTCGTGTTTTAGGAAGCAAGCAGTCGAAGTTTTTTCTCTCGTTCATTGAGACCTCCTTTAAAATAATCTGCCTCTATATCCATATTGAAAAACACTCGCGCTAAAAAAAGATTGAGTTTTTTAAAACGTAAATCATTTTTTAGCTCTCTATCCCAAACACTTATAATACGTCTCTTTGGGTAGAGGGTAAATAATTCAACGACGTCATCAAAATCAGCGTATTTAAGAGTATGCTCGATAAATATCTCATCTCCCAAATCTCTCAATAAAGCACTTTTTTCATAACTCCAAAAAATCCCTTTCATTTTTAACTTCTCAAAAAGAGCCTCTTTTTGTCTTTGATTTTTGATAATTTTTGATATAGCCACAGTACTTAGTTTTGTATACTCAGCAATCACGTTTTGCTGACAACCATCTTGTACAGCTTGTATAATAGCGTCATTTCTAGGCAAGTTTTGAAAATAATCTTCGATAGGTATTTTTGCAATAGGAACAACACTATGATTAGCTACATCTATTTTCATCTTTTGAAATTGAGC
>JAFLKZ010000037.1:2805-3595 GCA_019162915.1 Campylobacteraceae bacterium
GTTTATCTAAATCAATGGGATCAATTGTGGTTTCTTGACTTAAACGACTTGACCATGGATATTCACCCACTTGTGACACCATTTGCCCTTTGATAGGATTATTTTCAATATATTTTGTCAATAGTTCCAAATAATGATCATCATGAACATACCATGATTTAAATCGTCCCTGCCACAAAGGACCGATACGATGATATTTTTTATTAAAATAAATAGAATACTTTGAATTGATTTGTTTCATAATCACAGAAAGATTTGCCGAAGTTGTCTCGATCAGTAGATGATAATGGTTGTTCATCAAACAGTAAGCATAAAGATTAAAACAATAGGTTCCTTTTGCCTCATCGAGTATGGATAGAAATATCTCAAAATCAGCAGATTCTAAAAATATATCACGCTTCTCTACGCCACGATTGATTATATGATAATACCCAATCTCATCAAACCGACATTTACGTGCCATACATCACCTCTGGATAATAGATAGTAAAAAATATATTTGACAATATTCTACCCAGTTTCTAGTAAAAGTAAATAGTAAACTTCTGACCCCTATTTTTCTTGATTTCCCCATTGGGAAATTCGATCTGTGAGAGTTGCAATCCTGCTCGTATATCAGAGTTTCCATACGTGAGTCCGATGTGAGGACGAAGCATAAGCCCACCCCCCTGAGGAGCAGCACCACCGCCGCCTCCTCCGATAAACAGACCCATTTCAGCCTCGAAATCGGATAACAACGGATACCGTAGACCCCCTTCGAACCCTCCGGTAAAAAATCCGCCCCGCTCTC
>JAFLKZ010000095.1 GCA_019162915.1 Campylobacteraceae bacterium
ATATATATATATATAGCTATTTTAACCAATACTTCATCACCTTGCATATGTCCATAGGTATCATTATATTGCTTGAAATAATCGACATCTAAAATTAAAAATCCAATCGTTTTATTATCTCTACTAGCCATATTAATGAGCCTTTGAGAAAGTTCATTAAAATGTCTACGATTGTATAATCCTGTCATCCAATCGGTGATTGATAACTCTTCTATCATCTTTTTATTGGTAATATCCTGCCGTATAGCGGTATAACCTATTTTTTGATTTTCCTCATTATATATTGGAGAAATAGAAGCGTAGACCCAATATGATGAACCATCTTTTGCTTTATTATGAATTTCACCCTGCCATATTTCACCATTGGCAATTGTCTCCCATAGTTCTTTGTATATATTTGATGGCATATCAGGATGACGTATAATTCGATGATTTTGTCCTAAAAGTTCATCCTTGGAATATTTGCTGATATTTTCAAAGGCTTTTGATACATAAGTAATATTTCCGTCTAAATCGGTTGTTGAAGTAATGATTTGCTCATCGACTAATTTAATGTAATCATTTAGTCTATGTTCGAGTTTTTTCGCATCAGTTATATCCCGTGTAGAGATGAGCAGATGCTTTCCATCAGGCATCAAAGATATATTCATACTAACTTTGACTTTACTGCCATCTTTAGCGATACACGTTTTTTCAAACCCTTCAATAAAGCCATTGGTATGTACTGTCGCAACCGCTTCAATTGCTCTTGGAACATCTTCAGGGATACTCATTCCGACGCAAGTAAGCTCTTTTAACTCTTCGGTTGTATATCCCGTCATCTTTTCATAGGTATCGTTAAACAGAATAAATTTTGTCGTTTCATCGAGAATAGCAATGCCTTCACGGGAAATGCTGAAAATCGTTTCAAATTTACTTTTAAGTTCTTCAGATTCTTTTTCTTTATCTAATGACATGATAATCGGCTTCAAAATCCGATACATTTGTTGATCCAATAGTTTTTTATTGATTGGTTTTAAAATGAATGCTGTAATGCCTGTGTTAATAAGTTCAATCAATCTATCATTCTTGTCAGAAGATGAAATAGCTATTATAGGAAGAAGTATATTTTCTTCTCTAATTGCCTTAACCATTCCTATACCATCAAGGTTTGGCATCTCGATATCGGTGAGGATCAAATCATATTTGTTTGCGCGGAATAGTTGCAGTCCTTCTTGTCCATCATGAGCAATCTGTAAATTATCTGTATATTTTGACATTGCATCAAGCAAGACTTTACGGGCAACACTACTATCTTCTACAATCAGTACTGATAATTGATACGACTTTATTTTTTCAAGAAAATTTTCCAGCGTAACTCCCATTTAAATTTTTATTGGTGGGAGTATATTGTATCAGGGATTGGCTAAAAAAAGGAAGCTGAAATCGATAGATGAATTCCTAGATAACTATAATAAAAAATGATTTTTCAGCAACCCGAATTTTTCATTATGCCTGAAAATTAAAAGTGCTGAAGCAAGAATTGTTTCAGCTCATCTAAATTTTTACTGCAAAAATCTGCTCCTTGAATGGTTACCTGTCTGTTATCTCCAAAAAGAGCTTGTCCACCTACAATTATTAAGCCATGAAATGCTTTTGAATCGGATTTGAGGTCATCTACAATTTGTTGAAGTGTAGCGATATTGGAGGGGAGCGTTACCGATAAAACTAGTAAATCAGCTTGAAGCTCATAGACACTTGAAACTAGCTCTTTGCTTGATATTTTTGAGCCAAGATTTTTTACTTCAAATCCACAGGAACTGATAAACTTACCAACAATTTTAATCCCTAGGTTGTGTGATTCATCGCCGACTGTTGAGACAACCACTCTCTCTTTTCTTTTTGGTGGATGGGTGAGTTTTATAAAAAACAACTCTATAATCTCATTGGTAAGCGATGTCGCAAGATGCTCTTTGGCAACACTCAGCTGATTATATTGCCACATATTTCCCACTTTATACATCAGTGGATTGATAACGTGCTCTATAAAACTAAAAATATCGTTATGAAAAAGTGGAAGATTTATCTCTATAATCTTATAAAATTCTTCTTGTTCACTACACAATAAGCAGTGCAATAAACTATCAAATAGAACTTGATATTCTGGTAGAACCTCAATCTTTTTCGGTATAAGTGCTTTAAGTTTATATTCTTCATGGTGGAGTGAAAGATAATCATAAATCAATGTTATTTCACTGCTATGGGATTGATACAGATGATGCATAATGCTAAGTTTCCATAAATCGTACTCGATCAAAAAACAATCGACATTGATATTTTTACTTTGATAGACACTGTACTTCCAGACAAAGAACTCTTCTATAAGCTCATAATTTCTTGATAAAAGTATGCTGTGTATCATATCTTTGTGGTACATAAGGGACTCATAAAGTTCTGCTTCACCAATAGCTAAAATAAACTCTTTAACCAAAATATCTTCTGACTCTTGAAGATGGTGAAACACTTCATAAGCTATCTCGAAACTTCTCTGGGCAAAGTTTTCTAAGGCGATATAGGTAACGTCATGATTAAACTTTTTGTTTTTCACTGTTTACCTTTTGTGTGAAGGTTAAGAACTCATTTAAAGGCATGGCCATATTATAGTAGTATCCTTGTGCCAAGTCGCAACGCATGGTTTTTAGAAGAGCTAAGTGTTCTTTTGTCTCAACTCCTTCGCCTTGAACTTTCATACCAAATGTAGTGGAAAGTTTTATGATAGCTTCTACTATGGCTTTATCACTGTCGTCATCTAGAAAATCTCGTATAAAAGATTGGTCAATCTTGAGTTTATCCACTTTGAAGTTTTTTAGATAACTCAAAGAAGAATACCCAGTTCCAAAATCATCTATGGCAACCGTAAAACCTAATTCGTTTAGTTTTTCAAATTTTGTTTTCGATACGGAAGAGCTTTTCATAATATGTGTCTCTAGAAGTTCAAGTTCAATTTGCTTAGGTTCTATGGAAAAGTCTTTGCAAAATCCAACAATCGTTGGAATAAATGTATGCTCAAAAAAGTGTTTTGCAGAGATATTTATGGAAACCTTAAAACTGTGGTTCTTAAAAAGGGAGTTGATGATTTGCATGTCTGACAAAACTTTTTTAAAAACAAGTTCCCCAAACGCTATGTTCATTCTGCTGTCTTCTATAACATCTATAAAGTAATATGGAGTCAGCACTCCTTTTTGTGTATGATTCCATCGCACAAGGGCTTCTGCGCCGATAATTTTGCCTGTTTTAATATTGACGACAGATTGATAGTACATCTCAAATTCATCTTTTTTCATTGCAATTTCTAGCTCATTTTGAAGAATAAATTTTTGAGAAACTTTATCGCTCATACTTTGATTGTAAATTTTAAATCCATTTCTGCCATCTTCTTTTACATCATACATGGCAGCATCTGCATTTTTTGTGAGTTCTACTGTATCGACTCCATCCTCTGGATACATTGCAATACCAATGGAGAGTGACATAAAAAAGACTTTGTCTTCTATCACGATAGGCTCTTTGATATTTTCAATAATTTTTCCTGCAAGAAGCTCCATGTCAC
>JAFLKZ010000044.1 GCA_019162915.1 Campylobacteraceae bacterium
ACCAATGATGCTTTTGAAAGTTTGTATGATGCTTTTGTAATTTCTCAAAAAACATTTAGGATTATCAAAGAGAATCTTGCCTTTTCGTTATTGTACAATGTAATTACAGTTCCTTTGGCTATGAGTGGGCATGTCATTCCTTTGGTTGCCGCATTGTCGATGAGTTTAAGCTCTTTAGTGGTGGTGGGTAATTCAATGCGTATTAATAGATTATTTAAAAAGTAGGAAAAAATGGACGGATGGGTAGTTGCAATGATGCTTGGGGCATCAACACTTTTAGGTGCTTTTGGATTGTGGGCGTTGTTGTGGGGCATTCGAAGTGGACAATTTGATGATCAAAAAAAGTTTATAGATGGTGCTCAGTTTGATAGTGAAGAAGCATTACAAGATGCGGTGATGATGGAGCGCAAAAAAGAGGCGATTATGAAAGAAAAAGAAGCAAAAAAGAAGGCGGGATATAACCCGCCAGACTAATATATAATGTCTATTTGTATGATGCGATAGTAGCCGCTACTGCTTTTAAATCGTCGTCAGTTAAACCAGAAGCGATAGGTTTCATAACACCTTTCATTGGTCCACCCTCACCGTTTTTATAGCCCGTAACAGAAGCGATAGTTTTTGCAGCGTCCCATCCTGCAATAATTTGAGATTTATTTAATGCTGATTTAGCAGCTTTCTCTCCATGACAAGAAAAACACTTTGCTTTAAAAATCTCCGCTCCGTCTGCTGCCATCAATGTTGATGCCGCTGCAATCATAAGTACCAATGAAATTTTCTTCATACTTTTACCCCTTTTTGAAATTATCGGTTATTATAACCAATGATACTTTAAGGATGCTTAGTTTTGTGAATGAACATTTTGGGTGATATTTGTATTTTAATAAACTTTTGTATAATCTTTTAATTCATTTTTTTTAAGCATAGAGGTCAAATGTTTTTCAATATTATCGTCATTTTATTTTTGATGGGTATCACTTTAAATGCTGGAACTTATAAGGTATGCGAAGTAGAAAGGGTTGATGTTCAAAGAGCCAAAGAAGCTGTTGAAACGATACTTATTAGTGAGCCTACCAATACAGTTTGTATGCTACAACTTGCCAATATCTATCTCAAACAAGGAAAAATTGCCAAAGGTTTTGAAATTTTAGTGGATGCTTACTCGATAGATCCACACAATGTTCAAAATAGTGCGATCGCGAGTGTTTTACCTTTTGCCTTAAAAGTATCTAATCTTAAAAAACAAGCCAATAAAACCAACGATAAAGACTTATGGAATAAGCTAGGAGATGGCTATTTTGAGATGGGCATTTTTAATGAGGCTGTGCTGATGTATAAAAATAGTCTCAACATAGATGCAACCCAACACACAATTCGCTTACGCCTCTCTCTTGCTTTACAAAAGAACTGCCAAACTTATAGTGCCATAGAAGAATTAAAAAAGATACTAGATATTGAGGAAAAAAATATTTATGCCAACTACTATCTGGCTAAAATTTTAGCGTATGATGTTAAAAATGATGTGTTAGCAAGAGAGTATTTTATCAGTGCAAAAAAAGCATTAATGGAAAAAAAAGAGTCATTTTCTTATATTGAATACACCAATATTTTGAGCGATATTGCCAAAGAGTTGAAAGAACAAAATGAATAAGGCTATTTTTTTAGACAGAGATGGTGTGATTAACATCGATAAAGCGTATGTCTCTAAAATAGAGGATTTTGAGTTTTGCGATGGTGTATTTAAAACATTACAACACTTCCAAAAACTAGGCTATTTACTTATCATTGTGACCAATCAATCGGGCATTGGTAGAGGGTATTATAGTGAAGCGGATTTTCAAACGTTAACGGCATGGATGCAAAAAGAACTTTTACATGTAAAGGTGAAAATAGATGCAGTCTATCATTGCCCGCATGCTCCAATTGAAAATTGTGAGTGTCGAAAACCTAAAAGTGGTATGTTTAAAGAAGCCATCAAAGCGTTTGATATCGATGTCACACAATCGTGGATGATAGGCGATAAGCAAACGGATATCGAAGCCGCTCTTGGGGCTGGCGTTACCAACACCATTTTACTAGGTAAAACTAGCGTTAATTTTATTTTGGATACAATAAAACTTATTAAAAATTAGGATTTTATATGCACTATACGCAAGAAGATTTTAGCCACAAAAAGATTCTCATTACGGGAGGTGCTGGCTTTATCGGCAGCAATCTCGCCTTTTATTTTCAAGAAAATTATCCTACATGTAAAGTGGTTGTTTTTGATATCTTTAGAAGTGAAGCCACCTTTTCCAATGGCAATCTCAAAAGCTTTGGGCACTTTAAAAATCTTTTAGGCTTTCATGGCGAAGTTATCAGTGGCGATATCAATGATGCTTTTGCGCTAGAACAATTAGAAAACTACCATTTTGATACTATTTTTCATGAAGCCGCTATCTCTGATACTACGGTGCTTGACCAAGGAATTATGGTTAAAACCAACGTGAACGCGTTTAAAAATATTTTAGAATTAGCCAAAAAAAGTAATGCCGTAGTTGTGTATGCTTCAAGTGCGGCAACCTATGGGGATGCTCCAAGTCCGCAGCGTGTTGGCTGTGAACAACCTCAAAATGTATATGGATTTAGTAAACTCTCCATGGACAATTTAGCACGTGAGTTTTGTTTGCTAAATCCAAAAATGAGTGTGATTGGGCTTCGCTATTTCAATGTTTATGGACCAAGAGAATACTTTAAAAATACGACAGCTTCGATGATTTTACAACTAGGGCTTCAAATTCTCAGCGGTAAAACACCTCGCCTTTTTGAAGGTTCTGACAAAATAGTGCGAGATTTTATTTATATCGAAGATGTGATTCAAGCCAATGTAAAAGCGTGTGTTTCAGGTAAATCGGGCGTTTATAATGTCGGGACGGCCAAGCCTCGCAGTTTTCAAGATATCGCAGATATTTTACAACGTGAGTTGGGGACAAATTTGGGAACAGCGTATTTTCAAAATCCTTACAGTGCCTATCAGATGCATACGGAAGCGGATATCTCGCTTACATGTAAAGACTTAGGATATATGCCCAAAATCAGTTTGGAAGAGGGCATCAAAGCCTATGTGTCTGAGATTAAAAGAATTTATAAGAGTGAAGTGAAACATGGATAGACTTAGAAATTATCAGCCTTCTATTTTGGTGATTGGCGATTTGATGTTGGACCATTATTTGTGGGGAAAATGTGAGCGCATCTCTCCTGAAGCGCCGGTACAAGTAATCGACATTCAAAAAGAGAGTACTGTGCTTGGTGGTGCCGGAAATGTTGTTAATAATCTTCTTAGTTTAGGTGCAAAAGTGAACGTACTCAGTGTTGTGGGTGATGATGACAATGGCAGAGAACTTCTTGTCATGCTTGAAGATTTGGGTGCTGGGGCTAAAGGTATCATCAAACAAGAGAACCGAAAAACAAGTAAAAAAAGTCGTGTTATCGCTTCCCATCAGCAAGTAGTACGTTATGATAGTGAATCGAAAGAAGATATT
>JAFLKZ010000035.1:0-278 GCA_019162915.1 Campylobacteraceae bacterium
TTGGTTATAACCTTAACTTCATTATACGAACTTCCAAAACTATTTTTTTCACCTAAAACATTGAGACAAACAGCATTTAACCCTTTTTTTTGTAGCATTTTTGTAGCATTTTCAAGTGCAACGGTTGGATCCATTTCTGCTTTAAAACCGATAACTTTAAAACCACTTTTGTCCAAATTTGCTAAAATATCTTCATTGGCTTCTAGTTCTAAAGTATAAGATGCTCCCATCTCCTCTTTTTTCATCTTACCAATTTTGGGCGCTTTTGGCACAAAATC
>JAFLKZ010000035.1:383-3477 GCA_019162915.1 Campylobacteraceae bacterium
TCTGACATCATCAATTTTTTCAATGGTTCCACCACCTGTGATGATGACTTCTCTTCCTTTCCAAAAACTCTCTTCTAATAAAAGTGAAGCACTAGTATAAAAGATTTTCTCTACATCTGCTAATGCACCCATTCCCTCATCGTTACACGCTAAAAGTTTTGTTTGAGGCGATACGATGGCGTAACCTAGTGTTTTTAGTTTTGCTAAACTTTCTATCGTGATGGGATTCATCATCATATTGGTATTGGCAGAGGGCGCGATGAGGATTTGTTTGTTAAAAGCGATTGCTGTTTGGGTGAGAAGATTATCGGCAATGCCGTGGCTTAGTTTATTGATCGTGTTGACCGAAACGGGAGCAATAACAAAGATATCTGCCCACTTTCCGATATGGATATGGTTAAGCTCATTGCTCCAACTCTCAGTTTCTACATGTAAAACAGTATTTTGACTAATGGCTTCAAATGTCAGAGGGGTGATAAAGCGCTTAGCTTCTTCACTCATAATGACCTTAACTTTGGCTCCCGCTTTGATAAAGAGGCGAATGAGCTCTAAGCTTTTATAAATAGCAATACTCCCCGTCACGCCAAGGAGAACTTTTTTTCCCGCTAGAAGAGTATTAGTCATTGTTTTTTCCGAAAAATTTATAAAAGAAGTTATCTAGTATTTTCAATGGTGCTCGGTTGATAGCTAATGCACCTTTAGGAACGTCTCTCGTCACTGTGGTTCCAGAAGCAATAATGACATCATCACTAATCGTTACGGGGGCAACAAGTTGCGTGTCGCTTCCTACAAAGACATTTTTACCAATGATGGTTTTGTACTTACCTTTGCCATCATAGTTACATGTAATTGTTCCACAACCGATGTTCGTTCCCTCATCAATACTAGCATCGCCTAGGTAACTTAAATGTCCAGCTTTTACGCCAAAAAGGGTTGATTTCTTGACTTCAACAAAGTTTCCAATATGAGAATTTTCGATATTTGAATCAGGTCGTATGCGCGCCATTGGGCCAATAGTGGAGTTTTTAATGATACTTTTTTCTACCACGGTATTTGTTTTAATCACAGAGTTGATGATATGCGCTCCTCTAAGAAGAGATACACCACTTTCAAGGGTAGATTCTCCTTCTATCCTTACATCTGCTTCGATATAAATCGTTTGGGGTAAACGCATCAACACTCCTTTTTCCATAAACTCTTTTTTGATACGATTTTGCATCAAAGTTTCAGCGATGGAAAGATGGTACTTGGAATTAACGCCCATAAAAGTCTCTTCATCGACGTTTACCGCTTTGACTTCTTTTGCTAAGGTCACCAAGTCGGTGATGTAATACTCTTTTTGTGCATTATTATTGGTGAGTTTAGGAAGGTTGTCTTTTAAAAATTGTGTTTTAAAAAGGTACACACCCGCATTCACAGAAGTGACTTTTTTCTCTTCATCCGTAGCATCTTTTTCTTCGACGATTTTTTGAACCGTATGATTGCTATCCATGATGACGCGACCATAACCAAAAGGTTCTTTACATGTAAAAGCACTCATAACTACATCAGCATTTAAATACATAAAATTTTGCATATCTTTAGCTTGAAGCATTGGCATATCACCATTTAGGACTAAGAGATTTTCATATTTTGGTTTGACATCCATGATGGCACCACCCGTTCCTGGAAAGTTTGCATGGTCTTGAATGATAAAATTAATATCATCAAAATAGGCATTCATTTTTTCTTGAATGAGTTCTGCTTGGTGAAAAATGATGACATGCACATCGTCACTGATAAGTTTTGCCTCTTTGATGATGTGGTATAGCATTTCAAAACCACTGATAGAATGCATCACTTTTGGAAGTGTTGATTTCATCCTTGTGCCTAAACCAGCCGCCATAATTGCAACAGAAATATTCATTTTTAATGTTTCCTCTGAGTAAAGTAACTCTCATTTTAACCAAAAAATGTTTGGAGGTGGGTTAAATTAACAAAGCTTTAACGCAAAAACAATTAGAATCACACAATATATTGCGAGGAATAAAATTTGAACAACCCAAAAAAGCTTTTTTTACTGTTTATCTTGATGATGGCACCTTTGGCTTTTGGGGCAGATACCATTCCTACGGTGAATCTCTCACTAAGTGCTCCCGATACGCCCCAGCAACTTGTTACCAGTTTAAATCTTCTTATCGTTTTGACTATTTTAGTGTTAGCGCCATCGATGATTTTTGTTATGACCAGTTTTTTAAGACTTATTATCGTTTTTTCATTTTTACGACAAGCTTTAGGCACGCAGCAAATGCCACCCAACCAAGTGTTGGTCACTTTGGCGATGATACTTACTTTTTTTATCATGGAACCAGTTGCAACAGAATCGTATGAAAAGGCCATCAAACCGTATCTTGCTTCACAGATAAGTTATCAAGTCGCTTTTGAAAAAGGGGCAGCTCCTTTTAAAGCTTTTATGATTCGCAATACCCGTGAAAAAGATTTAGCACTTTTCTTTAGAATTAGAAACCTAGAAAATCCTAAAAACATAGAAGAAGTACCACTCTTCGTTGCCGTTCCAGCCTTTATGATTAGTGAATTAAAAACAGCCTTTGAAATAGGCTTTTTACTTTTCCTTCCTTTTCTTGTTATCGATATGGTGGTAAGTTCTGTTTTGATGAGTATGGGTATGATGATGTTACCGCCCGTTATGATTTCATTGCCGTTTAAACTGCTCATTTTTGTACTGGTGGATGGATGGAACCTACTCGTAGGTAAACTAGTGGAAAGTTTCCACTAGGGCTTTAAATAGGTAGTTAAGTCTATTTATGTAAATATTTAATTATAATTATTTATTATTTTAATAAGATAAAATATTCAGCCTAAAGGTGGCGAGCCACTTCTGTGGAGTGCTGCGCTTTCAACTTTTGAAAAAGGTAAGGCATTTCGAGGTGGTATTCCTCTTTGTTGGCCTTGGTTTGGAAAAACCAATGTTCCTTCTCATGGATTTGCGCGTATTTTAGAATGGGAAATGATAAAAAAAGTAGAAAGTGAAGAGGGCATGCAACTGGTCTTTGAACTGAGTGACTCCCAAATCACACGCGCTATTTGGCCTCAT
>JAFLKZ010000107.1 GCA_019162915.1 Campylobacteraceae bacterium
ATAGAGGCAAAAAAGCTCCTAATGCATGTCCTTTATGTAAAGTTGGCAAAGAGTACTTTAAAAGACAAGAATTAGGTATCTAACTCATTTTATTAATTATCCCTCAAACGCAAAGAGTAGTTCACCCTACTCTTTGCATCAACGCTTTACATGCAAATCGTTCTTAGTCATCTAAACTAGCAAAATACTATATCATTTTCTCTTCATATCTAAAGAGAAAATGATATAGTATTTAAAGAAAAAAGAAAAAATATCTTTAAGTTTAAATAGATAATTTGCTAACCCTACTTTCCCCCTAATAGTACGGTAATATTCTTAGTTAGATCCAAAATGTACCTTTCATAATTTTCCTAGAATCAGGAAAGGTGCTTCAAAAGAGGAGCTTCTATGCCAGAAAACACATCATTGTATAAGAACATGAAAGTTTTATATGCTGAAGATGAAGAAGGCATTAGAGAAAATATAAGCTTTGTACTATCTCTTTTTTTTAAAGATGTTTTTGTGGCAAAAGATGGAGAAGAAGCTCTATATCTTTTTGAAGAAGAAAAACCTGATTTATTGATATTTGATATTTGTATGCCAAAGATGGATGGCATAGAAGTACTAAGTAAAATTCGCCAAAGTAATAAAGAGATTCCCATCATCGTACTCACTGCACACACAGATCAATCCTACCTTTTGAGAGCTATAGAATTAAATATTACACGGTATCTTTCAAAACCTTTCTCTAAGGATACTCTACTTGGCGCAGTCAAAGAGTGTATTTTAAGACTTACAAAAGGAAAAGAAACTATTAATTTAGGTTCTAGTTACGTATTTGACTTTTTAAATAAAAATCTATTATTTCAAAATGAAATTGTTTTATTATCGCTACATGAACTCAAACTTCTTCAGGTAATGAGTTTAGAACCTCACAAAACATTTACTTTTGAAGAGCTTATTGAAGAGATTTGGGGATGGGAGATTGTTACCAAAGAAGCTTTAAAATCATTAGTCAAAACACTACGTAAAAAATTACCTCATCCTCTCATAAAAAATGTTTTTGGCATTGGATATACTATAGAAACGCTTCAATGAAACATTATTTTTTTACACCAAAAGCAAAAACCATGATTCCTGTTGTAAGCTTTTTTGTACTTTTTTTCATTATTTTAGGGCTTCTTCGTTACGAAGAGGTAAAAAAATCTTTGGAAAAAGATGAAGATATTTTTTCATATCAAATAGTTAATGCCTACGAACAGTCCACTGATGCAACTTTCAAATTTTTTACCCATCGTGGCTCTTCCTGTATGAGTTCTTTGGCTATTAAAGAAGCACTAAAAGAAAAAAGCAGTATGCCTATACGCAAAATTCTACAATCTTCTTGGAATGAATTACAGATTGAAAATCCTTATTTAGATGATATGCGTTTTTATGATGCTGAGTTTTTACCACTTTTTTCTTTCGAAAATACTCCTTTTAATAGTAAAATAATTGAGGAAGTGCTCAAAGGAGAAAGCTATGCTACTTTTACTATGAGCGAAAAAACATTTACCTATAATATTTTTGTTCCCTCTATTTGTGAAGGTAAATTTATCGGAATGGTTGAATTCATTATAGATGCAGACTACTTCTTAGACTATATGAAACGAACTTTAGGTATTCAAACAAGCCTCTTCGTTAACATTGATATTTATGGTAAAAAATCTGAGAAACTCCCCATGATTTGTAACTTTCAACTTCTATCTAGTACGCTTCCTGTAAATTTACAATCAAGTGATATTTTTAAAGATCTCTCCGCTTGTTCAACGGATACACTCACCTTTGGCGAGCGAACTTTTGCAGCACATATTTTCTATGTCATCAACAAAGAAGCCGAAAATCTTGCTCGTTTTGTTTTTTTATATGAGATGACTGAGCATCAAAAAGAGTTAATATACTGGATTAAAAAAACATTTATTATCTCTTTTTTCTTTATAATACTCAGTGTTTTTGTTGTCAATTTTGGCTTTAATATCCTGACTAAAAAACTTAATATTGCGAATAAAAAACTCCAGCTAAGTGAAAATAATCTTCGCTTAATTAACAAAAATCTAGAAGAAAGAGTCAATATCGAAATTCAAAATAGACTTTTAAAAGAAGAAGAAGCCATAGAGAAGGAGCGTATCATGATCCATCAAGATAAACTTGCTAGCATGGGTGAAATGATAGGCAATATTGCACACCAATGGAGACAGCCACTCACCGAACTTGGAAGTCTTTTCATCAGACTTGAAGTCTGTTTTGAACAAAATATTTTAGATAATCAAGAGCTCAAGAACATCATTCAAAAATCTGAAAAACTTATCTCACATATGTCTCAAACTATTGATGATTTTCGTAATTTCTTTTCTACCAAAGATATCATAGCCAATTACTCTATTAATGAAACATTCCACAAAGCTTTTTACCTTATTAGTGCTGCTCTTAAAAATCATCATATTGAAGTTACACTTGAGGAAGACGAGATGCTTTTTGTCCAAGGTACACAAAGTGAACTTATTCAAGCCATTCTCAATATTTTAAGCAATGCCAAAGATGTTTTAATAGAACGGCATATAAAAAATCCAAA
Organism: Campylobacteraceae bacterium; assembly: GCA_019162915.1. Lineage (GTDB taxonomy): Bacteria > Campylobacterota > Campylobacteria > Campylobacterales > Sulfurospirillaceae > Sulfurospirillum. The sequence goes on from JAFLKZ010000107.1 coordinate 2,591, forward strand.
GATACAAGTTTCTATTTTTAAAAAAAATGGGAAAAATATTATCAAATTTAAAGATAATGCGGGTGGAATCACTTATGAGCCTATTACTAAAATCTTTGAGCCTTATGTTACTTCAAAACATGCAAGTAGTGGCACAGGAATAGGACTTTATATGACTAAAAACATTATCGAAAATAATCAAAAAGGTACTTTGGTTGTCTATAATGAAGATGATGGTGCTGTTTTTGAAATTATCCTTACTTAACAAATTTCTTGTATAAACTCTATTTTTCCTAATGATATTTTGCTGCTGAACACCTTGCCAAACTCTCAACTACACTTAACACTACTCTTTCTCAATTCAAAACTGCCTAAGTTACATGTAGAGATTTTCTCTACATGTAACTTTTATTACCCTAAGCTATAATCATCAATACTCATTATTATATTAACCCCACTTTCGCCCTACCTCTTCGTTAGCATTAGTTTAAGAAATAAATTCTTAAGGAGGTAAGCTTGAAGAAAACATCAAGGCGAGATTTTCTCAAAGGGACAGTAGCGACTGTCATAGGAGGAAGTCTTATCACCAAAGTGAAAGCCGAAGCTAAAACAGTGACGGAAGCAGATTTTGGGGTAGAAAAAAAAGTGCCACTATTGTGTCGCATGTGTGCACAATTTTGCCCAATGATTGCCACGGTTAGAGATGGCAGAATAGTAAGAATGGAAGCTAATATGGATACGCCTTATGGTGGTATTTGTGGTAGAGGAAGATCGGCAATGGGTGCATTGTATGATCCTGACCGTATTAAAACTCCACTTATTAGAGTTGGCGAACGAGGAGAGGGAAAATTTAGAAAAGCATCATGTTTTGGCCGAACCGCTAAAAGAGAAATGTAGAA
>JAFLKZ010000093.1:0-2362 GCA_019162915.1 Campylobacteraceae bacterium
TATGATACAATTTTAGGAACTACTAGATGCTGACACAGAATTTTGAACAGTCCCCGCATCTATGATAAAAATTTATGCCCTAGTTAGATACGGTAACCGCATCTAACTATTTGATTTTTGAAACGACGTTACGATAGAAGTAAAGAAATTCTTCGCTTTTACCAACAGGCATCCATGTCCCAGCTTGCTGATATCTTCGAACGAAGTTACCGTTACAACCAAAAGCTTGTGCTTGCATAATAGCCATAGTTTTACTACGTGTATTGAATAACATCATTACTTCGTTATATCCTTCGTCTAGCTTAGTAGCAGTCAAGCTTACAGATGTAGGAAACATACGAGCATAGATTTTAACGATATCGCCCTCACGGGTGGTATATCTAGGATCGTATGTGATAGTATATTCACCAGTCCAAGAACCAGCTATGAAATTTTTACCGATGATACGTTTAACATCTTTATCAGAACAACGGTGTCGATCATCTGTCCAATTCGGCTTTACCGAATAGTCGATAGTATTCAGATCCATATTTGCGTATGGATTATCTTCATAGCCGGTAGCCGCAGATGCTTGAGTAATAAACATACTCAACAACAATGTAATTAACAACATGAACTTTTTCATGGTAGATCCTTTTTTATTTAGATTAATTTAGCCAACGTATATTTATTTAGGTATCTTAACAAGCCGTATCGCTGCTAACATCCATCAATTCCGTTAAATCATTTTCATCGAATCCAAGATTTTTCGAAATTTCTTTAATAAACATTTTTTCAGTGATATGAAATTGTTCATCGCATTTAGCAAGAGCAATAAGATCAATCAACAACTGCAACCCTTCTTCCTTATCTTCCTTGAATGGAGTGTAGTCAATTTTAATTTTTGATTTATCGTTTAACTTACCGATCAATTCGATTTTATCATCACTACTTAAATCAGTTTGCGCAAGGAAGCTTTCGATAAATTTTACTTCTTGATCGTCAATTTTCCCATCTATTTTCATTAAATTTATCAAAATTTCTATTTTTGTCTTCTCTAGTGATACTTCAGGTTCTTGAACTTCTATTTCAATAACTGAAATGTCTCCATCTTCAGTTTCCATGATAATTTCAATCTCTTTTGAAAAAATTTCTTTCGCCATATTCCCTATTTTTTTGGTACTGTATTTAGACCAACCCGCCATTGCAATTGCCCCTGCAACAGGCAACCATTTAGCCGCCATTGATTTTGCGGCTTGCTGGGTAATTTTACCACCCAATAGAGCGATTACATTTTGTAAAGCTCTCGCACCTACCCTTTTCGCCATTACTTTTTGACCTTGGACAACAAACAGTGCTGTAGCGCCTTGCCCCATCGCACCGAATAAAATACCCACTATCAGTTCTTTGGAAATCTTTTCAGCATCATGCCCATGCGCTTTTGCTACATCGTAAATCATTTCAATTTGATTTTTCGTTACAAACAATATCTCGGGAACTGCCGCCGCCATTCCCAAAGGACCGGGAATTATTCCTGCACCGCCGGAAATAGCTGCATTTTTATTACTGTAGCTTTGGATAATAATTTCTACCGAACCAATATCAGGCAAGGGATTGTCTTTATAATATTCTTCTCTATTGCTTACAACCTTTGTTATTGCATCTGAAATACCTTCAGAAAGTTTTTTTGACATAGAATCCGCATTACTCATCATTATCCTTATTTATACTGCTACCAAAATATCATTTAGCTAATTTAAACTAACTATGGTTAGTTGCTTGAGATTTATCGCACATATATACTTATGGTAAGCTTAACTATAAGGGTGTATTCGTTCTGTAATGAAAAATTGTACGATTGACGATATGCAAATGAGCACCATCTACAAACAAATCGGACAGAACGTAAAATCCATACGCAAAGCAAAAAACATATCCCAATTAGCCCTTGCATTGGCTATTGGTCATAAAGCTGTAGGTACAGTTTCTATGGCAGAGCTTGGAATCAACAATAAACATTTTAATATTGAGCATTTGGTCAAAATAGCGGATGTACTGGAAGTCGATGTTTGTGAGTTTTTCAAATATGGAGAAATGGCAGAAGATGGAGGGGCAAAAACATAAAAGCCTCCCTCGCACCCTTCAAAAAGGGTACAAGGGTTTCGTGAGTTGGATTTACATCAGTATTTTTTACTCGATACTCCAGTGATAAGTTCTTTATATTTCTCTTTTTTTATGTAATGATTTATATAAGTATTAGCTAGTGTAATCTTATTTTTTGAAAATTTTGTGAGCTCTATAATTTCTTGTAGAATTTTTTCATTATCGTATTTTTCTATTTTTTCTTCATAATCATGATTTGAATCATCAAATGCTTTCAGGA
>JAFLKZ010000093.1:2372-3466 GCA_019162915.1 Campylobacteraceae bacterium
TATACCTGTTTCCACTTTGAAATTTCTTCTTCTCGTTCGCGCTTAATCTTCTCTTTCTGTTCTAAAAATATTTCTTGTACATCATGTATATAAAAAATATCTGCAATATTTTTTTTCTTTTCTGTTGTCTCTAATTCAGCAATGGACTTTGGTTTCTCGGCACGAATGAGCTCTTCACCGATTAATTCAAGCGGATGCTTTAAATTGGTATTTTTAGTATCATAATCTTTTTTAATTTTTTTTATGTAAGCCACTAACTCTTTTTCTGGCAAATTAATGTTAACTGGGAGATTGATTATCGTAGATTCATCGAATTTTAATGCAGGCGCTGTATAAGCAGGAAAAACTTTGATCTTAATTCAATCTCATTCGTTAATGGATATATGTTTTTTTTGGAAGGAATATAGTACCTATCTGGGGTCAAAAGTATACGCTTAAGAGCATCATTTTTATCTTTAAAATGTTTTTTGACATCACAATGTTTATATTTTTTTGTAGCTCTTCTCAAGTCATTCCGACTTATTTTCTTTTTAGAATCATAGTATCTAATGAGCTTATTGAATCCCCCGTGAACATCTTTAAGTGTTAGAGCATTACCCTTCTTATCATCTAAGCAATCAAGTTCTGATAGTTTTATTTGCACTGAAAACTTGTCTTCCAATGGCATGTTTAATTCATCTATCTCGTCTAAAGGTATAGTTGGACTTATTTGTTTATATTCCAAATCTATTTTGTTGTTTTTCTTTACTCTACAAGGGATATAAAAGTTTGAGCAATTAGATAAAATTTCAAGACTGTTCGGAGATTGGACTTTGTCTTTTCCTTTTTCATCCTTATATATTCTGCCGCTTTTTATATAAAAGTTAATAAGCCTTGATAGATTGTCATCATCATCAAGATCTGCTATTAATGGTCGCTTTTTCCAAAAATGATTTATCTTTCCATTAAAGTCTATCAACTCTTTTAAAGTCAATGTAGATAAAAAATCATCTTCTAATTCCTTTAATTCCAGATATCTACCAATCGGTTGCGTAACAGTTTGTGTATATCGGAGTATTCGGACACCCGGATCGGTCGACATCCGGACAGTCATT
>JAFLKZ010000162.1:0-236 GCA_019162915.1 Campylobacteraceae bacterium
TCTTTAACAAATCATTGACAAAAGCATAGGCATCGTAAATTTGTCCGTCGTAAAATATCCCATGCTTTGATTGTATAGTGCTATTCTCAAGACCTTTTGAGATATTTGCTACTTGAGATTTTAAAAGCGATACATCATTTTCAAGCTCTTTAAATCTTTGATGAGTAATTCTTTCTGAGTTTATGGCATAACCGTTTTGAATGTAGTTTTTAAGTACCGACGTTGCCCATTGTCTA
>JAFLKZ010000162.1:246-2028 GCA_019162915.1 Campylobacteraceae bacterium
AGAGATAATTACATCTAAGTTGTAGTACTCGATTTCTCTTAAAATTTCTCTTCCACCCTCAAATTGAACTGTTGCATTTTTTGCAACAGTTGAAATTTTGTCCAATTCTCCATCGCTAAAAATATTTCTGATATGTCTTGAAATAACAGATTTATCTCTATCAAAAAGTTCACATAGTTGATTTTGGCTAAGCCAAACTGTTTCATTCTCCACCGATACATTTAGCTCTAGCTCTCCATCGTTATAGATAACCATATTTGAATTATTTTGCTCATTTTTCATTTTAAGTTCCAAATGTTTGTTTTAACCATACTAGCAAAACTATCTATTTTTAGTGAAAAATTTGTCATTTTGCAATGTTTTTATTTGTTGTCATCTCTTCATACATTTTAAAGAGGTATTCTAGTCTTTCTTCGTCGGTTTCGAATGGTTTGGGGCGGTAGCATTGTTCTATGGCTTTGTCTAGGGCGTGGTGGGCTTTTTTTAAGCCTTCTGGCATTTTGTTTGGGTCGTAGAGTTGAGCTAGGGTTTTTTGGCTGTGTTTTTCTCGCTCATCGAGTACACCAAATACAAGCTCTGTGATTTCGTCTTTTTGTTTTTGTGAGATATTTGGGAAGGGGAAATTGTTATAACACATATCAGATGAATAATTAATATCCATCCTCATCCTTCCTGCAACCGCCTGTATCCATACATTATGCATTTTTGAAGAAACTACACCAAAAACATAAATATCAGTATCATAAATTATATGATTTCTATTTGAAACTATTACATCGCTATTGATAAATCCAATCGGTATATATTCTCTTCTTTCAGAAGACACTGTTGGAATTATTACACTTGTGATTAATGTTTCTTTAGTATCACGGTATTGATGTGGACGATTCGCAATACTATTTGCAGATTTATCTTCAGAAGCGAGTCTTGCTTTTTTTACTTCCTCAATCCTTTGTTTAATAGGTAAAATACTTTCTGCAAATTCTCTTTGTTCGTCACTTATCCATAAACACCATCTTATTTCTCCATGTAAAAATTCTTTTGATCCTAGAAGCTTTTTAATTAAAACTTGAGATTTTGGATACTCTGAAACTAATTTATTTTTTTCATCATCTGATAGTGAAAGTGATAAAGCATGTCCGGTATAATTACCTGCACTTATTTTTGGTAGTTTTGACATTGGAATTTGTCTATTCTTCAAATATATTGTTTCTGTAGCCGATAGATAAGGATTTATATTTTTAACTAAATGTTTAGTATTTGCATGAAAAATGTATTTATTTAATTCTTTTTTACTACTAAGTCCAACTATGACTACAGTAACTCCAGCATTTCCTTTTGCATTATTAGTCCAATTAAATGATTCATATGCAAAATATATTTCTACATTACCTACTAAAGTATTTTTCCATAACAATGCAACTTGTTCACCTTGTGTAATTGAATTTGTAGATACAAATGCTAACTTTGCATTTATATTTTTTATGTATTTTGCACCTTTTATAAACCAAATAGCAACATAATCTAAAGTTTTATATTTTTTTGATAATGGAGAACACACAATTTCCATATCTTCTTTTTGTTCTTTTGATTGCATTCTCGAACCAACATACGGTGGATTCCCCAAAATATATATCTCATCGCCCTCCTCTTTAGGGCAAACCTCTTCCCAATTCAATCTCGTGGCATTACCGTGGACGATATTGCCTCCATCTTGAAGCGGCAGACTCGGGCTTGTTCGTCCAAATGCTTTGTAAAACTCTAAGTTCATTTGATGCTCTG
>JAFLKZ010000162.1:2038-3441 GCA_019162915.1 Campylobacteraceae bacterium
AGAAAGTAGTGCTACTTCATGGGCGAAGTCGTCTAGTTCTATGCCGTAAAACTGGGTTAGTTTTATCTCGCTAAAGACAAAACTTCGCTCACGACTAAGACTATCTATGCGTTGCAAGATACTCATCTCAAGTTCTCTTAGTTTCTTATAGGCGATGATGAGAAAGTTTCCGCTTCCGCACGCTGGGTCAAATATCTTGAGTTTTGAGAGCCTTACATGTAAAGCTTTGAGTTTGGTTTTGCTTTCATAACTTTTTTCAAATTCACTGTAAAGTTCATCTAAAAATAGCGGTTCGATGACTTTCATGATGTTAGGCACACTTGTGTAGTGCATGCCCATTCCGCCACGGTGTTCTGGTGTTACGACTGCTTGTATCATACTTCCAAAGATGTCAGGGTTTATCTGTGACCATTTTAACTGTCCGATTTCTAGCATGAGGGAGCGTGAACGGGTTGTGAAAGTCGGAAGCTTTACATGTAAAGCAAAAAGTCCGCCATTGACATAAGGAAATGCGTTTAGGTATGCGGGTGTGTTTGGCTCTCTTTTCGTGTTTGGTGTGTTAAAAATGGTAAAAAGTCTTTGCAAGTAAGCATCCAAATCGCTCCCGTCAACTTGCGTATGCGATGAGAGTGAAGAGATAAAGATGTTATCTTCGAAGATGTTTGTATCCTCAGCAAAGTAGCAAAACAAAAGCCTTGTGAGAAAGACATTGAGAGAGTGGACTTCCTCTTTGGTTTTAAATTCATTGTTTTTTTGAAGCTCATCATAAAGCTTTGCCATCTTGAGCGAGGCTTTGACATCGGCTGGGTTTTCATCGGTAAAGGTAGCTTTTTCCATCCCCGCTAAAGGTAAGAAAAAATCGTAATGATTAGTTATGTTTAAGAGTTCAGTATCTAGGCTATCGTCTGTTTTGGTGTCATAGGCAAGGAGCGTTTGAAAGTCGCTCACGATGATAAATCGTGGGCTGTGCTTGAGTACTTCTTTTGAAGATTTGAGTTCGTCTATGCTTACATGTAAAGCATCATCTGCGACTTTAAAAAAGAGTTTTTTTCGCATGACGAGTTCGCCTTTACATGTAAGCTTGTCATGGTCGCTTCCCTCTAGTCGTTTAATGGTTGATTTTGGAGTTCCGTAGGCTAAAAGTAAGTCGAAGATAAAAGTTTTTTTGTCAAAGTTTGCTACGAGATTTGCGAGGTTGTTTTCTATTTCTAGGATGTTCATAAAATATATGCCTTATGATTTTATGTAAAAAATTCATTTTATCTAAATCTCTATAATAAACATAAGCATGGATTTATATTTTATAAAATCCTACGGAACACCTTATGCATCTTACCATGTAAACTCTTTTCCTAAAGGATAAAAAATGGCAGTCAAAATTACAGATTTGTGTATCAATTGTG
>JAFLKZ010000047.1:0-2888 GCA_019162915.1 Campylobacteraceae bacterium
CCAATAACCATCATTGGTGTTGATCATTAAAGTATGATTCCAATAAAAGGAGGAAACCCCTTGAACATCCATGACCCAAATATACCGCATGGAGAGGGAAAAGAGGTATGCAATAGTGATCAATAGAAGGGCTAGTTTAACACCAGAGTGTTCATTAGAAAGTTTAAAAAAATTCATATTTATTTGCCTTTAATTTGAGGATAAATTTTTATTTAGTGTATCTAAAACACCCAAAAAAATAGTTTTATCTTTTATGAGTAGTCTTGAAGAAGAGGGATAGCATCCATATGGGAAGTAATTTCATACTTTGCGTTTGAGGGGATATCTCGATAAATACCCCGAGGATTTTTATAACGTATTGTAAGCCACTCGAGTTGATTTGGGGCAAAAAAATCTTTTTTAGGATTGTCAGATAAATAAACGAATTTTGTTTCACTAGCAAAATGATTCATAACCATTTCAAAAGCGAGAGGTTCAGGTTTATGGGTGTTGTAAAGATCGGTAAAAACAGGGTAATCAATCCACTGCAAAAGTCCAAGTGTATCATATTTTTTAGTTTGCATTTTGGTCATTCCATCGGTTATAAGAGCCGTAGATCCAAGGCTTTTTGCTACGTTTAAAAGAGCCATAGTTTCATCTGAAAGGATGATATTGGGAGTGTGAGTGCGATATTGGGTGATAAGCGATTCTAGAGTTATTGTAAGATGAAAATGTTGTATTAGCTGGTTAAAAATAGAACCGCTTCCTTCGTGCAAGAAAATATTCCACATAAATTTAAAAGGCTCTTCTGGAGTATCAGAGATGGTCGAAGCGATTTCCCAAAAGCCACTTTTGACAAAATCAATTTCATCATATAGGGTATCATCAAGATCAAATACAGTAACCATAATTATATTTTCTTAGCTTTACAAAATAAGTTTGAAGCCCTAAATTTTTTAGCATCGACTACTCTTAGTTTATTGGGTATTATTTTTCCTAATTTTAATTGATCTAAAATGATAAATACTCGTTGAAACAAGCAACTCCCGTCACATTCTTCGAGGATAAAACTATTATTTTCAAGTAAATCTTTTAATTCGATTTCGGAAAAATGTTGATGCCATCTTTTTTCTCTTTCGACATCGCCGATTAATCCATTTGGATTATTGATATACCTATAGTTATATTCTTTTCTACTGTGCTGAAGAATATAAAAATACTTATGTAAAGTAGGAAATGTAAATTTAAAATTACCTAAATCCAAAAAAGAAAAAATATTTTTTTTTGGAACAGTTATGATTAACAAACCATCTTTTTTTAATACTCTGCTTATCTCCTTTAATACTTTATCTTGGTCGTAAATATGTTCTATGACATCTAGTATTGTCACGCAATCAAATTCATTATCTGTAAAAGGTATTTTGTCTTCAAAAACAAATATTTGTTCTTTATAAGGGTTTTGGAGAACAATATCTTTATTTTTATCGATCCCAATATAGTTTAACGCTTTTTTTTCTTTGCATTTATGTAAAAACATTGCATCATAACATCCATAATCAAGGCATTTAGATTTGTCTGCTAAATGTTCAAAAGCGTAACCATATCTATCATAACTGAAAGGATTATTGGAACTAAGACAGGTTTGCATGAACCAAAACCTCGTCATCATATCGAAGCATCGTTAGATTGTCTTCCCATGTTTCATCATAACATAATTTTTCCTCTAGCATTTCGAGTAAAACAAGACGAAAAATATTCATACCAGAATGATAACTAAGCGGATAGCCTCCACCAAGACGAGGATTGATCTCAATTAAATAAAGCTCATTTTTGGGAGTTTGAAAGAGCTGGAGAGTCATTGGTCCCCAAGCACCTTTGAGAGTTTTTGAAAGACGCTTAACTTCTTCAATAATATTGAGATCTTTACATGTTATGGATTTACTCACTTCCCCTGCACGTGTTTCGAGGCGTTTGCGAGGAACGATTGCAATGGGCTCTTGCGTTTTTGACACATAAAAATCGACTGTATATTCTTGCCCTTCGATGTAGTTTTGGAAAATATATTGGGTGTTTGTTTCTTGGAGCCTTAATGCTTCTTGATAAGAAGTGATTTTCATTGCCCCAATAGAACAGCTTGAGTTATCCAGTTTTGCAAATAATGGATAAGGAGCTGATCTGAGATCTGTCCGAATTTGAGGTGTTTTAAAGCCGTGACGATGAAAAAATTCAAATGTACTGCTTTTTAGATAAAAAGTATCACAGACTTTTTTTTCAGAAACAGCAATTGTAATACCGTGATTTCTAAATAGTATTTTTAAATCAGCAAGAATAGAGAGCTCAGTGTCAATGGTTGGCAGGATAAGTGTAATAGAGTGCTTGAGACAGTAATCAAGTAAAAAAGAGCTATAAGATAAGTCTGTAACACGAGGGGCTTTAGCATAACCGTCAGATACTTGACAGGCAGCACTAAGTTCAGGTGTCATATCGATAGCATATACTTTTCCAGATGAATCAAATTGTCTTAGTGTTTCTTGTGCAAAACGGATTAAACTAACGCGTCTTCCGGCGGAAGTAATCAGTAGGTTCATTTAGAAGTTCCCATATATCTCTCCATTGTCGCCTCTCCCTCTTGGGAAATCCCTTCTCTTTTAAATACTTTTTTGAGAGTAAAAAAACAGATTTTTAGATCAAATAAAAATGAAACATTATTTACATATTCAACATCATACCGAAATTTCTCTTCCCAGCTAATCGCATTACGTCCGTTTATCTGAGCCCATCCAGTGATTCCGGGTTTTACATCGTGTCGGTGAGCTTGCTGTGGAGTATACAACGACAGGTATTCCGGTAAAAGAGGGCGTGGTCCGATAAAACTCATTTCCCCTTTGAGGACATTAATGAGCTGGGGA
>JAFLKZ010000047.1:2921-3414 GCA_019162915.1 Campylobacteraceae bacterium
CATCCAGACTGAGATTACGGATGAATTGTCCAATTCCCTTTAATCGCTCTGAATCCGGGAGTAAATTGCCGTTAGAATCTTTCTCATTTGTCATGGTACGAAATTTATAGATGGTGAATATTTTTCCATGATAACCCGGACGACGCTGAGTAAAATACACAGGCCGACCCATGCGAATGGCGATTATAATTGTGGTCAGCAGCATGAGCGGAGAAAAAAGAATCAATAAAATAAATGCTCCAAACCGATCCAATAGAGGTTTAATGAGGTTAACGTACACGTTTCAGTCCATACACTTCGAGATGTTTGTCGACGATTGTAGCCACATCGAACTCTTTTAAGGCTTTTTCTCTTCCCGCTCGTCCCATTCGAGAACGCAAATCGGGGTCATCAAGTAATTTTTTAATCGCATCTGCGAGAGCTGAAGCGTTGTAAGGAGGTACTAAAAATCCGTTAATTCCCTGATCCACTGTTTCCCGGCATCCGACGACAT
>JAFLKZ010000079.1 GCA_019162915.1 Campylobacteraceae bacterium
GATTCTGGCACTTCTTGACCATTTGAAATGGCATCTAGGCGCACACAGATATCGCTGATATCAATGCCGATTGAAGTATCATTACCGTTATCTCTAATGGCATGCAATAATGCTTTCATAATATCAATAGATTCTAACACGACATCCATAACTTCAGCCGTTAATTTTAATTCGCCTCGTCTTGCTTTATTTAAAACATCTTCCATGTGATGTGTCAAACCAGTTAAAATATCAAAATTTAAAAATGATGATGACCCTTTAATGGTATGCGCAACTCTAAAGATGCTATTAAGTAATTCTAAATCATCTGGCTTGGTTTCTAGTTCAACTAGATTTTGATCAATTTGTTCAATAAGCTCGAACGCTTCAATCAAAAAATCTTCTAAAATTTCTTGAATATCTTCCATCGTTCTACCCTTATGCTTTTGCTATTTTGACGTGCGATTTTATTACTTTAGAAACTTCTTTGTAAAAAATTGCCGCATCAAATTTTGTCAAATAGGCTTCACCGCCCGCCTCTTTTCCTCTAATCTCACTAAAATGGTCACTAATTGAAGAGTTAAATATAATAGGTATTTCTTTAAATCGCTCATCTTCTTTAACATTAGCAGCAAAATGAAATCCATCCATCTGCGGCATTTCTACATCACTAATAATAATTTTCAATTCATCACTCAATTCTTTACCATACATGTTGTAAAGTTCTTTGAGTTTTTCAAGACCTTCCATGCCGTCTTTGGCTTCTACTACGCGCATACCCATCTTTTTCAGTGCATCACTCACTAATTTCCTAGCGATCATACTGTCATCTAAAATAAGTGCTGTACCATCAACTTTAATGATATCTCGATCATCTATATCAATTTTTGGTTTATAAATGCCCAATGCTTGAACGACGCTTTCTAGGTCAAGTATCAAAAGGACATCATCGTTTTCAATGCGTGTTACCCCTGTAATTTGACTTTTATCTAAAGAGCCCATACTCGCAACAAAAGAAGCTGGCTCAATATCTTTCCAACTAATACGCCTAATTCTTTTTGCCTCATGAACGACAAAACCAATCAGAATATCACTAAACTCTGTGATGATAATTCTGGGTTTAATAGACCCATCATCAGGTTCTTTGATATTCATCCATTTTGCAAGATTAACGACTGGTATAACGACGCCACGAAGATCAAAAATACCCTCTATGTAGTCTGGAACACCAGGAAGTTCTGTGAGATTTGGTATTTTAATGATTTCACGAACTTTGGCGACATTAACACCATAAATTCCCTCATAAACACCTTTCTCTTCCTTTTTAAATATACGAAAATCCACCAACTCCATTTCATTAGAGCCGACTTTTAAAATACTTTCTTTAGCCATTAAAGCCCCTTAGTTGCTTTTGCGCAAATTCTGTCTCGGTAGACGATTGTACAATAAAATAACTTCTGTTGCACGCAAAAGATGAAAAATTGACATATTGGGTTTTGTTTACCTTAAATGAACAATCTTGATGATAATGTCCCTCCGCTATGACATCGATGTTTGAGGGTTTATATTGACCTATTTTAGCCTCCACAAGAGCTTTAAAATGTCCTATTTTTCGACATAGATTTTTTTTACGCTGATTACTTTGTATCTTTTTAGAGATAAAAAAGTGAAAATTCTTATCTAATAAATTTAAGAGAAAGAGTACTTTTTTATTTCTAATGATTTTTGTAAAAAAACGATGGGAAAAGTTACCGAATTTATCGCCATGAGAGAGCAAACAACTTTTTCCATCAGGAAGTGTGCACAAAAGAGGTTGCTCCCAAAGAGCTACTACACGGACATTTTCAAAAAGAGATTGCAAACAAAAATCATGATTGCCTTCAAAATAGATAACTTCAATATTTTGTGCAAGTTCATTGATAAGTTTAATGTAGTGGGCATATTTTTGAACACCATATTCTACATCACCGACGAGTAAATCGAACATATCTCCCATCACAAAGAGTTGCGTAGGCTTTAATTCCTTTACCTGTAAAAGAAATTCAAAGAAAAAAGTCTGCTCCTGCGAATCGTGTGCATCCGCTATAAAAATAGCCCCTTCTTTAATAATAAAACTAGGGAACATAGGCAAGGATAGGAATTCCAGCACTTTCTTCAAATCCACACATCAAGTTGGCATTGACCACGGCTTGAGAGGAAGCACCTCTGAGTAAATTATCGATACTCGAAGAGACAAAGAGGGACTTTCCTTTTTGAGTGACAAAGATATCACAGAAATTGGTTCCTGCTGTAGATTTGATATCCACTGGATTTTCTCGAATTCGCACAAATTTAGCCTCTTTATAAAAATCTTCAAGAATGGCTTTGGCATTGATTAGTTCATTGGTTTGTAAATATGAACTTACCAACATTCCTCGACTAACAGGAAGGAGATGGGGTACAAAATTGACCTCAAACTCTTGACCGCTGACCAATCGAAGCTTTTCAGAAATTTCTGGTTCATGGCGATGCATCAGAGGATTGTAGGCAAAAATATTTTCATTGATAGTAACAAAATGTGCGCTCAGTGAGGGTTTTTTGCCCGCACCAGAAACGCCACTTTTAGCATCGATAAAGATAGGTGCATCCACTTTAAGATAATTCAAAAATGGCAATATCCCTAAAATCGAAGCCGTAGGATAACAGCCTGGATTGGCTACTAATTTTGCTTGTTTGATTTTTTCTTTGTTTATTTCAGGTAGTCCATAAACAGCACTTGAGAGATTTTCTTTATCTTCATGCTCACAGTAAAACTTTTCATACGCTTCAAGTTCCAAACGATAGTCTGCGGAGAGGTCAACCACCTTTACATGTAAACTCAAAAGCTCTTTAGCAAATCCCATAGCCGCCTTGTGTGGCAATGCCAAAAAGGCAAGTTCTGCAACCTTTGCAACTTGTGTCGCATCTGCTTTATAAACATCTTGCTCAAAAACACCTAATAAAGAGGGATGAAGGTCACTAGCTTTCATTCCACCCTCTGTTGTTGCGATATACGCAATCTCAAAAAAAGGATGGTTTATCAGTATCTTCATTAACTCCAAACCTGTATAACCACTCGCCCCAATAATGGCAACTTTAACTTTTTTCATCGCTTAACCCTCGAAATTAATCTCTTTATACGCTACTTCTAATATCTCATATTCTTGTTTACCTGATGGTAATTTGATAGTAACCTCTTCACCCTCGCCTCTTCCCATCAACTGTTTTGACAGTGGTGAATGATACGAAATAAGCCCTTTTTGGGGATTACTCTCCGTACTTCCCACGATGGTGTACGTCACTTCTTCATTCGTTTCTAAATTTTCAAGCATAACGGTAGAACCAAATCGTATTTTATCGTGCTCATAAGA
>JAFLKZ010000159.1 GCA_019162915.1 Campylobacteraceae bacterium
ACAAATACAACGATTAGGTTATATAATAGTTTAAGAAAATAAAATCGGAGACCCATTATGGAAAATGCTATCGACCAACTGATTACTTGGAGTAAAGATTTAAGAATTTTGTATGTGGAAGATGACATCTCCCTTCGAGAAGAAGTGAGTATATTTTTAAGTGATATTTTTGAAAGTGTTGATTTGGCAACTAATGGCAAAGAAGGTTTAGAAAAATTAGCATTAAATTCATACCATATCGTCATCACTGATATTAGAATGCCTATTATGGATGGTATCGAGATGATAGAAAAGATCAAAGAGCTCTATCCACATCAGCCAATCCTTGTAACTTCAGCACACAATGAAATAGAATATCTTATAAAACTGATCAATCTTGGCGTGGATAACTTTATCACTAAGCCTTTACAAAGTGAGCAAATCTTTAAAGTATTGCATAAAATCGTAGAACACATAAATCAAAAAAAGGAGTTACGGAGGGTTAGAGAAGATCTTGAGCGGGCTAATGACAAGCTCAAAAAACTCACCAATGCCCAATCTAAAACATTAGATCTTAAAACTTCTATTCTTAACTCCTATAAAGAAGCTATTGATAAGGCTGCTATTGTTTCTATGACAGGTGTTGATGGCGTTATCAAAGATGTCAATGAAAATTTTTGTAAGGCGACTGGTTACACTAAAGAAGAGATAGTAGGAAAGAAACATAGTCTTATTGGGCATCCCTCCACAGATAGAGCTCTTTATAAAGAGTTATGGGAAACGATTATGGCTAAAAAAACATGGCAAGGTTACATTGTCAATCAAACAAGAACACTAATTCCTTTATATCATTATACAACCGTAGTGCCTATCTTGGATAATAAAGGTGACATTATAGAATTTATTGGCATTATCCAAGACCTAACAGAACTCCACAAAAAAAATGAAGAACAAGCTCATGCTAATATCTCTCAGGCAATGGAATTAAAAGATAACGAGTTACTTAAAAATATTCCTTTTTCCAGTGCCCTCATCAGTGATGACCTTATTTTTTCTGCTTACAATAAGCCTTTTGGAGATATGGTGATGAACCATACGCATGAAGCATTATTTGGTAAACTGACGGCTAAGTGTTTGCCTCTCAAAGAGCTTGTTTATTTTGAAGAAATGGACTATTTCAATAATATTGAAGAGATTAAGAGTCATTGGCCTTATGAGGGAAATATTACTTTTAAAGGCACTATTGCTTCTCTTGGTGGCCTGCAAGAAGTGCTTGTGACAATGAGCAAATACTCTGAGAATTTGTACCTTGTGTGTATTGTGAAACAAGAGGATTTTGAGCTATGCTGCCAAGTTCACGAGAGATAATTTTTCACTCTGCTATCTCAACTATGAGTTTAGCTGACGAAGCAACATTGCACGTCATTGATAATAATTGTAATTTATATAAAGTAGATTTAATAACTTTAAAAATAATCAAAAGTACTTCTTTATCAAATATTTATGAGCAAACAAATTTTGATTATTATAAAAGACCTTTTGCATTGGGTGCTAAAAATGCGTATATCTCTTTTTCAAAAAAAGGGGCGGAGTATGTAATTGATACAAGATCCAAACTTGTAAAGCTTTCTAATTTTTTCTATAACCGTGATATCGAAGTTACCAAAGCGTCTTTTAGTGAAAATGATATGTTACTGGTCACTGGCAACGACCGAGGACGTACATACGTCATTAATCCCGAAGATGGCTATATACAAACGGAACTTCCAAGATCAAACGATACGATTTCTGCAGTTGCGATATCAGATGAATTTAAACTCTGCGCACGTGCTTCTTTTTCTAGGACTATTATCGTTTATAGACTCAATAGTTTAAAAGTCATTTTTGAAAAAAAGTTAGATTCTGTGATTGAAATGCTTGCATTTTTAGATAAAAATACGCTTTTGGCAATTACAAAAAATAGCAAAATCATAAAAATAGATTTTGAGAATGAAAAAATAAGTAAAGAAACAATGCTAGGCGAAGACCTGTGGCCCTCTTCTATGACGCTATCACATAGTAAAAAATTTGTCTATGTTGGGACAAGAGAATCGATGCTCTTTGCTTTACATGTAAAGACGTTAGATGTTCTTTTTCAGATTAAACTTCCTTATCTTGGGATCACTTCGATGATAAGGACGGCACGATATTTTATCGCTGGATTTAAAACGGGGGAAGTTGTTTTTTTCAATCATAGAGAGTTTGAAGAACAATTTATTGTCGATATAAGGCTTAAAAAAGTCAAAGAAGCAGCGTTGTTATTCTCTAAAAATATCTTTTTAATGTCGCATAGAGAAACAAGACTAATTTATGATTATTGGTTAGAAGAAAAAGAAACTATCGTTAATCTTCTCTCAAAAGGAGAGTTAGAACAAGCTATTAGTGCTGCTGAGCCTTTCTTATTTCATCCAAAATGTAAAGTTGAGTTTTATGAACTTGAAGAGCTTCAGCCTGATTTGATGTCTTTGCAACGGTATATTAGAAGCTTTAGTTTTAACGCTGCTTATGAGTTGGCTAATGTTAAGCCTGCACTTAAGAAAAGTTCAATTTTCTTAAACTTAGAAGCCTTATGGAATAAAAGCTTACAAAAAGCCCAGATTTTACTCTCAAGAGAGCCTCTTTTAAACAAAGAAGCTGCACGGGATAGTCTAAAGCTTTTTATGAACGTAGAAGAAAAAAACTTTATTATCGAAAATATGCTGAAACGGACAGGGCTTTTTAGCATGTCCGAATCGGCTATACGAGAAAAAAACTTTGCATTATATTTTAAACTGGTAAGTCAAAATAAGTTTTTAGAGTTTACACCTCTTTATCAAAAAGTTCTTCTTTTAGGCGAAAAACTTCAGATGGAAATTTCTAGGCTTTTAGAAGAAAAAAATTATCAAAAATCTTTAGTACTATCAGATATCTTACATCAGTTTGCACCTTATCAAAATCAAGCAAATAGACTGAAAGATGTTTCAAAAGCATTAATGATTTTGGAGTATCAAATAAATGATAATAGACTTTTTGAAGCAGTCAAAACGCAAGATCAATTTCAATTAGAAACAAATTATCTTTTGGTAAAAACGCTTGAATTGATGAAAAAAGAATTTCAATTAAAACTTTTGAAATTGATAGAAGAGCGAAAATATGCAGAAGTTTACAGAGCTATTTTCCCTTATACTACAATCTCAATTTGTAAAAATCAAGTAGCAATGGTAATGAAGCATTTTTACATTACACAATTTAGAGATGCTAAAAATCAGCAAACGGTTGATTGGGAAAAATCATTTAGGCTGTACCTCAATCTCTTTACAATGGATAAACTTCTCATGGATTTTGCA
>JAFLKZ010000046.1 GCA_019162915.1 Campylobacteraceae bacterium
TCCCACCTTCAAATTGAAGATAGGGGCTATAACAGTGTCCAATAACTGCAAAAATAGCAATTGCCCATAATGTTTCAGCACTAAGTCCCATAAGTTTCGCAATAACCAAAACGATAACGCCTTTGAATGCATCTAAAATAACCGTAGCAACAGCTAACTTTTTTGCCATTGCGGGGTTTGTCTCTTTAAGCACTCTTAAAACATTAGTAGCACCGATGCTTCCACTACCATCGTTTCTGATGTCTTTACCGGTGAAAATTTTTGCTAAGAGTAATCCAAAGGGGATGCCACCTACTAAATAACTTATGATATAAAATTGAATATTAATATTGAAAAACATCTCCACGATTATTTCCTATTTTTTAAAGTACGTGAAGTATAGCAATAATTTTGTTATTATTTCTTTAACGCTATAATGGGCTTTTTAATATCATTCTGAGGAACTTAACTTGAGTGAAGACCAATTAAGAGAACAAATTTTAAAGCTAAAAGAAGCTTTACATGTAAGCATTGTTGCCCATTTTTACCAGAAAGACGAAGTGTTTTTCATGGCCGATTATGTAGGTGATTCTCTTCAACTTGCTCAGTGGGCAGCTGAAGATAAAAATCCTTATCTTCTTTTTTGTGGTGTTGGATTTATGGGACAAAGTGTCAAAATATTAGCACCCAATAAAAGAGTTTTTATGCCTAAAATCGCTTGTTGTGCGATGGCAAGGATGATAGATGTCGGTTATTTTGACCAAAACATAGAAGTTCTTAAAAAAGCAGGAATTAAAGAAGAAGATATTTTGCCAGTGACCTACATCAATTCGTCTGCTGAAGTCAAAGCGAGAGTTGGAATGATGGGCGGTATGGTTTGCACGAGTTCTAATGCTAAAAAAATTATTACACAAGCTAAAGCAAGCAATAAAAAAATACTTTTTGTACCTGATCGTTGTTTGGGACAAAATATAGCTAAAGAGATGGGACTTACCTCTTGTATCGTTGGAGATGGAAGTGACCCAAAAGAAGCAGATATCATTTGCTATAATGGATTTTGCTCAGTTCATCAACTTTTTGATGTGGATGATATCGCATTTTATAGGGCAAAATATCCTGACATCTTAATTGTTACGCATCCAGAATGTAAGCCTGAAGTCTGTGATCAGTCTGATTTTGTGGGTTCTACAAGCCAAATTATCGCGTATGTTAAAAATCTTCCTTTGAACCAAAAAGTTGCTATTGGTACAGAATACAATATGGTCAAAAGACTTCGCAAAGAGAATACATATGTGCTCTCTTCCACAAAGCCAGAATGTCCAACGATGAATGAAACAACTTTGGTGGATCTCTACAATACACTTTTGAGCATTCAAGAAGAGCGATTTGAAAATGAGATAACCATTAGTGAAGAGACCAGAAAATGGGCTTTTTTAGCATTAAATAGGATGTTTGAACTATGATAAAAAAGTTTGTCAAAAAAGCACTCGAAGAAGATATTGGAAGAGGTGACCTTTTTTCATTAGTGGGAAAAGATAGTTTTGCTAGTGCCAATATCATCTGTAAAGATGAAGGCGTTTTTGCAGGTAAGAGTTATGTCAAAGCGCTTTGTAAAATGAATAAGCTTGATATAAAATTTTATTTTCAAGATGGTGATAGTCTCAAAAAAGGCGATATAGTTGCCATTATCGAAGGTAAATCGAAAAATATTTTAATGTGTGAGCGTGTCATTTTAAATCTAATGCAACACGCAAGTGGAATTGCAACTAATGTGGCTTCTTATAAAAGTGTATTACAAGGCTCTTTGGTTAAATTATTAGATACACGGAAAACACGCCCTCATTTAAGAATTTTTGAAAAGTATGCTATTCGTTGCGGTGGTGGAAATAATCACCGAATGGGGTTAGATGATTGTTTGATGATTAAAGATACGCATCTTAAAACAATTGATGATTTGAAGATTTTTATCCAAGAAGCGAGAGAAAAATTACCCTTTACATGTAAGATAGAAGTTGAGTGCGAAGATGTTGATTTTGCACAGTTTGCTATGAAATGTGGAGCCGATATTGTGATGTGCGACAATATGTCGGTGGAAGATATTGCAACAGTGGTACAGATTAAAAAGAATGATTTTCCCCATGTTCTATTGGAAGCCAGTGGAAATATCACGAAAGAAAATATCATAGCTTATGCTCAAACGGGCGTAGATGCTATTAGCAGTGGAAGTTTGATTCACCAAGCTGTATGGTTGGATTTTTCGATGAAAATCACCCATAAAGTAGTCATCTAATTTTGCAGAGTTAATCAATGGCTGATGATCAAGAAAAGACGGAAGAACCCAGTTCTAAGAAAATTGAAGATGCTCGCAGTGAAGGTAATGTTCCTAAAAGTCAAGATACCAGCGGTTTTGTAACTTTAGTTGTGGCCTTTGCCGCGTTGTTAGCCCTTTTGACATTTATACAGTCACGTGTAATTTATTTATATTTTTACTACCAGTCGCTCATTGGACATGAAATCAACAAAGAAGCCGTTTTGCAAATTTCAATAGTTACGCTTAAGGAAGTTGTTTTGATGGTCGTTCCTTTGGCGGGGACTGTGGCTCTTGCTGGGTTATTGGCAAATGTAATGCAAATTGGCTTTATATTTACTACCAAGCCACTCATGCCAGATTTGGCAAAATTAGATCCCATTAAAGGACTTAAAAATCTTCTTTCAATTAAAAAATTAGTAGAGACTGTCAAAATAATTCTCAAAGTGTCTTTTGTTCTTTGGATTTGCTACTATTTTTTAATTTCTTTCACTAAAGAGTTACCAACGGTTATCTATTTTTCGATGATTGATCAGCTTGCATGGCTTAAAGATAAAGCAATTATTTTAGCCTCAGTAATGCTCTTTTTGTTTCTTATTTTCGCTCTTTTTGACCTTTTTTATGTGCGGTATAACTACTTTAAAGATCTTCGCATGAGTAAACAAGAACTTAAAGATGAGTACAAACAGATGGAAGGAGATCCTAAAATTAAAGCTAAAATTAGGCAAATCCAAATGCAGATGTCACGCAAAAGAATGATGCAAGAGATTCCTCAAGCTGATGTTGTTATTACAAACCCAACCCATTATGCTGTTGCGATACGATCAAGATAAAGAGTCTGCTCCTAAAGTATTAGCCAAAGGAACAGATTTCTTGGCACTCAAAATCAAAGAAATTGCGATGAATTACAATATTCAAATTGTTGAAAATGTCCCTTTAGCGAGAGAATTATATAAAAAATGCAATATTGGAGATACTATTCCTGAAAATCTTTATAAGGCAGTGGCTGAGGTTTTAGCCTTTGTATATAAGAGCTCAA
>JAFLKZ010000139.1 GCA_019162915.1 Campylobacteraceae bacterium
AAATGGGTGGCAAAATCCTTATTACTACGATGCTAAATCCTAATAAGTAAGTGCCATTCGGGACAGGCTACTTTTTCTTGATTTAGGGGTCGGGGCTTGATTTTAAACTTTTTTATCCCACCAACTCTTTTTTCATCATCTCAAGTTGAGTTTTCAATGTTGGAAACTGCTCAGTAATTACTTTCCAAACAATCTCTTCATCGATTTCAAAGTACCAATGAATGAGTTTATCGCGCATTTTTGCCATGAGTGACCAAGGAATTTGAAGGTATTTTGAGGCTATTTCATCAGGAATTTGTTTGGTGGCTTCGCCAATGACTTCTATTTCACGAACACAAGCGCTTACTGTTTTATCATCAGCCTTAAAGCGTTCAAAGTCATAGCCAAAGGTAAATGCTTCTATTTTGTGAATGCTTTTGAGGATGTCATCAAGATACAAAATATAATTGCGTTTCATACCGCAATTGCTTCTTTAAGAATATTTTGGGAAAGTTCGGCTCTTAGTTTTCTTTTGGGTACTAAATCAACATTTTTTCCCAATGCGATTTTAAGTTTTTCTTCGAGTTCGATAAACGTTAACAAATCAGGTGTTTGTGAAAAATCAACAAGAACATCTACATCGCTGTTTTGAGTTGCTTCATCTCGTGCCATTGAACCAAAAAGAGCAAGTGATATGATGTGATAGTTTGGTGCAAGCTGAGCTTTTAAAGCAGATAATTTTTGTAAAATAAGCTCTTTCTCACTCATCTTTTCTTCCCCTAAATTTTTAACTTCATTGTACCAAAAAAGTCTATTACATAGATAATATTATCTTTACATGTAAAGGCAATTATACTTCATTCCAAGCCATGAAAACTAAAAAATCCTTTTTACGTTGTCTTTGTAGGTAAATGGGGACGAGGCTACTTTTTCTTTACATGTAGCGTAACACATTAGCACAAAACTGCTTTAAAATATTTCATTTTGCAATACTTAAGTAATAGTGTAATAGGGGGATGGGTATAGTTTCATTGTATTAAAAAAGCATATAACTTTAGCGCATTTTCTTTACATGTAAAGATACATATTTGATGTATAATCTCCCCTTTAATTTAAAGATTCAGGAACAAAAATGCTTCAAGGAATACTAACCCTACTCCTCTTCCAATTTGTGG
This sequence comes from Campylobacteraceae bacterium, assembly GCA_019162915.1. GTDB lineage: Bacteria > Campylobacterota > Campylobacteria > Campylobacterales > Sulfurospirillaceae > Sulfurospirillum. Next base: position 1,155 of record JAFLKZ010000139.1, read on the forward strand.
GGGAATGTTGTGCCAAATTATTTGTGTTAAATATACCAGGACCCATTATTGGGATGGTGTTGTTGTTGCTTTTTTTGTTGTTTCGTAAAAGTAGTTTTAATGCGCTTGATGTGACGGTTTCTTGGTTGTTGCGCTATTTGCCACTTTTTATTATCCCTGCGGCATCGGGCATTATCACGCAGATAGATACGATTTCTAAAGAGGCAGTTGCCATTCTTTCATCACTGATTGTTGGGACATTTTTAGCTTTGGCGTTTAGTGCAAAACTCATCGATGTTTTGATATCGCGCAAGGAAAAAACACATGAATCTTGATGCCCTTATCGCTTATGTGACGTCAACGCCTTTAGTGTGGATTATCGTGACGATTAGTGCTTACAAAATCGGCATTTTGGTATATGAAAAAAGTGGTAAAAATACTCTTTTACAACCTATCGTTATCGCTTATATGATAATGTTGCCTATCTTGATACTTACCAATATCCCATATAAGCAGTATTTTGAATCAGTTAGCATTATTCATTTTATCTTAGGGCCTGCGACGGTTGCTTTGGCATTACCTTTGTATAAAAACCTCAAGCTTATTCGCTCTTACTTTGTGCCTATTGTCGCGACTCTTTTTCTAGGTGGTACGTTTACGATACTCAGCGCACTGGGCATTTTATGGCTATTTGATGCTTCAACAACGACGATGTTATCTATGACCACTAAGTCTGTAACTGCGCCTATTACCATCATTACCGCTCAAGACATTGGTGCTATTCCCTCTTTGGCGATGGGCTTTGTGGTCATCACAGGGCTTTTGGGTGCCTTGTTTAGTAGTTTTATTTTTAAGATTTTACGCATCAAACATGACGCGGCAAAGGGGTTTGCTTTGGGGCTTATCTCTCATGCTATCGGAATTGCTAGAGCCGTGGAGATAAGCGATAAAGCAGCTGCATTTGCAGCATTGGCGATGGGTTTAGTGGGCGTTGTGATTGCTGTTTTATTGCCCATCATCATTGGACTTTTATAATAGACTTCTTGCATGTAAAGAACTTAGCGATTGCGAAGCTTGAACTTTGCATCAAGCACTTCTTCCAAACGATCCGTTGCATTGGCTGGGGTGTCGGAAAGACTGGTAATATGCGCTAAGACTTCGGGGTCAAGTTTCATATCAATAGCACTTAGTGAATCTTCAAGTTGTTTGAGATTTCTTGCTCCTATAATCGGAGCGGTGATATCAGGATTTGCCATAACCCAACTAAGCGCTAATGTACTAGGTTTTACGCCTAACTCTTGCGCATAGCGGGTAAAATGTTCTGCTATCTCGTAGTACCGAGGATGGCTATAGCGTTTGGTGTATTGTTGTTTTTCTACTATTCTTCCCGTGGCGGATGCATCCAAATACTTTCCGCTTAGCAGTCCTGCGGCTTGTGGGCTGTACGGAATGACCCCGAGTTTTTCAGAACGTGCTAATGGCAAGATTTCGACTTCGGCTTGTCGTTTTAAGAGATTATACATAGGCTCAATGCACTCAAAGCGTGCGAGATGGTTTTTCTCCGAGATGCCCAGTGCTTTCGCTATCTGCCATGCCGCCCAGTTGCTAACACCTAGGTATAAAACTTTTCCTTGATGCACCAAATCATCAAGGGCACGAAGTGTCTCGTCCATCGGTGTAAGTGGGTCAAAATGATGGATGAAGTAAAGGTCTATTCTATCGGTTTTTAAACGCTTTAGGCTTTGCTCGATGCCTTGCATAATGTGTCTTCTTGATGAGCCAAGGGCATTGACATCACTACCCACGCGTTGCGATACTTTGGAGGTGATAACGACTTCATCTCTACATGTTTGGATAAGTTTGCCTAAGATAACTTCAGCCCGACCATCGCTATAGTTGTTGGCACAATCGAAGAAATTGATGCCTACATCACGACATCTATTAAACATCAACGTCGATTCTGCCTCATCGGCTTCACTTCCAAAAGTCATCGTTCCAAAGCACAACTCCG
>JAFLKZ010000083.1 GCA_019162915.1 Campylobacteraceae bacterium
AAAAAGAAGTCTTTTTGATGCGTGTTTTGCTTAAGTCAATGGTGGTGGTGGGGGGGGGGAAGAGTATGAAGTGCATATTGGGAATATTATTAAAACTTCCAACTGTGCTTAGTTTAACATCTTCTCCTGCAAAAAAGTGATTTACCGTTCTCATACCTAGTTTGCTAAGCTTGGAAAGATTGTCTCAACTGATTTTTAGCTGTTTTCGCCTAGTTTTAATGCGTCTAATAAATAGCATGATAAATCAAAGGATAAACTTGTCTTTTGAAAACAAAGTAGGATATCATTTAAAGTATAAACATGTATATTTTAAACTAATAATAAGTAAAAATTAAATTAAATACACTTTAGTGTTGTTATTAAGCTATAATTCCAATAAAATTACAATAAAAGTATTATAGTGCTTTTATTAAGGAAATTTTATGGCTAAGAGAGTTACAAAAACAAAACAACCTCATTTTAACAAACTCATTTGTTCTAAAGATTTTGGGGAGTTAATTCGTTATAGACGTACTATGCTTGGAATGACAATGCAAATTACAGCAGAACTTTGTAACATCAACGAGAGAACATTATCCAAAATCGAAAAAGGAAATGAAGCGGTAGGCCTTAATAATGCTCTTTTAGTCGCAAATGCGCTAGGAATTGATATAAGTTTTACAATAAGAGGCGAAGATAATGAATAAACTGAACATTTTATGCAACGGCGAAGTCGTTGCTGAACTCATTTTGAGAGATGAAGAGTTCGATTTAGTTTACACTGATGATTGGAGAAAAAAAGGTTTTGCCTTTTCTCCATCTTTGCCACTCAATGCAAAATTCGAGTCAAAAGCAGTCAAAAATTTCATCTTAAATCTACTTCCAGAAGGTGAGGGTCTTGAAGCACTAAGTATACACTTTAGAATTAGCAAAGCAAATCATTTTGGGTTGTTAAATGCCATTGGAAAAGAAACCTCTGGAGCATTATCATTTGGAAATATTCAGAAGATAGAGACCTCTTTTAGAGAAGTTTCAAGAGAAGAGTTAACACAGAGAATACAGAAAAGGAGATCTGTTCCAATTACTGTTTGGGATGGTAAACCAAGGCTCTCTTTGGCTGGAGTGCAGGAAAAATTACCTATTGCAATCATTGATGGCAAATTTGGGTTTGGGGAGGGAAATTTATCATCTACACATATTCTCAAGTTTGATAAAGGCGAAGAAAATTTAGTCCTTAACGAATATATTTCTCTAAAGCTCGCTAAAAAAGCTGGGGTAAGCGTAAATGAGGCAAAAATAGATTTTTTTGGCGATGAGCCGGTATTGGTTGTTGAACGATTTGATAGAAAAATTTTAAAAGATGGAACTATCCAAAAATTACATCTTATTGATTCTTGCCAATTATTATCACTTCCTCCGCAGCTAAAATATGAGAGAAGTTATGGAAACGGACGAGATGTTAAAGATTTTAGGTATGGTGTAAGCTTTAAAAAATTAGTAAAAATCGAAAATATGCTAGATACTCCTTTACTGTATCGACAAGCTTTAGCAAATTGGTCCATCCTAAATTTGTGTATCGGAAATAGTGATGCTCATGGGAAAAATATATCTTTTTTTGTAAAAAAAAGTAGTTTACAACTGGCACCTTTTTATGATCTGGTTAACATCACGCTTTATGATACTTATGAACATTCTTTGGCAATGAGTATTGGTGATGAGTTTGAGATTGAGAAAATTAAAGCATTCGATATAGCACTACACTGTCATAATTTAAACATTAAGCCAAAACGTTTTATGGAGAATTTTAATCGTATCTCAAATGCCATTATGAAAGAAATTAGTGAAATTCATAGTAGCAGTGAAGTTCAAACTATTAATCAAAGCTTTTGTGACCACTATATCAAAAATGTCACAACTAGAATTGGAAATTTGAATGTGTGCATACATGAAGCTCAAGATATTAATGTCTTAGATTATATCTAATACTATATATTTGGTGTCACCTAAAGTGTCACCAAAAACTAGTAAATTAATGGGTATTAGCGTTATTTGTCAGTGTCAAAATCCCCATAAAATCGAGCTTTTAAGCCAATTTAAACCCCACTTTAAGAAACCACTCAAAAATCATTTTTACAACAAGCCTATTTTTTTCATATTTTTTACAAAATACTACTCTGCATACCCATAGAACAAGACGAGCCTACTTGCATAGGTCTTACTGTCTCTCCACTAAGAGTTGATATTCCAACTCTTTTTATATTGATTGCAGCATTCATACTCTCATATTTTTGGATCCGACAAACCTAAAGTGTCAAGCGAAGCGCAGAACTAGTCAGTTTTTAGTGTAAAAAAGTCACAATTTGAAACTTAAACCACCTCTTGATTTTGACCATCTAGGTTTGAAGATTTAGCTTCAAACTTATATATTTTTGAGTGTAACACTCCTGTTTGTTTCTTCTCTTTAAGTCGGTAGCTATCTCCTTGTATATTGATAATATGTGAGTGATGTAATACTCTGTCTAATATGGCGGTTGTAACTATTTTATCTCCTGCAAATACTTGAACCCATTTACTAAACACAAGATTTGATGTAAAGATGGTGGAGCTTTTTTCATAGCGTTTCGAGATAATTTGAAAAAAGTGTTTGACAATATCTTTTATAATAAACGCGAAACTGAGTAAATTCATATCCATCAGGATTGTCTTTTTTGTACTCTTCCCATAAAAGCGTTAGCGTCACTTTACTCTTTTTACGAGTTTTTAATTCGTTGTAGAGATAGTGCATATTGGGCATAGCTTTGAAAGAGGTAGTAATAGATGAGCAATCAGGAAACAATTTAAACCTAAGGGCATCGTCATCAAGCGTATCTATCTCATCGGCTGTTAAATTGGATGACTTTAAACGCTTCACATAATCTTGCACTGTACTTCTTGCGACCCCAGAAGCTGTTTGTATTTTTCGCACAGAAAACTTCATAATAATATGAAGCCTTAACACTTCACGCACTTTTTTCATTGATACAATCCTCATTTAACACCTTTGTAAAATAAATTACAAAGAGTGTATTTAAATTTAGAAAATATCTTTTGTTAAACGAATATGAAACAGCGTTT
>JAFLKZ010000166.1 GCA_019162915.1 Campylobacteraceae bacterium
TTGGGTGTAAAGAGGAGAGCTAGAATTTGGTATAAGGTTTTTGAAGGAGGTGCGCCTAGTGGAAAACGGTTGATGCGATCGATTAAATGAGTATATCCCTCGCGTGAAGTGTGGTGTGACATAAAAACTCCTTATTGGAATAAAATGCTACCTAGCCTTAACATATTGGAACCACAAGTAACAGCAAGTTCAAAATCACCGCTCATTCCCATGGAACAGTGTTTAGCACCTTTTGATTCTAAAGTTTCATAGATTTTGTATGTTGTTTCAAAACTTTTTTGAATAGTTTTTATATCTTCACTATGTGCCCCAATGCTCATAACACCTTTGAGGTTTAAATGCTTACATGTAGCAGTAATTTGCTCATAAATATCTAAAGCCTCTTCTGGTAAAACGCCTGCTTTTTGCTCTTCATAGGCACTGTTGATTTGAAGAAGAACACTGAGTGTTTGACCCTTTACATGTAAACGTTTATCTATCTCTTGCGCTAGTTCTATTGAGCTTAGGGAGTGCATTAAAAAAGGGTTTATCTCTAAGAGTTGATTGATTTTATTGGTCTGCAATCGACCGATAAAATGCCACTCTAAAGGGAGATGTTCCAAGTCATGAACTTTTTGACTCATATCTTGAATTTTATTTTCCCCAAAAGAGCGCTGACCAATGTTATACATCGCTTCAATCATCGCATTGTCAGCACTTTTACTAGCAGCCACTATTTTGACGATTTGGTGTTGATTGACCTTCACTCTTGTATTTTCGATTTTGGTAAGAATTTCATCAAATCTTGCTTCATAATTCATCTTAGTTTCCATTCGTTAATCGGTAGATATCGTTAAAAATAGTCAGCGCTGTAAGGCTCAGTAAGAGTGCCCAACCGCCCAATGTCATGACGTATAAAACTTTCTCACTGGGTGCTTTTTTTGTCAACATTTCATACGCATTAAACATAATATGTCCACCATCAAGTGCGGGAATAGGGAGGAGATTGAGAACGCCCAAATTGACAGAGATAAGTGCGGTGAGCGCAAAAAGTGCCACTAATCCAGCATTACTAGCTTCTGAGGTAACTTGCACGATGGAGATGATACCACCAAGTTCTTTGACAGAGACAACACCTTCTATAAGTTTTTGTAAACTATTTAAAATCATCGTAGTAGCTTTAATTGTTTGGTCAACGGCGTAGCCAAAAACTTCATCAGGGGCATAAGTAATCTCAATAGTTTTGCCACTAGGTGCGATACCAATCATTCTTTTGTGGAGTGTTTCACCAAACATATTTTGGTATTGGCTTATTTTAGGCGTTAAAACAAAAGTTAGCACTTCATTGGCGCGCTCAATTTTAAATTCTAATTTCCCTTCACTGTCCTTAATAATTCTACTCACATCATCCCATGTGGTAACAAAATGACCATTAATAACAAGCACTTTATCATTTGGCATCATACCAATTTGCATTGCAGGAGAATCGGGACTTGTTTGTCCGATGATAGGAGAAAATTTCGTAACCCCAATTGAGCCAATCGCAAGATAAAGCAGAAATGCTAATAAAAAATTTGCAAAAGGTCCAGCCAAAAGGATAATGATACGTTGCCACGGCTTTCTCGTATTATAACTATCTTTATCATAACTTACTTTCGTTGGGTCACTATCATCTTGACCTTTCATTTGCACATATCCACCAAGAGGAATTAGTCCAATGCAGTACTGTGTTTTACCGTAGACTTTTGAAAAAATTTTTTTGCCAAAACCGATACTAAAAACTTCTACATGTACACCAAAAAAGCGTGCCGCTAAAAAATGCCCTAATTCATGAAAAAAAATCAAAAAAGAGAGGACGAGAAAAGAGGTTAAAGTCCCCATTAAAGAATTCCTTTTTTGGTATAACCAATAATATATTCATAGCCAGAGTATAAAGTAAGTCCCACAGCAAACCATAATAAAGTATCTGCAAAAGGCCAATTCATCATCAAAAAGCCAATAGCAATCATCTGAAGTACTGTTTTAACTTTTCCACTCATCGAAGCTGCGATATCCATACCTTCACTGACAGCTGCAACTCTAAGCCCTGTAATAAAAAATTCACGTGTCAGGATAAGATAAATAGCCCAAGGATTAGCGCGATCCATCATCATAAGCCCAAGAAATGCTGCAAGAGTGAGCATTTTGTCTGCAAGTGGGTCAAGAATAGCACCCAGTTTGGTTTTTTGATCCCAATTTCGAGCGATAAAACCATCAAAAAAATCAGTTGCACTTGCAATAACAAAGATAAGTGCCGCAAAATAGTCTAACCAACTAAAGTGAATTCCCTCAAAATAGGTAGCATCACGGTTGACTAGTAAAATAAACATCAAAGGAGCAAGTCCAATGCGTAAAAGTGCCAAAAAATTAGGAAGGTTTATTTTCATTTAAATGTCGTTCCGCCATCAATCAAGAGCGTATTACCCGTAATCCAAGAAGCTTTTTCTGTACATAAAAAGAGACATGCTCCTGCTATATCTTGTGGTTGTCCCATGCGCTTAAGTGGTGAAAGTTCTGCAGTTTTTGCTTTGACTTCTTCATAATTAGTAAAGGCTCGAAGCGCATCTGTTTCGATAGGACCGCCACTGACAGCATTAACACGAATTCCCATAGCACCAAGCTCTGCTGCTGCATATTTAACCATTGTTTCAACTGCAGCTTTGGCTGTTCCATGTCCTGCATAATTTTCTATATAAACAAGATTACCCGTTGAGGAAAGAGAAATAATGCTACCGCCACCTACTTTTTCCATTCTTTTAGCCGCTTCTTGTGCGCCTACAACAAATGCATTAACGGTAGCAGTAAAGATATTATTAATACCTCTTGGCTTTAGTTTCATAAATTTGGTATAACCACCCACAACTGGACGACCAGAAATAATAGCGTTAGAAATAAAATAATCAATACGATCAAAATCTTTATCTATTTCTAAAAAAAGATCTTTATATGTTTCTGGTTCA
>JAFLKZ010000172.1 GCA_019162915.1 Campylobacteraceae bacterium
ATGACATGTAGATTAGAATATCTTTGATGAAATTGGTAAAATTTTAGATATCCAACAAAAACTGGTAAGTAAGATTGAAGTGTTACACCCTTTATTTGAACTCACAATCGAAGATGAGTCCATTGAAATATCCCCTATTAAAAAAAAGCCACCGTATCAGTTTCTAAAGCATTGTCAATGTGATTTAAATTTAAACATAATTTGTATTGATTTATAATAAAAAAAGTAAGAACTTAACTGTACAATAAAAGTTAATTTTTTTTGAATTAAATGCATAGTTACCTGCTAGAAATGATTTAAAAGTTTTTATCTTATATAGAAGAGTATATATGACTACTAAAAATCTCAAAGCCATGTTTACAACTTACTTTATAATGTTTGGTATTTTAATTATTTTGCTTGGATCGGTATTTAATTATTTTATCCAAATGTCACACAGTCAAGAGAGTATTGACAAGAAAGCCGAACAGGTTGCTTACAACAAAAAATTTAATCTATTAAAGCCCAGTATAGAAAAATTAGATAATATTGTCAGTTCATTAGCAACAGATAGAACACTTTTGGCTTATATACTACATCCAAATAATGAGACAAAAATCAATGTTTCAAATGTATTTTTAGCTATTACAAAAAGCGATATTAATATTATGCAAACACGCTTTATCGGCGCTGACGGAAAAGAAAAAATACGTATCGACAGAGCCAAAAATATAAAGCTACCTTTCGTTATAGAAGATAAAAATCTACAAGATAAATGCGATCGTGATTATTTTAAAATACTAAGTCGGTTGCCAAAGGGGACGATTTGGCATTCAAAGCTTGATTTAAATATTGAACATGGAAAGATTGAAGTCCCTTTCCAACCTACAATACGTATTGCTACGCCAATATATGAAAAAGATAAATTTGTCGGTATTGTCATCATTAATATGCTTGCTAATCAATTATTGTATACATTGCATTCAGCAATTGAATTTGATTATTTTATTATCGACAAAGATGGTTATTTTATCATTCACCCTAATTCTAAATACTCATGGTCTAAATACACTAATGTAGCCCATAAACTTACTGATGAATTTCATGCACAGGCTTCACAAATTATTGCTGGTGCATCTAAAGGAAAAGATTTTTATGCCTATAACCTAAATGATGTTTTAAAAAATGATGACAATGCTATTTTGGTACTACAACCAAAAGGTGCCTATACTCATGCGATTTTAATAGCACATATCGAAACAGCTTTTTTATTAGGAATTTTAACTATTTTATTTAGTATCCCTATTGCTTATTATATGTCTCTTATCCCCATTAAACTTCAACGGGCGTTGATACAATCCCATAAAGAACTAAAGTTATTTGCAACACTTATTGATAAATATGTCGTTACGGCAACAACCAATGCTAGCACTACGATTACTTCCGTGAGTTCTGCTTTTGAGAAAGTCTCCGGATACACAAAAAAAGAACTTGTTGGTCAAAAAATGCACGTAATCAAGGATGCCAATACATCAGCTGAAGTTTATAAAGATATGTGGAATAAAATAGGAACTGGTAATGAATGGACAGGAGAACTTAAAAATAAACATAAAGATGGTAAAGAATATTGGCTTGAGCAAACTATTTCACCTGTTTTAGATGAAAATAAAAATATCATAGCTTATACGTCATTCGGTATTAATATAACAGATAAAAAAATACTTGAGATACAAGCTATGATAGATGGTTTAACAAGTGTATATAATCGAAGAAAGCTCAATGAAGACATTACGAATGAAGTAGCAAAAGCGAATCGTTATCAACGATCTTTATCATTAATCATGATTGATATTGACTATTTTAAAAAAGTAAATGATACATTTGGTCATCAAATCGGCGACTACGCACTAAAAAATATCGCTTCCATACTTTCTAAAAATATAAGATCTACAGATATTTTAGGACGCTATGGTGGTGAAGAGTTTATGGTTATTTGTCCTGAAACAGATAAGGATGCCGTAGCAATTACTGGTGAAAAATTGCGAAAAGCTGTATCAGTATATGACTTTGATAATATAGGGCATTTAACGGTCAGTATCGGAGCAACAGAGTTGAATGAAAACGATACAGTTGCAGACTTGATATTAAAAGCAGATACAGCTCTATACAAAGCTAAAGCTGCTGGTAGAAATCAAGTAGTATTCGTTGGTAAAAATGAGAATGAATAATAAAATTTCGTACTATAAATTCGGTGAAAAACTCTTTTATAAGATTATGGAAGTGAATAAATTGATAGCAAGAAATCACATTGGATAAAAAAGTTTTGGGAAAAGTTGGTCACCTAATAAAGCTTAAAGTGGTTGAAAGTACGTTTTGGAGGAAAAGTGTTATGGTGACTCCAAGGGGATTTGAACCCCTATGACCAGAATGAAAATCTGAAATCCTAACCATTAGATGATGGAGCCACTTTTGTAGGAATTAATTCCTGAGCCGAAATTATAGTGATAAAAAGCTGAAAAAAAGCTAAATCATAATGGATTCCCATTATGATCTAAAAAAAAGAATATTTAGTTGTGATAGAACGAACGTAGTGCGCGAATGATAACAGCATTTTTAGAAATACTTTCTGCTTTAGCATTGTCATCTACCAATTCATATACATCTAATGGCAATGAGATAGAAAATGTTTTTGTTTCAATTTTTTTGCGTTTAGAGATAAGTGAAACGATGTTATGAAGCATTTCAAGAATTTTTTTAGTATCAATTGGCTTTTGGATAAAGCTGTTTACACCAACTTCGATTGATTCTGAAATCTTTTGAATGTCATTACTTGCAGAAATAACGATAATGATTTGTGATGGATTGATCGCACGAATACGACGAGAAAGTTCGATACCATCAATTTCAGGCATGATAATGTCAACAAATACGATATCCGGATTCATTTTTTCATATACGCGTAAAGCTTCTGCGCCATTATAAGCAGATGTTACATC
>JAFLKZ010000161.1 GCA_019162915.1 Campylobacteraceae bacterium
ATGTAAAGATATTTTACAAAATTCTACGGGATATGGACTTTTCACCGGAGGTCTTGGTTTTCATAATGCTGCTGAGCGCATGAAGATAGCTGTTATTCCTAGCTCCACTGGATTTACCTCTCGTCAGCTTTTACTCCTTCGTGATTTTGGAGCAACTGCCCTTAGCGGAACGCCCTCTTTTGCACTCCATTTAGCGGAAGTGGCAAAAGCAGAGGGGTACGATATCAAAAAAGATTTTAAACTCAAAGTGGGCTTTTTTGGAGCAGAACCTTCCAGTGAAGGGCTTAAAAATGAGATATCGACTATTTGGGGCATTGACTACCACGAAGTATATGGACTCTCTGAAATTATCGGACCTGGTGTTGCTTCAAGCTGTAAACACTCTTCACTTTTGCATATTAACGAAGACCATTTTTACCCAGAAATCATCGACCCTAAAAGCGGTGAAGTGCTTGAAGAGGGACAAAGGGGCGAGTTAGTCATCACCACACTGACCAAACAAGGCTTACCCATCATTCGTTATCGTACAGGCGATATCACGTCCATTACACGTATACCGTGTCGTTGTGGTAGAACACTTGGGCGAATTGAGAGTATCGTGGGCAGAAGTGATGATATGTTGCTTATCAACGGTGTTAATGTTTTTCCTTCTCAAATAGAACATGTGCTCTCTCTTGAAGAGGGCGTTACCCTAAACTACCAAATCATTGCTGATAAAAAAGGCTATATGGATAAATTAGAGATTGATGTAGAACTGAGTGAACATCTTATCAGTGATGATATGAGCTATCTTGTCGGTCTTAAAAAATCACTCGAACATGCGTTACTCAATAATCTTTATATCAATGTTGAAGTTAAACTTGTAGCACCCAAATCATTGCACCGCAGTGAGGGAAAAGCCATCAGAGTTATTGATAAAAGAGTTAAATAATTCCACGAAGATGTTGATTAAAAAACTATAATCAACATCTGACCTCTTTACATGTAAAGTTCTACACGATACATAAGTAGACAAAAAAAACCTACCAAAAGCACCTTTTTACTTCTATAATTATAGAAAAGTAAGGATTGTAGATGGATGATTTTGGAGTTGTAGGTAGTGGCATTGGAGGAGCGTGTAGTGCTTTATTTTTGTCTAAAAAATTCCAAACAACTCTCTATGAAAAAGAATCTTACCTTGGTGGATGCTCTTCGACCTTTAAACATCAAAAAAACTTTTACAACACAGGGGCTACAACTTTTGCGGGTTATGAAAAAGATGCTTACATGTACGATTTTTTTAAAACACATCAGGTTGATTTTGATAAAAAATTACTGCCAAGTGCACTTACCGTACTCATAGGCGATAAAAAAATAGAACGATTTCAAAATTTTAAAGCCTTTTTAGAAGAAATCAATAGTGCTTTTTACCATCCTAAAAACGCTTCATTTTACACACTTATCGTAGAAATAAACCGACAATTTTTTTCATTAAATGATTTTTACTACACTAATGCCTCACCTTTGAAAAAACTTCAGTCTCTTTACTCTTTTAAAAATCTTTTTATGCGTTTTTATCCTTATCTTTTCATCAATGCAGAACATTTTATCCAAAAATATTTTGGTCATTTAGATAAAGAATATTTAAATTATCTTGAAAATCAAGTGCTAATTGTAGCGCAAGCCAAACTCAAAGAAGTCAATTTTCTCACCGCGGCACTTGCACTTTCTTATCAATTTATGGACAATTATTATATCTTTGGAGGCATGGGCTCTCTTTTTGAAGCCATCGAAAAACAATTACCCCATGTTAAAAAAAATACCTTTATAGAAAAAATAACCACCACACAGTCTGGGTTTGTACTCCATAGTCACAAAGGAGAATTTGAAGCTAAAAATATCGTACTCAACGCTTCTTTGTTTGATGTAGCTCCTCTTTTTGATGACCAAAAAATCAAAAGCTATATCGCAAGCTATCAAAAACTCGACCTTGGCACTTCTGCTTTTATGGTTTATCTCACTATAAATTCACCTAAAGTCTTTAAACACCATTATCAAATCATTCATCATGAGATATTAAAATACACTATCTCTAACTCTTTATTTGTCTCATTTGGGGATAGTTATGATACACGAATGAAACAAAGTGTGACTATCTCTGTTCATACCAAAAATGCACTATGGGATGAACACTGTATACTGGAGCAAAAAATGGAATTAGAAGATATAATTAAAACAATTATTTGCGAAAAATTAGGATTGGAAATGAGCGAGATTGTAAATTCTTTGAGTGCAACGCCTCAAACTTTCAAACGATTTATTAACCGAACAAGCCTAGGAGGAATCCCGATGCGCCAAGAAAATCTTATCTTTAAACTTCCCTCTAATGACTCACCTTTTAAGGGTCTTTACCATGTGGGTGATACGACATTTGCAGCACAAGGATGGCTTGGTGTGATGATGGGTGTACGCAACTTAGAAAGATTGATATGCAAAGGTTAACACTACATATTGCCTCCAAAGATTGGGTTTATATCTTTGGTATTGGTCTATTTTTTTCACTCTCCCTTTCACTTTTGTGTTATTTTCTCGTTGAATTTTCGCTGTTTGATGGATTGCTATTTGGCACTATTTTAGGCACTTGCCTTTCATTTTGGGCTATTTTACTGACAACTTCTACTAATCGTTATATTTTGCCTTATATTTCTCCCAGTTATTGGAAATTTTCCGCTGGTGCATTTTCTTTTATCTCTGGTTTTATAGGAACACTCAGTGCCTATTTTTGCTCTTTAGCTTTACATGTAAAGATGTTGGAAAAGTTTGAAAACTATTTTAGTATCTTTGCTCTTTTTATAGGATTGATGAGTTACGTCATCGCTAATTTATTGTATCAGTTTATCGTCATGAGCAATGCAAAAGAGCATCA
>JAFLKZ010000099.1 GCA_019162915.1 Campylobacteraceae bacterium
TTAGCCGATGCCGATATTGAAGTGATGAGAATAGAATTTGAAAAAAGAAGAAATATTGCACATAAGATGATCAATGATATTAAAGGACTCAGTGTTCTCAAGCCAGAGGGTGCTTTTTATCTTTATGTCAATACTAAAGAAGTTGAAAACGATTCTGTAAAATTTTGTAAAGAGCTTTTAGAAAATCAAGGTGTCGCTGTTGTGCCTGGTATTGGTTTTGGAACAGAGGGATATTTTAGGCTTTCTTTTGCAACGGATGAAGCTACTATTATGGATGGTATTAATAGAATAAAAACATTTGTAGAAAATTATAAATAAATAATCAAGGGCACTTTCAAAGTGCCCTCCTCTTTTACTCTTCAAAAACTCACATAAAAGTCTCATAGGTTAGATAAAATTTCAAAAATAGTTTTTTACATGTAAAGGATTTTAGTGAATAAATATGTGATTACATTGGCACAAACTTGCTTAGGGTGTAAAAAACCATCATGTCAAAAAGGGTGTCCTGTTAATACTCCTATCGCAGAGATGATACGGTTATTTTTAGCGGGAGACATTAAAAAAGCGGGAAAAATGCTTTTTGAGAATAACCCTCTTTCTGTTATCTGTTCTCTTGTCTGCCCGCATGAAAAACATTGCGAAGGACACTGTATTCTTAATAAAAAACAAACCGCAGTGAGTGTTGGAAGTATCGAAAATTATATCTCAGAATTTTATATTAATGATGTTCAGTTTAGCGAAGCACCTAAAAATGGTCATAAAGTAGCCATTATAGGAAGTGGGCCTGCTGGGATTGCTCTTGCTTTTATATTGGCAACTAAAGGGTATGAGATAACTATGTATGATGGCCACGATAAAATTGGGGGTGTTTTACGCTATGGTATTCCAGATTTTAGGCTAAATAAAGCAATTTTGGATACTTTGGTTGTAAAACTACAACAATTAGGCGTTATTATAAGACCTAATATTATGATAGGTAAAAATATAACGATAGCAGACCTTTTTCGTGATGAATTTGAAGCAGTTTTTATAGGAACGGGCGTTTGGTCACCTAAAAAGCTTGATATCAAAGGAGAAAGTTTAGGTCATGTACATTTTGCTATTGACTATCTCAAAAGCCCATCTGTCTACAATCTTGGTAAAAAAGTAGTTATTTTAGGGGCTGGCAATGTTGCTATGGATGTTGCTAGAACGGCTGTACGCAATGGAGCTAATGAAGTTATTATCTTGTACCGCAAAGGAATGGATGATATACCTGCTTCTAAACATGAAGTTGATTGTGCAAAAATCGATGGTGTAAAATTTGATCTTTATAAAGAACCAAAAGAGATAACGCACTTAGGTGTCAATTATGTGAAAACTGATGGTAGTGGAGAAATGGGATTTTTAGCAGCAGATTCTATTTTGGTGGCTATTAGTCAAAACCCTAAAGATTATATTGTTCAAAATAATAAAGGGATTGAAGTAGATGGTAGAGGATTGGTGATTACCAATGAAAGCGGTATGACCACACTTAAAGGTGTTTTTGCTTCCGGCGATGTCGTAACGGGTGCGAGAACAGTGGTTGAGGCAGTCGCTTTTTCCAAAAAAGTAGCAGTTGCAATCGAAGAGTATATCACATCTTTGTAGCTTTACATGTAAGCTTACATGTAAAGCTATTTTTTAAGACTTATTATTTATTACTATCTGCTTCAAAACGCACTTTTGCATCTTTAAGTGCAGCAATGAGTTCATCCAAGTTTTCATAAGGGATATGTGCTTTCCAATCTGGCTCTTCACTATTTTTCTTCAATGAAATGCCGATACTTGCAACTGGAAATGAGCCACTTCCGTAAGGTTCTTCTAGATGTGAAATAGAAATAATTCCTGTTTTAGTTCCTGCTAGTGCAAATTTTGTAAGTATTGTATTTTTACCGCCCATAAGTAATCCTTTATTTTTGTTTGAAAAATTTCGATATTTTTGCCTGAGTTCTTAACCATTCGCTTTGTAAAGTAAGTGGGAAACCGCCATATGTTTTGCCACCTTCTATTGATTTTGTGATACCACCTCGTGCTGCTATCATTGCAAAATCTCCTATTTCAAGATGTCCTGCAGAAGCACTTTGTCCACCCATGACAACATTTCTACCAAGTTTTACAGAACCTGCTAATCCAGATTGCGCTACCATAATACATGATTGTCCAATTTCACAGTTATGTCCGATTTGTACTAGATTATCTATCTTTGTGCCTTTACGAAGGATAGTTGAACCGAACACTGCTCTATCTATCGTTGAATTTGCACCAATTTCGACATTCTCTTCTAAAATCACATTTCCACTATGGTGGATTTTAATATGCTCACCCTCTTTGGTATGAGCATATCCAAACCCATCGCTTCCGATAATGGCTCCTGGTTGAATGATACAAGCATCTTTAATAATGGTATCATCATAAATCACAACATTGGGATAGATGATGACATTTTTCCCTATTGTGACATTAGCCCCAATGGAGACATTGGGCATGATACGCGTACCCTCTTCAATGATGGAGTTACTTCCTATCACAACATTTTGGCTGATAAAGCTTTTGGGTGAAATAATTGCTGATTCATCAGTATTAAAACCTATTTTTACAAAGTATTGACTTGCATATGCCATACTTAAATGAGCATTTTCACTAATGAGTGCTTGAGAAGTTTTAGGTAAGTAGTCTATAAATTTAGAAGCAAGTAAGACTGCTCCTGCTTTCGTTTCCATCAAGTCAGCAAGTAATTTAGGATTATCAAAATAAGCAATTTGACTTGAAGTAGCATCTTTTAACGTTGCAAAAGAAGCTACTTCAAAATCATCCCCAGAAAATTCAAAACCAACGAGCG
>JAFLKZ010000054.1 GCA_019162915.1 Campylobacteraceae bacterium
GGAAAACAAAGAAATGGAAAACAAAAAATGGAAAACAACTCACACTACTTGTTTACAAGTGAAGTCGTAAGCCCTGGACACCCCGATAAATGTGCCGATATCATCGCAGATAGCATCGTAGATGCACTTTTGATTGCAGATAAAAATTCACGTGTTGCCAGTGAAGTTTTTGTGGCTGGAAAGCATGTTATTATTGGTGGAGAAGTGGCTACAAAAAGTATCCTTGCTTTTTCTGATTATGAAAAAATCGTTAAAGATGCACTTATTAAGATAGGCTATGATGGCAAATCAGCTTTTACAAAAGAGCAATGTCTCTATCCAGAAGACGTTAAAGTTCAAGTTCTCCTTAATCAACAATCAAGTGACATTAACCAAGGCGTTGATCAAGAAAGCGGTGAAATAGGCGCTGGAGATCAAGGTATTATGTTTGGATTTGCTTCTAGCGAAACGGCAGATTTTATGCCCTCAGCTATTACATATGCAAGGATGTTATGCGATAAAGTTTACAACTATGCACTTGCCCATAACCACAAACTTGGTGTTGATATCAAAACACAAGTGACGATGGATTATGGTACAAAGAAAAATTTTGAAGAGTGTAAACCTCAAAAAATTCATACGATTGTTGTTTCTGCTCCTTCAAATGAGCATATGCCCATAGAAGAAGTTAGAGCACTGATTAAAGGGTTGATTGACGATACTGGGCTTCCAACAGATCTTTATGACCCAAATGATACTATCATCCACATTAACCCAACGGGGCGCTATGTTAACCATAGTTCATTGCATGATTCTGGATTAACAGGTCGAAAACTCATCGTTGATAGTTTTGGTGGCTATTCTCCTATTGGTGGAGGTGCACAATCTAGTAAAGACTATACAAAAGTAGATAGAAGTGGTTTATATGCAGCACGCTGGATAGCTAAACATATCGTAGCTTCTGGACTTGCTAAAAAGTGTAATGTTCAGCTTTCTTACGCCATTGGTGTTGCAAAACCTGTTTCTGTTTCAGTTGACACGATGGGGACATATACAAGCATTGGCGATGATGAACTCTCTACCTTTGTTGCCAAAGAATTTAGCTTAACTCCTAGATGGATTACCGATAAATTCAGTCTCGATAAACCAAGTGCTGAAACATTTTTGTATGCAGATGTTGCTGCTCGTGGACAAGTTGGGCAAAGTGACTATCCATGGGAAAAACTCGATAGTTTAGAATTATTTACTGCTCTAAAAAAATAGTTTACATGTAAAGAGAGAGGGGAAAAACTCCCACTCTCTTAGGGTAATATCACACCACTTTTTCCAGAATTTGCACTATGATAAATAATCGTTTGATACTTCTTCGCATAAAATCTTAATAACAAATTTTGCAGTGTTTGCTCAATCGATGGGGTAAACCATGCGTTGTTGCTGATGGCTATCATGTGCTTTGGATGATGGTTATAAAGCAAATCTTTGGTCGCTTCAAAACAGATGGCACTTCTAAAAGGGATGCCTTTAATGGTGAAGTCTTGAGGGACTTTTGCTTTGATGTAATCCTTCGCGCCATCAAAAAAGAGACGATTCACAAAGTTTGCTAAAAACTCTGGAAGCGGAACTTCTTCGCCAAAGGGAACAAGCACAATTTTATGGGCTATAATCATCTCTCCGTCTTGGAAAAAATAAGAAGAATTAAAAAAATTATCATTTTCATACGTGAGTGAACCTGTTACAATCGCTATATGAAGAGAATAATTTTTTAAAATATCGATGAGCTCTTCACTTCTATTAAGATAAAGTGGAAAAGCACTCTCTGGAAGAATGATAAGGTCTTTGCCTTTTTCTATGGCGTTTTCAATAAGTTCGAAATTAAGCTTAATGGCTTCTTTTTGATATTTTAAATCCCATCTTTGAGATTGTGCTATATTCATACTAGGAATTTCAACATCAATGGGTGGTGTTTCTACTGTGGGAGATGAAAAATTAAGTGAGGCAATGAGGAAAATAACACCGATGATTTTATACCATTTAGGTAACACTTTAAGCGCAACAATACCTAATAAAAAAATTCCAAATGATGTTTCTTGGGTGGAAAAATAACTGTTTAAAAGTGTTAACTCAAGTTTTAGCCAATTAAAGCCAAAAGGCTCAATAAAACTTAAAAAATACAATAACACTGCTTGTATCGCAATATACTTGCCAAATTTACCAATCAATAAAAATAAAAAAGCATAAAACAGAGCAATAGAAAGTATGATAAAAGGGATAAGATATGCCAAATCATAATAGATAAAGCTAAGGCTGATCCAGTAAAACCATAATGCTCCTATGAAAAAACCACTCCAAAACCATACCACACGATTTTCACCCAGTAAAAAGTAAAAACCAATGATAGCTAGAAGTGAATTGACACCAAAATAAGTTATCTCGAAATATTCAAAATAGATAAAAGCTGAAAGACACAATGCTATTGCAAAGGCTTTTATTATATAAATAACGATAAAATATTCATCTAAAATTTTTTTGTTAAAGGATTTACATGCAAGGTTCTGCAAATTTAGTTTCTTCGATACTTCCACTCGTTGTTCTCTTCGCAATTTTTTATTTTTTGGTTATTAGACCTCAGCAAAAACAGGCTAAAAATCATAAGACGATGCTAGCTGAATTGAAAAAGGGCGACAAAATCATTACCAATGGTGGTCTTATCTGTGAAGTTGTTAAGCCTGAGGAAGATTCTATCAAAGTTAAGCTTAATGATGAAGGAACTATGGTGAAGATTTCAAGAGACTATATCGCAAAGAAAATCAATGACTA
>JAFLKZ010000158.1 GCA_019162915.1 Campylobacteraceae bacterium
TAGCATATTTCTCAAAAGTTTCCTCTATTACGCCTCCTATTTTTCCATCGTCAAACCAAATATGGTTTCCAACATCAATGCTTCCTACAATATTTGGAATACTCATTGAAACTAAAGCAGCAAATATTTTCTCTGATGTATTTTTATTAATAGCTTCTTTCAGCTCAGCTTCAGTAGAATATAACTTTATTCGATCGCCAATATGCAGTATAAGTTCACCTTTCTTCCTATTCTTTTTTTTGAGTATATGAATTTCTTCTGAACGAATTTTAGGCCCTGACAAGTCCATGTAAATTTTACAATCCTTTCCACTCAGTTTTTCAGCCTTGTGTATAGCATTTATCATGCTTTTCCAAATCTTGGGATTATCGTGACTGCAATTTATACGAGCTATTTCCATTCCACTTACCAACAAATCAGTCATGTATTTTACATTGCCGGCCGAATCAGATGGCAAAGTAACCATGATTCGGGTGCTTATTTGGTTGTTGACTTCGCCAAAAAGTCTGGTCGTATTTTTTTTAAGCAATTCAAGCGTGGTGAAAAAGTTCCAAATACTTTCCTCAGGGCTCAAAAACTCTTGAACACTTTGACCCTGAATAGTTTTGAGATGGTATAATATATTATCGATGTTTGTAAGTACATACCTTTCGGCATTTGCGAATGAAGACAAACCTAAATAAGAAAGGTTGCCCTGCTTGACCCTAAAGTCGAAAGTGCGCAGGGATAAATAGTCGATCAGATTTTTCGCTGCATACAGATAGTTTTTATGTATAGGGAATGTTTCGGTTTGAAAAAGTTCCCTGTTATGAATGATACTAGCCCTGATTTCCTCAATTTTTTCGATTAATTCTATTGTGCTTATCTTCTTCATTTTAGCTTAAATTAATTTTTTCGAAATTTTAAGGAAAGCAAAATACTCCCTGCGATTATAGTGGCAATGAATATCAATGACCATTCAATAGGTATTTTATAATAGTCAATCAAAATCATTTTAGTCCCTACAAAAACCAGTACGATAGCTAAACCATAACTCAAAAGCCAGAAACGATGAATAATTCCGGCAAGGGCAAAATACAATGAACGCAATCCTAGTATTGCGAATACATTGGACGTATAAACAATAAACTGATCCTGAGTAATTGCAAGAATTGCGGGAATACTGTCAACAGCAAAAATCAAGTCGGTTGTTTCTATAAGAATTAAAACTAAAAACAATGGTGTGGCATATTGTCTGCCATCAATTTTAATAAAGAATTTATCATCATGCAATGTTTGGGTTACAGGCATAAACTTCTTAAAGAATTTTAAAACAGGATTTTTATCCGGATCAATCTTAGTACTGCTATGATTAAACATTTTAATCCCGGTAAAAATCAATAATGCGCCAAAAATGTAAATAGTGAAATGAAACCTTTCAAGCAAGGCGATACCTGCAAAAATAAAGATCACCCGCATGATCAATGCCCCGATAATACCCCAAAAAAGAACTTTATGCTGATATTTTGAGGGTACTTGAAAGTAGGTAAAAATCATGATAAATACGAAGATATTATCTATACTCAACGCCTTTTCGACCAGATATCCGGTAAAAAACTCCAACGCTTGCTGTTGACCTCTCCAGAAATAAATGATCCCATTAAATATCATGGCAAGGGAAATCCACACAAAAGTCCAGGTTAATGCCTCTTTCACGGATACTTCATGACTTTTTCGATGAAAAACGCCCAAATCAAGTGCCAACATGATAAGCACAAAAGCATTAAAAATAATCCAAAATATAATTGGTGTGTCCATGTGACTATTTTAATCGGATAACAATATTAATATAAATTTGTTTAAAACATAAACTTAAATTGAGTTTTATGGCTTGCTAAACCGCACATCTTAAGCTTCATAGCAGCCATGTCCCAAAAAAAAGCTGCGACAAGCTGTGCGACTTTCACTGAATACGTCTCAGACACCTTTAATGGCTTACTCGGGATGTGCGAAGGGACATGGCTATCATTACATTTTTTTATTGAAAATAAACTCTGTACCATTTTTGTTAATTCTCTGATCGGTAAAATCGATTAATCAGCAAAAGCACAAACAAACAATGTACATACTCCCCACTTGGTTTTTACCGGTTACATGCCGCAGGTTTTTAGCGATTTAAGCCAGTTCTTCATTCCTGCTTTTTGATATAATCAGTGGAACAATCAGGTATGTTTCATGACTTTACCTTGAAATTCCGTGAAAAGTTCGTCTGTATTTTTGCCTTGTCGAATACCATTTAGTAATAAGACCAACATATTGGGGATTTCTTTTTCGTTAAAGCCGGATTTTGCAGCAAAGCTACTAGCCAAATACATTTCATTTTTATTAATAGTCCCATCCACAAGGGTCATGTTTACAATCTCATAAATCTGATTGAAACGTGCACGTAACCCTGAAGGAGGAGAGTAATCTGACTTTCTGGTTGTCCTTATCAGGTGATTGGTTTCTTCGACTGTAAATCCAAGCTTTTTACTCACTCTGTGTAATAACTCCAATTCCTTTGTGCTAATGACATCATCGGCCAATGCAATCCGGATCAGATGAACAAAATACTCGGTATTTTTCAAAACTATTGAGTCCGAAAGAGAATCTAATTTATCCATTTTGTGTGATTTATAATTTATATTATTAAACTAAGTACATGACAAAAATTTAAAGATACCTATATCGTCTTGAAACAAAGCATT
>JAFLKZ010000179.1 GCA_019162915.1 Campylobacteraceae bacterium
CAGACTGTATTGACACTGCTGTGGCACTTCAGATGAGAGACTCTTTACATGTAATTCTCTCTGATATCAAAATACTGATGAATTCACTTCGCAAAAGAGCGATGGAACACAAGATGACATTGATGGTAGGACGAAGTCATGGTATTCATGGTGAGCCTATTACTTTTGGTTTAGTACTCGCTATTTGGTATGAAGAAATCAAACGTAATTTGAAAAATCTAGAAAATGTTATGGAAGTCATTAGTGTTGGACAAATAAGTGGGGCAATGGGGAATATGGCACACTCACCAATCGAGCTAGAAGAATTGGTGTGTGAAGACTTAGGACTTATCCCAGATCCTGTATCTAATCAAGTTATTCAAAGAGACAGATATGCCGCACTTATGAATGCACTGGCATTGTTAGCTTCAAGTTGTGAGAAAATAGCTGTAGCTGTTCGTCACTACCAAAGAACAGAAGTCTATGAATGTGAAGAGTTTTTTGAAAAAGGGCAAAAAGGAAGTTCTGCAATGCCCCACAAACGCAATCCCGTGTTAAGTGAGAACATCACTGGGCTTTGTAGAGTTATACGAGGCTACGCCATCCCAGCTATGGAAAATGTGGCCCTTTGGCATGAACGAGATATCAGTCATAGTTCAGTTGAGCGATTTATTCTTCCTGATGGTTTTATCACCACAGATTTTATGCTAGATCGTTTAAATACCGTTATTGATAAACTCGTTGTCTACCCACACAATATGATGAAAAATCTCAACCTTACAGGCGGATTAGTATTCTCTCAACGTATCTTACTGGAACTTCCCCTCAAAGGTGTTTCAAGAGAAGATGCTTATAAAATTGTTCAAAGAAATGCGATGAAAGTTTGGGAAGATTTACAACAAGGTAAACCTGCACTTAATGCCAATGGAGAGAGTTTATATCTTGAAAACTTATTAGGTGACAGTGAACTTCGAGCGAAACTAAGTGAAACAGAAATTCGTGATTGTTTCAATTATGATTACTATACCAAAAACGTCGATAAAATTTTCAATAGGGTATTTAACTAAATGCTAACTGTACAAAAACGTAATGGCCGTATAGAGTCACTAGATATTTCAAAAATACAAAAGTACACAAGCTCTGCTGTTCAAGGTCTCGATAATGTCAGCCAAAGTGAATTAGAAGTTGATGCTAAAATTCAATTTCGTGACAAAATAACCACAGAAGAAATCCAAAAAACGCTCATTAAAACAGCTGTCGATAAAATAGATATTGATAGACCAAACTGGACTTTTGTTGCGGCAAGACTTTTTTTATATGATTTATACCACAAAGTCAATGGGCATACTGGATATGGTAGTTTTTCAGAATATTTGGAACGTGGAGAAAAAAAAGGTCGTATAGTTTTAGGATTAAAAGAGAAATATGACTTAAAAGATTTAGAAGCTTACTTAAAACCTGAACGTGATTTACAATTTAACTATCTTGGCATTAAAACCTTGCACGATAGATATCTTATCAAAAATCAACAAGGTAGACCCATAGAACTTCCGCAACATATGTTTATGGCTATTGCTATGTTCTTAGCGCAAAATGAACTTAACTCTGGGGACTGGGCAAAAAAGTTTTATGATGTTATTAGTAAATTTGAAGTTATGTTAGCAACTCCAACACTCTCAAATGCAAGAACACCTCGTCATCAACTTAGTTCGTGCTACATAGGCAGTACGCCAGATAATATCGAAGGTATTTTTGATTCGTATAAAGAGATGTCACTCCTTAGCAAATTTGGTGGTGGTATTGGTTGGGATTGGAATATGGTACGTTCCATGGGCGGTATGATAGATGGGCATAAAAATGCTGCAGGAGGCGTTATACCTTTCCTTAAAATCACTAACGACATTGCTATCGCCGTTGACCAATTAGGTACACGTAAAGGAGCTATTGCTGTTTATCTAGAGCCTTGGCACATGGATATTTCTGATTTTTTAGATTTAAAGAAAAACTCTGGTGAAGAGCGTCGACGTGCGCATGATCTTTTCCCTGCACTTTGGATTAACGATCTTTTTATGAAAAGAGTTGAAGACAATGCAATGTGGACGCTATTTGACCCGGCAGAAGCGGGTGATTTATCTTTGGTTTTTGGTGAAGAGTTTGAAAAAAGATATGTTGCGTATGAACAAAATGATACCATAGCCAAAGAATATGTTCCAGCCAAAGATTTATGGAAAAAAATACTAACAAGTTATTTTGAAAGTGGAAGTCCTTTTTTATGTTTTAAAGATAACGCTAACAAAGCTAACCCAAACAATCATACAGGCATTATTCGAAGCTCAAATCTTTGTACAGAAATCTTTCAAAATACAGATCCTAATCACTATAAAGTAAAGATAGTTTATAACGACCAAAGTGTAGAGACATTTGAAGAAACTGACCTTGTTAAAGTTGACAATGGTATGATTAAACAAGCTAAAAAAATAACTGCATTAGATTCAATTAATGGCAAAGATATTTTTATCGTTGAAAAAGAGATGATTGAAGGAAAAACGGCTGTTTGTAATCTAGCCAGTGTTAACCTCTCCAAAATCAACACGAATGAAGATATTGAACGAACCGTTCCTATCGCCATTAGAATGTTAGATAATGTTATCGATCTTAACTTTTATCCTCATGCCAAAGTAAAACATACTAACCTTAAATCACGTGCTATTGGATTAGGTGTTATGGGTGAAGCAC
>JAFLKZ010000154.1:0-1489 GCA_019162915.1 Campylobacteraceae bacterium
CAAAGGGAGCTACAACTGAGGATATTAAAAAACTCGGTAATAGTCTTCCTACTTCAATCAAAGATGCTTTAAAAGATTTCTTTACCGATGGTTCAATGCCTCATCTTGAAGCTATACGAGGAACACTTCAAGCTTCTACTATTTTGCAAGCAGATTCAAACGATAAATTAGATTCTATTTCTTCTTCTACCGATGCAGGTTTGATTCTTCAATCCGATGCTAACGGAAAATTGGATTCGACTAATACTAAACTTGATTCTATTAAATCTTCTCTCGATGGTGGTAATGGTGTTTCATCTTCTTCTCTTGTAGATGATTCTGATTTTATTCCTAATTCAAGTGCTGTTTCTTCAATTACTGCTCTTTCTAATGATCTATCGACTATTAAACAACAATTTGAAAATACTAAAAATTTAGTGAGTGGTAATTTTACCCCTCCGACTTTTTCGAGTGGTTCTTGTCCTACTGTTTCAGGACCTGCGGGATTATCTTTTAATCCCTCTCAAATTGGTTCTTTGTTATCTCCTTACTCTCCTATTATCTCAATTTTAGTTTACATTTCTTTGATGTTTATGGCTTTTGGCTCTGTGTTTAAATTTCTTTCTAGGGGTCCTAAATGAGCATTACGGGTGTTGTTGATTCAATTGCTTCTTTTCTTGGTAGTACAAAAAAGTTTTTTACTAAGATTGGTCAAAAATTAGGACTCGGAGCAGTCGCTGGAACCATTCAAAATGGTATTTCCATTGCTGTAATCGCTTCCTCTATTGCTTTTTTTGGGTTTGTAATCTATTTCATTACTAATATGTATGCTCAGTTCAGAAATTTTTTGACTTATTTGTCAAATTTACCTGATGGCGGTCAGTGGGGTTCATGTTTTTTAAATTTAATGAATATGACTGGAATTTCTGCAGGTGTTTCTATGGCTATGCCTTTTTTAATGACTGTTTTTGTTTTTTATTTTGGTTATGCTGTTTATCAAATTACACACAAAGTTCTTAAAACTTTCTCGGATGAGACTTTTAAAACTTCTGAGGCTTATAAATGAGCGTCAATTTTTTAACAGGTGTTCCGGGAGCTGGTAAAACTTATTACGCTGTTAGTGAGATTTCTAAAGAACTCTCTAAAAAATCTCGTCCGATCTTCACAAATATTAATCTAAAAATTCCTTATGATGATTACCTCCAACCTCTTGATGTTTCTGACTTTTACGATTTTCTCTCTAAAGAGTTAGCTTTTTTTCAACAATACAAAGACGAACAATCTCAAAAACGAAAGGACGATCCTGAGTATGATGAAGCTGACAACTATGATGAGGCGCTTAAAGCATCGGGGATTCTTGACAAGTATGGTAACGCTTATGTTGTATGGGACGAATGTCATAATGATTTGGATAAGCTTGATCCTGTCTATATCCGCTGGCTGTCTTATCATCGTCATTTTGAGGGCATGGATGTTTTATTAAGTACACAATCACTTGATTTAATTGAAC
>JAFLKZ010000154.1:1499-2690 GCA_019162915.1 Campylobacteraceae bacterium
AACTACGTTCAAATACAAAGTTTATACAGATCACCGTGAGTATGAGAAATTTTTAATTGACACTGTATCTCTTCCCTCAAAACGTGAAGTTTTTGCTTTGTATGATAGCGGTCATTATAAGGTCAATAAATCGGCGGCATTTAAAAAATTAGGTATCCCTTTCTTTATTCTTCTGTTTCTAGCAATTTTTATCAAATACGTATTTTTTGGTATTTTATTGGGTGGCAATAAAGTATCTGAGCAACAATTAGAGGCTAACTCTACTGTTCCCACTATCCAAGATACTTTCCGAGAAGAACTTCCCGCTGATGGTCGTAGTGTTGAACAAATGAAACAAGATGCACTTAATGAGCGTGATCCTAACGGCGGTCTAATTCCTCCTCCCGCTATGGCTAACGGTTCTTTTCCTCAGTCTCAATCTTATGACAATAAATCTGCTCTCACTCGTCATTTAATTCGCTTCCAATGCTCTCAAACTTATTGTTACTTTTCAGGAAATCGTTTCACTATACCTCTTAATTCAATGCAGCGATTTTTTGAGGAGTTCGACGGGAAAATCCTCTCTGCTGAAATTTTAAATCGTGATATTTCAATTATCACGGCAGTTGTTCCATCGGAACTTTATTACATGATTGAATCTCATAATATTGTGTCAAGGAGTGATAACTATGGTCCACAATCTCAAAACCTCAATAATAATAGCGGTGCTCTCACTGCTCCTCAGTTCGCAACAAGTACTGGCATCTGACAACGTAGATCAATCGTTTTTAGATTTCGTCCGTTTTGTATCGAATACGTCAAAAACTAACATTGTTCTCGATGAGAATGTAAACGCTCGTTTCTCCGTTGTGCTTCCTAACGATTATAAATCTGAGGATTCTTTAGAGCTCTTTTTTAACGTACTTGATAAAAATAATTTAGAGCCTACTATTATTGGTTCTACGATGTATATCAAAAAACGCTCTGACAATAAAAAGTTTTATAGTATCGATCTTTTTTTCGAGCTTCCCGATCAGATCAGCAAAGCTATCACCTCGAATTATCCTGATATAAAAGTCTCTTCTATTCAAAAAACTCTCGCGTTTAAGTGTGACTCCAAAGAGTATTCGGATATTAAATCCCTCGTCGAGGTGTTGGATCGTCCTCGCCCTCAACGTAAACTAAAAATCATCATGATCTCTTACAACGATT
>JAFLKZ010000119.1 GCA_019162915.1 Campylobacteraceae bacterium
TAAGCGCACCTTCGTAGTTTGGCTCTTCTGTAATTTCTTCACAAATGTCTTTATAAGTTACTTTACCACTTGCGTTGATAACAAATATAGCACGACCTGTAACACCAGCTAATGGACCATCAGCAATAAGAACACCATAGTTATTTGCAAAATCTTTGTTTCTAAAATCGCTACCAACTTTAAGGTTTTCAATGCCTTCAGTTGTACAAAATCTTCCCATTGCGAATGGTAAATCCATAGAAACAACAACAACTTCAGCATTTTCAATTTTTGCAGCTTCAACGTTAAATCTTCTTGTTTCTGATGCACAAACAGGTGTATCTAAAGAGGGAACCACAACGATAATTTGCGCTTTGCCTTGCTCTCCACCGACTTGAATTTCACTTAAATCTTTTGCTACTACTGTAACGATTGGAGCAATGTCACCTACATTTACATCTTTACCTGAAAGATTTACGAGATTGCCTTTTAACTTAGTGGTTGCCATTTTTTTTCCTTGTTTTAAAGTTGATTAATGTCGAAAGTATATCGAAATAGGATAAATAAACTCTTAATTAAAAGAGTTAACCTCTTTTGACACAATTTACACCTGATTTCACTCTTAATAGAGAGTGATATTTTAGCGTAGAAACTCTATAATGAGCGATTAAATTTAAGGAAAAGAATGAAAATCTATTTTTTATTGGTATTGTGTGTCCTCTTTTGGTCAGCCAATTTTGTGATTGGACGGGCAGTTTCGGGCGTTATTGAGCCAATTGAGTTGGCATTTTTTAGATGGGCTGGCGTTTTTGTGGTGACACTGCCTTTTTTTATATACCATTTTAAAAAGATTTTTGAGGCGATAAAAAGCCATTTTTTAATCATGATGATGCTTTCCTTTCTAGGAATTTTTGGGTTTAATACGCTTTTATATATAGGATTGCAAGAAACAACCGCAACGAACGCTCTTTTAATCAATTCTAGTATCCCCATTTTGATTTTATTTCTATCCTCCCTTATCTTAAAAAAAGAGATAAGTCCTAGGCAAACGCTAGGCATCGTTCTCTCCACACTAGGGGTTGTTTTTTTGGTTTTAAAAGGGGATGTTTATAATATTTTTTTGCTGAACTTCAATCAAGGTGATTTTTGGGTAATTATCTCTTCATTATGTTGGGCGACTTATAGTGTCGTTGTCAAGTTTAGACCCCAAACGCTTTCAAGCTTTGAGTTTTTTATCGCTATCGTTTTTATGGGTGTTTTGATGCTTTTACCTTTTTATATGTACCAAAATTATACTTTTGAGCGAGAAATCACTATCCTTAGAACTTATTATGGATTTATTTTGTATGTGGTATTTTTTACCTCGATTCTATCGTACTACCTCTGGCACAAAGGAATTGCGCAAATTGGAGCGGATAGAACAGGTCAATTTACCCATCTTATGCCACTTTTTGGGAGTTTTTTAGCCTATATTTTTCTAGGGGAACGATTGGAATTTTACCATCTAGGTGGTGTTGTTTTAATAGGATTTGGAATTTATCTCTCTTTATTTATGAAAAGAAGTTTAACGTAGATGGTCGCTTTTACTCGAAAGTCTAGGGCTTGGTTTTCCAATGTAAAAGCCTTGTGCATAGTCAACCCCTAGCTCTTGAACGCACTCAAAAACACTTTGAGAGTGTACATACTCGGCGATGGTTTTAATCCCTAGTTCTTTGGCAAAATTGACAATGGTTTTGGTGATAATTTTTGTTTCTTCATTTTTGTCGATATTTTTAATAAGGCTTCCATCTATCTTGATATAATCAACCCTCAGTTCACTCAATCGCTCAAAGTTTGAGTATCCAGAACCAAAGTCATCGATAGCAATTTGGGCACCGTAAGATTTTACTTTTTCGATAAAATCGATCACTGCATCATAGTTTTCAATACCATCACTTTCTAAAATCTCAAAAATAACCCAAGGTCCAACATTGAATTCTTCTAGCTTTTCTACAATAAAAGTAGTGGTGACAATGTTGGTCATATCGAGATAAGAGAGATTAATCGAAAAACTATTGGAGGC
The DNA here is from genome assembly GCA_019162915.1 of Campylobacteraceae bacterium. Lineage (GTDB taxonomy): Bacteria > Campylobacterota > Campylobacteria > Campylobacterales > Sulfurospirillaceae > Sulfurospirillum. The sequence continues at coordinate 2,042 of JAFLKZ010000119.1, forward strand.
GATTTGAAAAGTTTCAAATGCTTTTTGAATAAGCGACATAGAGAGTTTGGCATAAATCTTTGAGTGTTTGGCTACATGTAAAAACTCATGCGGTAAATAATAATCGTCATTCTCTTTTTTAACGCGCATAAGTGTTTCATACTTTTCAATTTCAAGCGTTTGAAGATTAAAAATAGGTTGAAAAAATGGTGTCACAAAATCTTTAGCAAGAGCATCTTTGAGGATATGATTCATTTGCATATTGTGTAGATATTCTTCATCTTTATGGCTATTTTTGTCATAAATAAAATAAGAGATACGTCCTTTTTTTGCTTCTTTACAAGCGATGGAAGCGAGTTTTAAGAGGTTTTTATTGGCTTGGACTGCACCTATGCTGAGGGTTGTGTCCACTTCGATATCATCGCATAGAATACGGTCTTTTGTAATGTTGAGAGAAATTTTCTTAAGGTATTTTTTGAGGTTAAATTCATTAAAAGGTACTTTGATAAGGATCGCGTAGATATCAGCTTCAAATTTATACAGCGTTGATTCCACAGGAGGGAGATTTTGTGAAAGCCAATTGCCAATCACTTTTAAAAATTTATCTCCAAAA
>JAFLKZ010000151.1 GCA_019162915.1 Campylobacteraceae bacterium
GGGACAGCAGGAGCTTTTAGTCTGCAAAATCGTGATTGGGATAAAGCGCAATTTAAGGCTTGTGGGTTGAAAGAGTTGTTTGTCCCTATCTTGGAAAGTGGAGAAGTCTTAGGGAAAGTGAGCCAAAAAGCCAGTGTGGAAACGGGACTTTGTCCCCATACTTTAGTGGTGATGGGCGGTGGCGATGTTCAAATCGGTACGGCTGGTCTTGGGGCTAATGCCCTTGGTGACGCGGTTATCTTGGGTGGAAGTTTTTGGCAACAAGAGATTAACATTGACGCTTCTACACCACTTTCTCGTGAGATGCGACTTCGGGTAAATCCTCATGTTGTCAAAGGCATTTCTCAAGCTGAGGGAATTACGTTTTTTAGTGGGCTTGTGATGCGGTGGTTTAGAGATGCTTTGGGTGGTGGACGCAGTTACACAGAGCTTGAAGAGATGGCTTCTCTCATTCCTGTGGGAAGTCATGGCATTATGCCTATCTTTAGTGATGCGATGAATTATGGTAAATGGTATCACGCGAGTCCCTCTTTTTTAGGGCTAGGTCTTGACCCACACAAGTACAATATAGCCTCGATGTTTAGAGCGTTGCAAGAAAATGCGTGTATCGTCAGTGCGATTAATTTGGAACAGATTAAAGCGTTTAGTGGCGTATCTCCCAATTCACTTATTTTTGCCAGTGGTGCGTCGCAAGGCAAACTTTGGCCTCAGATATTAGCAGATGTAACGGGTTTACATGTAAAGGTTCCGCTTGTTAAAGAAGCAACGGCGTTGGGTGTGGCAATGGCCGCGGGAATCGGTGCCAAAGTGTACAAAGACTACGTAGAAACAGGTAAAAATCTTGTCAAAATAGAAAAAATATATGCGCCCAATAATGAAAATTTTGAAACTTATAAAGAAATCAAAGAAAAATGGGTTAAAATCTACGCTAAACAATTAGAATTAGTGGATAATGAACTTTTATCGTCTATGTGGAAAGCACCTGGAATTTAAGGAATAAAACAATGTACAAAACCAATGAAAACAATCACGAATACCGCTTCGGCGACCATGGTCCAAAGTACTTAACCGATGGTACCACCAATGTAGATTTAGGAGTAGTTGTCATCACGCCTCATGAAAATCATCCGTGTCATATGCATGAAAGCCAAGAAGAGTCATTTCTAGGACTAGAAGGTGAATGCAATGTCTGGGTTAATGGAGAACTTGTCGTCTTAAAAGCGGGGGATTATCTCTCATGTGGGGCAGGGGATTCACACTTTTTTGAGAATGTAACGGAGGTTAACTTTAAAGCCGTATTTATCAAAGCGCCAAGACTTGATTTTAAAGATAGCGTTTACATCGACTGGAAACCGGGGATGGTGTACGATAAAACGAAGGTTATAAAGAGCTAATGTGAAAATTTTAATCGTTGAAGACGATAAAAAAATAGCTTCATTTTTAAAAAAAGGGCTCGAAGAAGAGCTCTTTTGCATTGACCTTTGTGACAATGGTGAAGAAGCGGTTTATCTCTCTTCCACTAATCTTTATGATGCGATTATTTTAGATATTATGATTTATGGCATGGATGGTCAAAAAACCTGCCAGAAGATACGAGAAAATAAAATCACCACGCCCATCATCATGCTGAGTGCTAAAAGTGCGATTGAAGACAAAGTGGCACTTCTCAATCTTGGAGCGGACGACTATCTTACGAAGCCCTTTAGTTTTGAAGAGCTTTTGGCACGTATTCGGGTGCAGTTACGTAAAAAAGACCAAGTTGACAACATCCTTACGATTGCTGATTTAGAGTTAAATGTCACGAAAAAGAGCGTTAAGCGAGGAGGGCAGGTTATTGATTTGACCTCTAAAGAATATGCTATTTTAGAGTATCTTATGCGCTCCAAAGACTCTTTGGTCGATGAAAATAGTTTGCAAGAGAGTATCTTTAGTTTTGAAAAAACGATTAATAGTAATATCGTCAATGTCTATCTTTATCGGCTTAGAAATAAAATAGATAAAAATTTTGAGCATAAACTTATCAAAACTTATCGTAACCAAGGATTTATGATCAGTGACAAAAGTCTTTAAAAACCTCAAATTTCGCCTACTTTTAGGTATCTTCATTTTTTTACTTATCATCTTTTATGGCTTTGGTCATTTTTTGATTGGCTCTTTGAAAAATTCTTACACGAAAACAGTCGAAGTCACGCTTTCTTCTATTCTTAAAGATATCAAATATGAATATAAAATCAATACTAATTTAGAGGCAACACTGCGTAATGTCAAAGAAGAGTTCGGCATCTATCCTCTCTATTCACAGGTAACATTTTTAGATACAAGAACACAAACGCTAGAAGTGATGGCTACTTCTGATGACCTTAAAAATGAGAGATTGCCTTTAGATAGCGTGAAGTTAAGTGAGATGGTAAAATCCAAAGAAATGATGATGTTTACGACGCTTACTATTCCTAGTCTTTCTAAGAGTAAGATAAGAGTAGGGCACATCGTATTGGATGTGACAAAAAATCATTATGTTATTTTATCGTGTGGCACAGCGTATGATAAATATACCCCCTATATTAAGACGATGACCGTGTGGTTGTTGATAGGTTTGAGTATTTTGCTGGTGGTTATTTTGTTGATGGTTTAT
>JAFLKZ010000105.1 GCA_019162915.1 Campylobacteraceae bacterium
GAAAAACGGTGAGGAAAAATATACTTCGACCGATACTCAGTCCATAAATATTAATGCTACGAATATTAATCTCTATCTTATGCAAAATAGAAAAATATTAGCCGATAGTCTTACGGCAAGACTTTCTATAGATGGACTAGATGCACGATTAACTTATGGGGACGGTTCAGCAGATTTGACAATGAAAGAGGATATTTTTTATCTACAAGGGATCCATTTTGGGGACAGATTTATGGAAAATCTTTTTGCATTCAGTGATTTTAATGGAGGTAACCTATCCTTCACGATAGAAGGAAAACTTGATCAATTTGAAGGAATTATGCGTATAGAAAACACAACACTAAAAGAATACATAGTGTTGAACAATATATTATCTTTTATCAATACCATTCCTTCACTAACAACTTTTTCTCTTCCTAATTACAATACAAAAGGACTCTTTGTAAAAGATACCTACAGTCATTTTACTTACAAAAATCATCTCTTCGACATGGATAGCTACACGCTCAATTCTCCTGAATTAAAAATTGCTGGATTTGCAAGTGTTAATATGGTTAATGACAGCATAGCAGGTACACTGACGCTTAAAAGTGATTTAGGCTCAGCCCTTGGTAAAGTTCCTATGGTAGGATATATTTTACTTGGAGATGATGGATCGATTAGCACAACCGTCAATCTAAAAGGAAAACTCAGTGATCCAATCGTCGAAACCGCCATTGCTAAAGAGATTGTTACCGCTCCGTTTAATATCCTAAAACGAACGATTACTTATCCGTTTTTATGGATGATGCCGGATGAGAAGAAAAAGTAGTTTATTTATTGATGTTACACACTAAAACGAACTTGTCCGTTTTAGTGGCAGAGACATACGTCCCTTGCAACCCCCTGAAGCTACCCGTATCTTTCGGATACGGGAGAAAAACAATAGATTATTCATTTCGTAAAACAGTCAAAACATCCACATCGGCGGCTTTTTTAGCTGGATACCAGGCTGAGGCTAGAACAATCACAAATGCGCCGACTATAATAGAGAAAAAATCACCTACTGTCAAATCAAGAGGAAGCGTTGAGGTAGGATATACATCTGCAGGTAAAGAGATAATATCAAATGTACCTAAAACCCATATACCAAAAAATCCAAGTATAGAACCTGTGATAATCCCCAAAGCACCAATTACTACGCCTAAAATCAAAAATACTTTTTTGACCTCTTGCTTGGATGCACCTAGTGAAATCAACAGAGCAATTTCACTGCGACGGTTCATGACGGTCATTAGAAGCGAGGAGATAATATTGATTGCAGCTATAAGTATGATGAGCATCAAGACAATAAAAAGTGACATTTTTTCCATTTTTAACGCGGCAAAAAAGTTACCATTATCTTCCCACCATCCGCGGATGGAAACAGAGTCTGGTAATACAGCAGAAACTCTCGCAATATCAGCTTCAGGGTTAAGAGAATGGACATGAATACCGTCATAAAGTCCTTCTGGGACTCCTAAAATTTTTTGCATAGATGCAATGGTCGTATAGGAATAGCCTTTATCATAGGCACTTAAACCCGAATCAAACGTCGCGGTTACTTTGAAACGTTTCATTTTAGGGGTCATTGCAATGCCGCCTGGTTCAAGTTGCGTGAAAATATAGGTTAATCTGTCATTTTTTTTAATCGTATACTCTTCGACAAGCCCTTTTCCCGTCATCACTTCGAATCCAGTTGGGATATGTTGTTTTAAACCAAGTGCAACGATATCATTTACAGACGACTCACGTTTAAAATCAACCCCAAAGAGATAACCACCCTCTAGCATTGAATCATGACGACACAAAACAGAAGAGGTTAAATAAGGGCTGAAAGAGAGTTCAGGAAAATTTTTTTCTAATTGAAGTAACAATGTTTGATCAACCGAACCAAAAAATTTGGGCTGTATTGTGAGAGGATAGTTCATGACGGTGAGCTTTTTCTTAAACTCATTATCAAAACCGTTCATAAGAGCCATGGCGATGATAAGTACCATTACGCCAAGAGCAATACCTGAAAAGGCTAAAAGAGCAGAAAGAAAGATAAAAGGTTGCTCTTTATCAAAGCGTAAGAAGCGTTTGACGAGATAGCTGACGATACTCAAGAAGCAAAAACCCCTTTTTTAGGTCCTGATTTTCCACAGCAGTTTTTGTATTTTAATCCACTGCCGCACGGACAATCATCATTTCGTGCAATTTTAGAATTTTCCAACTCAGATGGTGCACCCATTAGTGACATTTGAAGCTCTTCTTGACGCTTTTCAATCTCCATCTGGTGAGCTAATGCTTCGGCTTCCTCTTCTGCATTTTCAACTCTAAATCGAATCACATGAAGTGTTTTGATCGTATCATATTTTAGTGCACTGACCAACTCCGTAAAGAGATTATAACTCTCTTTTTTATACTCAACCAATGGATCTTTTTGATTGTAGGCACGAAGTCGAATACCGGTTTTCATGCTGTCCATTTGATATAAATGCTCACGCCATGCAGTATCAAGTGTTTTCAGATAAATCTCTTTCTCAATTGCTGAACGCGTTTTAGAATCAATTTGAGACATTTTTTCATCGTA
>JAFLKZ010000073.1:0-1150 GCA_019162915.1 Campylobacteraceae bacterium
AGATCTGCCATGGAACCATTAGCATTTGCAATTGTAGGAATTCCAAAGTTCATACAATCCAAAACAGCTGCTGATGTTTCACCGCGAGAGAGGGTTCTGAGTTGCACGGCAATATCTGAGACAGATAAGTAATCCCTAAAAGTATCTTGACTTACCCAACCTGTAATAATTATCTGATTTTTATATTTTGATTTTTTGATAGATTCTAGTAATAGCTTCTGCTTTACACCTTGTTTATTTGGTTTATTCAGAGAAATCCTCAAAAGTGGTATAGCCTTAATTTTTTCAAAAAATTCATCACAATACCAATGTTTTACTAATCTAATAGAGTTTTCAGAATGAACAATAACCCCAAATGCATTCTGCAATACTTCTAAATTTGCAGGGTATTTCCAAATAACATCTGAAATATCTTCTAAATGAAATTTTTCTTTTAAGGCATTGTAGCCATGTGATTCAATAAGTGCGTTGGTAAGAGAACTTTGTTGATATCCATTCCATTCCATATGCCACAATACACCCGAAAGATAGAAATCATGCAAAACTACAATCCCTGGAAACTTTTTCAATAAATCGAACATATGTTGATGAAAGTGTGAATTACCAAAATGGTATAAAACTCTATCAAATGTATTGTAGTTTTCTTTGAACCATTGAATAGTTCTGATATTACAGTTGTGCTTTATCCACGCATCCTCAACTGTTGGCTGGTCTACAATAACATCTATTTCATAGTATTTTGACAAAACAGGTATGAGTTCTGCACTATAATCACTAATCCCACTTTTTTCTAGGGGAAGAGGCGAAAAATAGGCAAGTTTTGGTTTCTCTGTAGGTTGATTTGCGATCTGTTTTTTATCTTGAGTGGTTGCATACCATTTTTCTAAGGCTTCAATAGCTTTCTTTCCACTTTGATCCCAAGAAAAATTTTTAGACTGTGCTAATGAGTGTTTTTCAAGTTCTTTTTTAAAATCTTCCGCAGTAAGTACCTGCAACATTTTATTCTTAATTGCAGTTATATCCATCGGATCAAAAAGTGCTTCATCGTATCCTATTACTTCTGGAATACTCGAGCAATTTGAACCTATGACAGCTTTACCGCATGACATAGCTTCTAGTACAGGCAATCCAAATCCTTCATGCCAAGAGG
>JAFLKZ010000073.1:1160-2567 GCA_019162915.1 Campylobacteraceae bacterium
CAAATCTTCCTCTGGAACATAGCCCGTAAAGACTACATTAGTATCATCTAATCCGAAAGATTTGGAAAGTTCAAGAAGCCTCGTTTTGTCATAATCTTGTATGGAACATACAATAGCAAGTTGAATTTTATTTTTTATATTATTTGGCAATATCGAAAATGCTTCTATCAGTTTTTCTATGTTTTTACGATGATCAATTCCCCCTGTATACATAAGAAATGACTGGCTTAACTTATATTTTTCTCTGAGTCTGTTTTGTACTTCGGAAGATATTATTATTTGTTTAAAATGCAATTCAGCTGCAGTGGAAATATTCGTAATATTTTTTTCATCTAAATTTAAATATTTAATTCCCTCTTGTCTTGATGATTCCGAGATAGATAACAATAAATTAGATTTTTTAAGATACTCCAACTGAGTTACATACCAAGCTTTAACATCACGATTTTCAAGATAAGGATTTGGATAGATAAATGGAATCAGATCATACAGGATTACACATGTAGGAAGTTTTGTAAATTCACCTATTGAAACTACTACATCATCTACTAATCCTTCAAAAAGACTCGTAATTAATAGAATATCTGGATTTAAGCTTTCTAAAAAAGCTTCTCGCATTTTTTCTGCAATTTTTCTTTTAGAAAGATTTTGTTGCAAAAAACTTATATTTTTTGGAGCATCCCAAATATGAATATTTTTTGATGAAATAAGTTCTTTAAAATCTTCTCTTAAAGGTAAAATAGTATCTGGAAAAAGGTTGCTAAGGACTAAATGAATATCATGGTCATTTTTATTTTTAATGATACTTTTAACGATTGAAAGACAGTAACGACCAATACCACGATTTTTATTGCTAGCCTGTGCCCCTTGGAGGTCTATGACGATTCTCATTTTGACGCCTTCTGTTTTTGTTCTATTGCATATTTTAGGACATCATATTTTTTTTTTGCTTGGGGAGACAGATGGGATAATTCTGAATGTTGAATGTTGAATGTTGAATTCTGGGATTTAAATTCTAAATTTTCTGATGGGCTATAGTTATTTAGCCCAACCCTTTTGAGCCTAGCTTTTAGCTTTGGAAATTTATCAAGTATATTCATTATTTTGTATTTTAACGAAGGTCGAGCATTGATATAATGTTTAGTTTCAATAAGCTTACTTTTGAGAATGCGTCTCGGCCTACTTGTCGGTGAAAATGTCAACCAATAGTATGAGCCCCAAACAAGCCATCTTACAAATTTACCCATAAGCCTCAAAGGTTTTGTGACCTTCCATGAGTTGCTATTTGCAATCATATAGTAGTGCTGCCAGGCTTCGTTGGCATTGTGTTCAGATTGGGATGCTCTGGCGTTGGCTTCGTTGGCATTGTGTTCAGATTGGGATGCTCTGGCGTTGGCTTCGTTGGCA
>JAFLKZ010000032.1:0-250 GCA_019162915.1 Campylobacteraceae bacterium
ATTAGATACTCTTCTACAGACAGAATTGATAATTATGTTCAAAAATAACGATAAAAATACTACTATTCGTGTTTTTCCACAATCGGGTTATGCCATGATCCATTGAAGCTGACTTCATAACTATAAAATAACTTTATCACTATAGAATGCCGTTATGACCAATACAACTAAAGCTTTTGAAGCACCCATTAAAGAACCTCTTTCCTCATTACAATATCAAAAAATTATTGAAATTCAACAGAAGATTATT
>JAFLKZ010000032.1:328-2495 GCA_019162915.1 Campylobacteraceae bacterium
ACTTAACGATTCTACAGGATTAATGAGCCATATTTCAGCACCATCGTTTCGTAAACCAACCCACATTGTAGAGAATTATTGCACCATTTTTGATCTTAATTTTTTCTCCTGCTGGTCTGTACCACTTTACAATGATAAAAAAATATTAGTTGGAAGTTTTGCTTTTTCCTCATTAGAACATCTTACGCCTTCAAATTTTCACGAACAATTTCTTGAAGTATGTGCCTTTCTCGTTAGTATTACGTTTAAGTGCACTGCCAGGAAAAAAGAAATAAGTAAATATAAATATGAAGCAGAACTTTTTGGAACAGCAATAAAGCATGCCAGTGATGGTGTAGTGATTACAGATCAAAATAATAATATCATACAAATTAATGACGCATTTTCAAAAATATTTGGCTATCAAGAAGATGATATTATTGGTAAGAACCCCAATTTTTTATCGTCTGGATATCACGACAAGCTTTTTTATGAAGATATGTGGACGAAACTGCTTCAAGACAATCATTGGAGTGGCGAGATATGGAATAAACGTAAAAATAAAGAAATTTTCCCGGAGTGGCTTAGCATAAGTCTTCTTGTGAATAAAGAAACCAAAGAAAAAAATTATCTTGCTGTATTTACAGATTTAAGCAGTTTACGTGAAAGTCAAGAAAAAATAGTGTTTCTAGCCTATCATGATGAATTAACCGGCTTACTCAATCGTCAAAAAATTATTTTTGATATAGCGCAAAAAAAACCAAAGGTATGTGTGATTTTTAATATAGATGATTTTAAAGAGATTAATGATTTTTTTGGAATCACTGCTGCTGATATGCTTTTAAAGCAGCTAGGAACATGGTTTAGTGAAATCTATGATGCGACGTATCGAATAGCAGGAGACGAATTTGCCATCTTGCTCTATGAAGAAACAAGCTGGGATAAAATTTATCATGAGCTGGTACGAGTATTGTCTTTATTTGAAGAAAAAGTCTTTATTATAAAAAATGAAAATATTAACATTCGAATGACAGTTGGTGTGTCAATGGGAGAAGATGAGTTATTCACACATGCTGATATGGCTATGCATCAAGGAAAAAATACAAAAAGACCTATCACGCTGTATTCAGAAGCCAACAATATAGAAGAAAAATATCACGCTAATATTACGATGAGTGCTACAGTTCGTAAAGCAATCATCGATCAGCGTATTATTTGCTATTATCAGCCAATTGTTAATCTACTAACAGGAAAGATTGACAAATACGAAACTTTGGTACGTATGATCGATGAAAATGGAACCATTATTCCTCCGTTAGAATTTTTATCCATAGCTAAAAAAACAAATTTGTATCCTCAAATTACACTTGAAGTCATCAATCAAGCGTGTAGTCTTTTTGCTACACGCCCAGAAGAATTTTCTATCAATTTATCGGATAGCGACATTCGTAATAAAGAAACTACTCAAGAAATCATTCGTATTATTACGAAAACAGGGACTGCATCTCGTATCGTATTTGAAATATTAGAGTCCGAAGGAATTGAAAATTATGATGAAGTGGTTAAGTTTATTACTCAGGTAAAGCACTTAGGCAGTAAAATTGCCATAGATGACTTCGGTACTGGGTATTCAAATTTTGAAAATATACTGAAGCTCAACGTTGATTACATTAAAATTGACGGCTCACTTATCCAAGGTATTACAAAGAATCCCCGACACCATATTATTGTTGAAACCATTATTGAATTTGCACGTAAAATCGGAGCAAAAACGATAGCGGAATACGTAAGTGATGCGTCAATTTACACAAGCGTAAAAAAGATTGGTGTTGACTATTCTCAAGGATACTATACCGGTAAGCCCGTATTTTTATTTCCTGTGAATATTAATTTATAAAATATATAAAATTATTTACAACAAAAAGGTTGATCATAATGAAAAATAACGATTCTACTGTATTTGAGTCAAAAAAAATAATATATCATAATGTAGAAGAGAGATACATATCTAAAGATCTCGAGATCATCAAGAAATCAGCAGATGAGGCGAGTCAATTTGCGGAAAGCATCATCAACACCGTACGGGAGCCCTTGATCGTACTGGATCAAGATCTCCGAGTCGTTACAGTAAGCCGTTCTTTTTATGAGTTTTTCAAAGTCAAACCGGAAGAGACATTGGGACAGCTCA
>JAFLKZ010000003.1:0-1862 GCA_019162915.1 Campylobacteraceae bacterium
CATGAAGAGATTACAGAAATATTCGACAAAGCATTTGATAACGGCGAGGATATATCTAAGTTTGTCGATTGGTCAGCGGGACGCCGTCCTAATTTGGAGTAAAAGTCGGGTACTCGTTATTTCCGTTCGCCCTGAGCCTGTCGAAGGGTGATGTCTCTCCCGTCATTCCGTACTTGATACGGAATCCATCCCCCAAATATTTGCTTTTTCTATAATTTTTTGCTATTCTGTTCCTACGAAAAAAAACAGGATAATGAGAAAATTGATGATTGAAACAAAACTTATATCCACCAGTAAACTTACCCATTTTTTTCTAATCTTAAACTGATAGAGCTACGGGAAGAGGATGTTTTCAACCTTGATGATGTTCTTCCGAAGATGCTTTTGAAGTTTGGGGTGCAGATGTATTGAGACTAAATTATTTTGGAGCTGTTATTGAATGATTAAAGTAAAAGATAATGAAAAACAAAAAAATATTGCATTAAAAAGATATGAACATGAATTAAAGCGTAAAAATAAAATATATCAACCTTACTTTAATGATGGAATACAGCAAAAAGAATTTGTGAAACAATCTGCAAAATATTCAAAACGTCCCAAAAGGCATAAAATTCCTATGCCAGATAATTTTAGTTTGGTAGATAATATTGAGAGCACACTAAAATTCTTTGATGATTTACTTACTCATGCAAGTAAGCATATTCCAGTTTTTATAGATAGTCGAAATGTAAAGAAAATGACACCAGACGCTATTTTATACTTTATTCTTATTATTGAAGAAGTAAGAAGTAAATATAGTCAATATAGCATTAGTGGAAATAGTCCTAAGGATAAGCTTTGTAGAAAACTGTTACATGAATCAGGATTTTTAAATTATGTTAGAAGTTATTTGAGTAAATATAATGAAGATACTGATATTTTTACAATACGTGATGGAATTAATACAGAATCAACTATTGCACAGGACGTATTAAAATACGTACGAAAAAATATAGGAATCAATAAACCAACATTAGAAACAAAAGCTATATTTACTGTAATTATAGAGGGTATGGCTAATACTCACAATCATGCAGGTGAAAAAGGAAGTGGAGATAGAAAAAAATGGTATTTGATGGCATACTATTCAGAAATCGGAGAAATTCACTTTGTATTTTTAGATAGTGGAGTTGGTATCCCAAAAACAATTCGTCAAGATTTTTCAGAAAAAGTAAGAATAAAACTTGCAATAAGAGAAGAAGGTGTAATGGATCATCAGTTAATTATGTCAGCATTGGCAGGTGAATTCAGAACGCAAACGAATGAGAAAAAACGAGGAAAAGGCTTACCAAAAATCAATGATTTAGCAAAAGATGAAAAAATCAAAGATTTGGTTATTATCTCTAATAAAGGCTACGTTAACGCTAGTAATGGTATAAACCATAAATTAGAAGGTAAGTTCCATGGTACTTTGTTATCATGGAAAATGGTTAAAAGGAACGAAACATGAAAAGTATCTCTATAGCCGATGATTTTTCTGAAGCTCCTGGAGCAAGATATTATGAAGATGGACCATTTTCAGGACAAGAATTTCGGGAAAAAATATTAAACCCAGCTTTTGAAAATAATGATAAAATCAAAATTCTTTTAGATGGGACAGAAGGTTATGCTACTTCTTTTCTTGAAGAAAGTTTTGGTGGGTTGTCTCGAATATTTGGAAAAGAAGATGTTCTTAAAAAAATTAGTTTTATTTCTTTGGAAGATCCAACATTAATTGATGAAATAATTCAATATATTGAAGAAGCAAAATAGTTGAAGTATTGGCTTTGTATTTTAATTATTGCGATATTATCGTATGTCGGTGCGTTATTTTTATCTGATCT
>JAFLKZ010000003.1:1956-2491 GCA_019162915.1 Campylobacteraceae bacterium
TGAGTTATTTATAGAGTTGTTAGATGACTATAAAAAGACTTTCGATCAAGTTCAAAAAACTGCTCTTAAATATATGGACGTAAAAAATACAGTACATGAAGTAAAAATTCTTTCATTACTAACTGAAGCAAGTCAAAAATTAACAGTTATAGAAACATTAAAAAAAGATTATAATTTAAACAGTTCATATGATGTTACCCGTATGAGATCAGATTATCTTGAATATAAAAAACGTCTTACTAATGATCCATTTAAGCAGGTAAGAAATTATACTGAGATAGAACAAAAAACAGTTGTATCTGCATATCAAGCAATAGTAAATCAGATCAACATAGGAAAAATGAGCTTATATAAATAGTTGATTACAATTCAATAATCAGAGAAAATATATGAAATCTAAAACACTAAACATTGGAATCCTAAGCAAAGCCGACTACATCAAACGCACTATTGCCATCGCAAAAGGGGAGTACAAACCCAAAGCAGATGAACCGAAAATTTGGTTTGAATCGATCAAGTCGTTGGAACAGGTTTT
>JAFLKZ010000086.1:0-773 GCA_019162915.1 Campylobacteraceae bacterium
GTTTCAGGATTATTGAAAGTGTTACCTTTATTGATATTGGAGCTTCCATCACCTCGCAGTATCATATTGGTTGCAGCCAGTGTAAACATCTCGGCATTGAGTTCTACGCCCAGCAGTTGCTCTTTTTTTATAGAACTAATTTTATCATTGGCGGCGGTTGTGTCTTTACCGTAATTGGCTTCAGCATCGTTAATCATCATCTCCATTGCAGAAATCAAAAAACCTGCCGAACCTGTTGCCAAGTCCATAACTTTACTGTCTTGATTGATGCCTAGTATCGTAGTCATCATTTTAGTAATGTATGGTGGGGTGAGCACTATGCCTATCTCTTTACCATCTCCCAAAGCATATTTCAAAAACTCACTATACATCTCGCCCATGATGTCAAGATGTCCCGCCATCGCATCGATTGAGAGAAAAATATTGTGGTAAATAAAGGTAAAAATCTGTTTATTGATACTGGCTTTTATGTCAATGAGCTTGGAGACTTCTTTATCTAGTGTCTCCAATTCATCGCGTTGTACATCTTTTGAAATCTCAGAGAAACTTGCCAACATAAGATTTTGCTTTTCGATGGGAATATTTCGTGCGGTTAAGAATTCTTTGATTTGGTTGATAATCTGCATCCCATCACGCTTGGACTCTGTTTGAATGCCTTTTAAATCTTCAGGAACTAAGCCATCTTGGATTTTCGTGTCATTTATGCCTACAATATTTTGCATCGACAACAACATACCAGACACATACAATACCCGTTGTGGTGCTGTGATATT
>JAFLKZ010000086.1:783-1134 GCA_019162915.1 Campylobacteraceae bacterium
GAGCTTATTTAAGCTTTTAGCATATTTTTGTAATTCTGCCTGTGATTTAATGAGGATATCATGCTTTTCATCATCCGTTAAACTGACATCTTTATAAAATGCATCAAAGGTTTTTTGATTTTCTAAAAAGTCTAATGTGGATACATTTTCTAGTAGCTTAAACGAATGTTCACCTGAACCGTAAACATAGTAGGCTTTTAGCTCGATAGCATTATCTGAATCGCCTGCTATCCCAATAGCGATCACTTCGTGGTATTTACCCGATGCAATCATACCTGTGGCGTAATACAATGCCCCGTTTACAGCATAATTTTTAATGGATTTTTCATCAAATTTGACACCATCTTTTGT
>JAFLKZ010000086.1:1190-2441 GCA_019162915.1 Campylobacteraceae bacterium
GCTAAAATCTGGCTTGCCAAAATTAGTCTTATTTTGGGTTTTAGCACGACCTTTGAGGGCTTCTTTGAGATAATCCGGCATAGCAGATTCTGTGTAATAATCCGTTTGATTTTTTAGTTTCAGTGCCTCAAGCTTTATTTTAACCCAATCGTTAAGATGGTCTTCGAGTTTGTATGATTTTGGTTCTATTGCTCGCTCCATGTATTTTCTCTTTATAATGTTATATTTCTTGGTTATGCAAGATTTGTTTTCAATAAAATGAAAAGTAGTTGGATTATACAGAAACAAATCTAATCCATTGCAATACATGACATTAAAATACTGTATAATTTCAGTATGCCTTCAATCGGTTTAAGCTGATCGAGCGGAGTGAGCTGGTATAAATGTAAGCTAGGGTATTGTTCCCTTCGCCAGCTTTGTTGAAAGTTGATCTGTTATATTTTTTCACTTACGGTGAGTCTCTGCACGCACGCTTACCTTTTCCTAATAACTCCCAAGAAAAATTATCCAGTTTTCTTCCTAATCTGACCAAATTATCCAATCCAAGTAAATTGAAAGCTGATAAGACCTGACACATGGAAACTCCTTAGTTAACGTACTTAATGGAAGATTTGTGCGAGGAGAAGGAAGACGACTAGTTGTAAAATTCCAATGTATCAAAGTTAACTATATTACTGGGTTCGACTGCCATAACATCATGGGAATACGATAGATTCTTATGATTACTAATACCACTGACATATTGAACCATATAGTTCAAATTTTCCAAATTGAAATACCCTTTTTTATTATCTCTGTAAAGTTCATCCAATCGTGGATTTTTGATATTACTGTAGATCACAAAAGGAACCATAAATTCATCTTTAAATGCTGGCAAAAAACCATGCCCATTGTTTTCCATATTGATATTTTCTCCATGATCCGATACATAGATTAGCAACAATTTTTCGTTCTTAAATCGCTCGTATATTTGACTTAAAATGATGTCGGTATAGTGGATGGTGTTATCATACTGTTCAACGATATTGGTGGTATTTTTAAACAAAGCAGTTTCATTTTTATATCGGTTTATATAATCAGAATGAGACCCCATTATATGCAAGAGATACATCTCTTTTTTTGAATTTTTTTGAAGCTTGTCTAAATGATCCAATATGACATCATCTGTTTTAGCCTCTAAATAATTTAGATTTGCGAACAATGTCGTTTTGGCTTCATACGCCATCGATGAAATTGAAGAATCATTTTTCC
>JAFLKZ010000163.1 GCA_019162915.1 Campylobacteraceae bacterium
CGTATCAAACACTTGAACTCCTAAATAGTACGGTTACAGGGTATAAAAAGTTTCGAATTATAGCTAAGAAATACTTTAATACATCTTTTTGTATCCGTCATCCCGTACTTGATACGGGATCCATCTTTTGTACTAAAAGAGCACTGGATTGCCAATCAAGTACGGGATGACAAGAGAAGAATTACGCTTTTACTTGATACCTCTCTGCTGAATCGAAATTACTCGTTCCACGCTCTCTGCGTTGGAACAAGAGACCGTAAAACAGGATTATTTTTCCAACTCGCTATTCTAAGTAATTCTTCATTCGACATTTTTGCAAATTCCTCAGAGGTAAACTTGTAATCAACCATATTATATAAAACGCTTTTATGGAATGTGTGATTTTTTAAAATATCCCCATTAAACCAAACACATTCAAGCATATTATTTTCTAATTCATTATTTACGTTCATAACGGGAGATTCTCCACCATTTAGCTTAACAATTGATCCGATTTTAATTTGTGTAGCCATTTATTCCCTTCTCCTAATTATCGCAAAGAAAACATCTTTCATTCAACCTCATCATGACTGCCAATATCAATCAAAATAATTTGTTAACTTGTTCCCAATGTCCTCGTTGAAAATACAAACTGATGGCATACACCCGAAAGCTGGAGTTTGGAAGCAAGAAGTAAATTATTTTTTCTCTAATTTAACGTAATTTTCACAACCTTCTTTATCTTTCATATCACAAGAAATACCATAATATTTTAATGCTAATTTATTACTTTGCTTAACACCAGTTCCATATTCATACAAAACCCCAAGATTAAAGCAACTTTTATAATACCCACCATCACAAGCTTTTTTAAATAACTTTGCTGCTTTAAAGCTGTCCTGTTTAACGCCGTTTGCCTTATAGTACGAAATTCCAAGGTTATAACATCCATCAACATTTCCTCCATTACAAGCTTTTGTATACAGTACTACTGCTTTAAAGCTATTTCGCTTAACACCTTTACCATTTTCATTAATAACCCCAAAGTTATAACACCCTTTAGCATCTCCACCTTCACAAGCTTTTTGAAACAACTCTGCCGCTTTAAAGCTGTCCTGTTCAACACCAGTCCCTCTATTGTACAATGCACCAAGGTTATTGCACCCACCAACATATCCTTCATTACAAGCTTTTGTATACAGTTCTACAGCTTTCAAGCTGTCCTGCTTAACTCCATTCCCCCTATCGTACATAAGTCCAAGGTTATTACACCCCTCAATAATTCCATTATCACAAACTTTTGTATATAACTCTACCGCTTTAAAGCTGTCTTGGTTAATACCCTTTCCATTTTCATATGAAACCCCAAGGTTAAAGCACCCTTTAGCATTCCCACCATTGCAAGCTTTTTGGAATAACTCTACAGCTTTAAATATGTCCTGTTCAACACAAATTCCCCTATCATACAATACCCCGAGGTTATAACATCCATCAATATTTCCGCCATAACAAGATTTTTGAAATAATTTTAATGCTGTTTGATAATCTTGTTTTACAAAAGCATTTAAGCCATCCTCAACATCATTCGCTTCTATAAATCCAGCTAAAAGAGAAACAATCAATAATTTTTTTATCATAACTTATCCTATTTAATAATTTTATTTGAATTCTTTTGGCTTATAGATCACCATTATAAAATAGATCAAAGAAGGCTATATATAAAAAGACAACCTTTAATAAACCTCATCATGACTACCAATATCCATCAAAATAATCTGCTCTTCTGTTATAACAATCGTCACAATGATACGGTATTCATACGTGAGTCGGCAAGCATGATATTTGGAAAGTTCTCCTTTGAGCTTATGCGTTTTTAGAGATGGGGAAAAAGGATCGGATTGAAGCATCTGAATGACTTCTACGAATTTAGGAAGTAAATTACGATGTTTTTTAAAGAATTTTTGAGCCGTCCGTTCAAATAATTCCGTTTGATCGATGATGTACATTTAACTGACGTTTTTTGCTAAATTTTCCAAATTAAAAGGTTTGATTTTCCCCTCGCTAATCTCTTTTTCAGAGACTCGCAAGCGTTCTAAAAATTCCAATCGTTTATTGTCTATAATCGAAACTTCATCTTTTTTAAAATGGGATAACAACCACATAAACTTTTCACTGACACTCTCTTGCACTTCTAAGGTTATCGTTTGCATAATGGTTCCTCATTGGAGGTATTTAAGATAATTATAACACATTTTAAAATAAGAATGTACGCTTTTTTAACTACCGAAATGTCCAAATATTTTAGGCTCTGACGCTATAAATGTCAATCCCAG
>JAFLKZ010000177.1 GCA_019162915.1 Campylobacteraceae bacterium
TGGGAGGTGTTAAAACTCTTTTGAGCTCAACATTGTCATTTTCATCTATTCCTAGAGGAACCATATCATCTGGCGTATTAGGGATGATGGTTGCAAGGGCTTCAAGTTTCTCTTCAAGTGCGCGCACTGTTTCTAAAGACTCTGCTATTTTAAGTTTGTTAGAAGAGAGTTCCACTTTTAGCGCATCTGTACTTTTGCCTTCTTTGGCATAAACGGCAAAGAGTTTACTTTTGGCATTTTGTTCAGCTTGGAGTGGTTCAAGTGTAAATTTTGCACTTTTAAGTTCCAGTGAAATAACTCTTAACTCTTCTAGTAAATTTTCATCAACTCTTTTTTTTCGGAGTTTTGTACAAATAGTTTCAAAATCATTTTGTATCAGTTTAATATCTAACATTCGTTTCCTTAGCGGTAAATTCCAACAACATCTCTAATCATCTTCATTTTTTCTTCTGCAATACGTTTAGCTTTATGAGCACCCGTTTGCAATATATCCATCACTTCATCTGTATGTTCAGTGTAATAAGCTCTTTTTGCACGTGCTTCTTCAAAATAGCTCCAAATAAGTCCACTAAGATAGGCTTTAAAGTGTCCGTAGCCTTCGCCACCTTTAGTGTATCTATCTTGTAATGCGCTTAATTCATCACTGTTCAAAAAGAGTTTAGCCAACGCATAAACATTACATGTAAGGAAATCTTTAGGCTCTTCCATCGGTGTAGAATCAGTTACGATTTTGGAAGTAGCTTTTTTGAGCTCTTTTTCAGTACAAAAAATATCGATGGTATTTCCATAGCTTTTGCTCATTTTCGTGCCATCAAGTCCGGGCACTGTCGCCACATCTTCATCAACTTTAAACTCTGGAAGTTTTAAGATATCGCCAAAATCATTGTTAAATTTAATTGCAATATCACGTGTCATTTCAACATGTTGAATCTGATCTTTGCCCACAGGTACAATTTGTGAGTCATAAAGCAAAATGTCTGCTGCCATCAAAACGGGATATGAAAATAAAGAGTGATTTGCGGCTATACCTTTGGAAACTTTATCTTTGTAGCTGTGCGCTCGCTCTAAAAGTCCCATAGGTGTGTATCCTGAGAGTATCCAGTAGAGTTCTAAAACTTCTTTTACATCAGATTGTGCCCAAAAGGTTGCTTTGTTAGGGTCTATGCCCAAAGAGAGAAAATTGATGGCGGCGTCAAGGGTGTTGGCTTTGAGCGCTTTACCATCTTTAAGTGAAGTAAGTGCATGATAATTGGCAATAAAGATAAAAAGGTCGCTCTTTTCTTGCAAATCTAACATCTGTTTAATTGCCCCAAAGTAGTTGCCAAGATGTAAGGCTCCTGAGGGTTGAATGCCTGTTAAAACTCTCATATACGCTATCCTAAATTATTGTAATATTTTGATTAATTCATTAACGATTTTTTTGGCGCTTTTATTTTCAACATCAATAATGACATCGGCTTTTGCTTCATATGCCTCAACTCTATCTTTAAAGAGTTGTTTTGCTTTTTCTTCATCACACAGAAGAGGTCTTTTGGCGAGTTTAAGGTCTGCTTTTTCATGCTCTCTAAGGCGTTTTAAAATGCCTTCAAAACTCGATTTTAAATAGACAATAGTGCCTATTTTTTCGAGATGGTCGACTTTGTAAAAGCCACCACCCGTAGAGATAACACAATTTTTAACATTTTTTTCAAGCCATTTGGCTGTTTTTTTTTCTAATTTGCGAAAATAGGCTTCACCTTCGTCTTCAAAAATGACTTTTATTTTGCGATTTTCCATACTTTCTATCATATCATCGGTATCAAGACCAAAGGCTTTGGTCTTTTTGATAAGGGCTCTAGCAATCGTTCCTTTGCCAACGCCCATAAAACCGATAAGTACAATATTTTGATTTTTATGGTGCAACATTCGCTTCTGCTTCATTATCTTTTTCGCCTCTACCTCTTGGGTAAAGCATAACAGGACTACCTTCAAAATCAAAGTGTTCTCTTAGTTTGTTGACGAGGTATCTTTTGTAACTAAAGTGCAATGATCGAGGCTTGTTCATGACCAGCGCAATACGAGGTGGTTTAACGCCATATTGGGTTGCAAAGTAAATTCTAACGACTTTAGATTTTTCACTAGGAATTTGATGTTTAATCATCGCATCTTTGATAACCGCATTGAGTTTTGATGTCGGAATTCTTCTGCAATAGTTTTCATAAACTTTTAAAATCATATCTTTGATTTTAAAGACACGTTGTTTAGTGAGCGCAGATACTGTGATAACTGGCGCATAAGAGAGAAATTTAAATCGGTGTCTTAGTTCTTCA
>JAFLKZ010000187.1 GCA_019162915.1 Campylobacteraceae bacterium
AACACCCACACTCTTTTAGGAAACACCCTGCCAAAAAGCATCAACACAAAAAGCGAAGCAATAATGGTAAGTTGCCATGTAGCAGCGATAACCCAAGCAGGTGCATAGTCTGCACTGAAACATAAAAGAGCGTAAAAACAGCCAAAGCCGATACTTCCTGCCACCATCCAAAAAATCCAATGTTGCGCAAAAAGTTTCAAAAGGTCTTGAAGTGTTTTACGACCTTGAAAAAGGCGTACAACGATGAGTAAAAAAATAATCATAAAAGCATAACGAAGCGATGCTGACCACACCCAATGTCCACCCTCTAAACTCATAAGACGGTTGAGAACAAACGTAGAGCTAAAAAAAAGTCCCGACAATAAACCAAATGCAATCAAAACTGCCATCAAATCCTACTCTATCATAAATGTTGCGTCATTATACCCATTGATCAAGAAGAGAGGCACTCCTTAATGATTTAAAAATAGACTTTTGGTACTAAAAAATCTTTACATGTAAAGTTTTTTCTATTTCTCGTTAAATATCTATATACAATGGTGCGGTATAATGTATCCATCAATATTCTTAGAATATAAAGGCTTTTTCATGCAACCAGATATGACCCAAACGCTCCAAAGTCTCGCTAGTTTAGAGACTACAAAAAAGAATTGTTCTATGGTGTACTTAAAGATTATAGCGCTGCCTACTTTGGCTTATGTTTATTTTTTGCTAGGTTATTTAGGTATCCTTCATTTTAAAGTAGGTATTCACAGCATTGTATTGATTGGTCTTATTTACCTTGTTGCGCTTATCTTTGCTAAACACAATGGTGAGTATGGCGCGTGTTACTTTAGACGCTATGCTAACGAGTTTAAAATCGAACTTAATGAGTATATTACCAAGAACTTGATGCGCATTGGCGAGGAAGTCAAATCAAACGCTTCTTTTGAAAATTTTATTGATTATTATAGTAAACGTATACGTAATGACAATTACGCGTCTGTGGGTGCTGGCATTTTCCCTACTATGGGAATTTTAGGTACATTTATCTCCATTGCTTTAACCTTACCAGATTTTTCTTCCCAAACAGTAGGTGCACTAGAAAATGAAATCTCACTTCTTTTAAGTGGTGTGGGTACAGCTTTTTACGTTTCTATTTATGGTATCACCCTCTCACTTTGGTGGATTTTCTTTGAAAAAAGAGGACTTAGCCGTTTTGATAGAGATATAGAATCAATTAAAGAAGAAACGACTTCACTTTTTTGGACCAAAGAAGAAATAGAACATGCCTATCTCAAAGAGAACCTTCAAAATTTTGAAAAGATTGGAAAAATGTTTGAACGTCTAAGCTCTAATGACTTTTTTGAGCGTTTGAGCAAAAGCATAGAATCCAAATTTAGTCTTTTTGACCAAATGCTCACCTTAGAAGCAGAAGCCGTTAAAAGAGGTGCGGAGCATATCAAAGATGGTATGGACGCCCTTGCGAGGTCTCAAGAAAAACAACGTGACTTAGGGCTCATTCACGAGAACATCTTGAGCCAATTAAACCAGTTCAACGAAAACACCACTTCTTTACATGTAAAGATGAATGAAGAACAAGTCGTCATGTTAGAAACCAACAAAGAACTGCTTGTTGCCCTCAATGAAGCACTAGGAAACCGCATAGATATGCCTATTCGTAACGAAGAAGTTGAGTCGCTTAAAGAGAGTTTGAAGATAATCGATGCTGAAACTGAGCAGATTATCCAAAAAATGGATGCGTTACGATAATGCGCTACAACCGTTCACGCAGTACTGATGAAAACTTTTGGGTATCGTATGCAGACTTGATGGCTGGATTGCTTTTCGTCTTTATCTTGCTTATTGGCGCGATTGTGGTGAAGTATGTTTATGTTCAAACGGATTTGAAGAGCATTAAAAATGACCTTGAAGAGCAGAAAAAAGTTTTACAACTTAGCCAAGAAGAGTTGACACACAAAAAGAGCGAATTTTTACGTTTGAGCTCCGATATGAATATAACCAGTTTTGCATTGCAAATCGCACAAGAACTTATTTCTCAAAAAGAGAACAATCTTGAAGAAGTTAATGCAAAGTTGCAACTCACCGATAGAGAGATTGAAAATCTCAAACAACTTCTACTCGATACAGAACTAGCACGTGATGAAGTCAAAGGTGAGTTAGTCGCAAGTCAAATGGAGCTTGGAACAACTACCAACACCATTAAACTCAAAGAGGGAGAAATTGCTCTTTTAAGTGCCAAACTACTTGAAAGTACTGCGTCTCATCAAAAGTTGGTTGAAGATTTGGATATTACCAAAGCGCGTAT
>JAFLKZ010000198.1 GCA_019162915.1 Campylobacteraceae bacterium
GTTACAGTGTCCAGACATGTTCCGATTTGCTGTCCGAATAACTCCGATTTTTACAATTAACAAAGAATTGCAGTCAAAATCGGATGATGCTACTTTAGCGGATAAGCTATATAGTCCCACAGAAGACTTAGAGAATCAAGTCGATACTTTTGCGTCAAAATTATGCCTTGAACGAATCAATGATGCTCGTGATAAATACGTTCGATTACATTCCAATGGTACTAATTTTGATGAAAAATGTTTAAATGAAAACTACATCTTTCATTATGCTGCTAAGCGTTTAATATTAGATCAGCCTACGATAGCAGTTCAATATCTACGTTCAAGTGATTTGCAAGATTATTGGCGTGGGTATCAAGAAGATTATATTTACCCTTATACAGTTAAGCTTGTAAAAATCCTGAATAAATCTTCTGCGATATTTGCATCTGCAGGTGAAAATCGTTCACTTGATACTAATTATAAGTTAATCAATATACCAGCGAATCTAAAACTAAAAGTTAATAATTATTATGTAGGTTATGCAAAAGCTAATTCACATAAATTTGACTACATCAGACTAGGAGATGGTAGTGTTAAAGAACCTACAGAAAAAGAAAGATTAGATATTAGAGATGGAATCAGCCCATATAAAGTTCAATCTATCCGTGTAGCTGAGGCTTATGTTATGCTAGAAGTTGATACCGATAAAAAGCAAAAGAAAATAAAAAAATAAGCAAAGGCATTTATAGCTTTTGTTTGTAGAGTTTTTCACATCACAACAAAAACTTCCCCCTTTGAGTATTAAAAAAGCTCCCCTATCGTATAATCACACTATTCATGTTAAAAATTACCGTCATCGCGTAATCTATTTTTTATAAAATTTTATTTTTAAAAGGAAAAGTATGAATTCAAGTGAAATTACAAATTTACTGAAAGAATCAAAACATAGATATTCAAACGAAGGCGTAAATATAATCGGTATTTTCGGTAGTTTTAGCAAGCAAACCCAGACGGACACAAGCGATATTGATATAGCCTACACGCTTGATAAGAATCTTTTTTTTGAAAAATATAGAGGGGTTGCAGCGGCTTCAAAAATAGCAGATATAAAAGATGAATTAGCGAGAAAATTTCACAGAAAAGTTGATTTACTATCGCTTGAGAACTCAAATATTCATTTGGTGGAAGCGATTAAAAGAGAGATGATTTATGTTTGAACCAATGAATAGAATCAAAAATATAGATAAAAAGTTAAAGCTTATTGATAGTATTTTGCGTGATTGTGATGGCAAAATTTCAATTGCTTTGCAAGATGAAACAAAATCAAGACCAGCCATATTGATGCACTTGATTTCAATTGCAGAACAAATAAATAAACTCAAAGATGAAAGTGCTTTTGAAATACTAGAGCTATTTTCAAAACAAGATCTAAAAGGCGTTTATGATGTGCGAAATTTCATAGCTCATGATTATGATGGTGTGGATTTGTCTATTATAGAAAATGTAATCCGATATGGTTTACCAAGCCTACAAGAGAGTGTTGATGAAATACTAAAAAGGTACCATGTTTGAAAAAAGCCCTCCTAACCCTCACCTTTGCCAATGCACAAGCCAGCGTAACCGAAACAAGTACTCTAAGCATCTCAGATACTAAAATCTTTCGCAGTGAAGAAAGTAATGGACATTTTTATGTCGCACTTAAATATGACAATCTTCCTCTATCAATCAAGCTTGCCAAACGCGGAGGAGAATTACTTTGTGGCACACCTACTCATCCTTATCTCGCACGGACACCTATACTAATCAATCTTTTTGACATGGTGGTCATAAATAACCCTCTAAGCCAACCCTGAGAGAGGCTTAGTTATAATTCGAAAACTTTTTACATTGGGGCATTAAACGATGAAATTTATTGAAACACGCGGAAATGATGGTATCCATCCCAGCGGAGTCACTTTTTCAGAGGCGATCTTAAGTCCCATCGCATCCTTTGGCGGTTTGTATGTTCCTAAAGAGCTTCCTTCTCTTGGTGAAGAATTTTTAACCAAGCATTTAAACTCTTCCTACAAAGTCTTGGCAAAAGATTTACTTACAACACTGGCTATTGATATTGAAACGTCGGTTATTGATGAAGCCTTATCGTTGTACGATAAATTTGATGATCCTTCTAATCCCGTTCCTGTCGTAAAAGTACGTGATGATTTATATGTGAGTGAGCTTTATCATGGGCCAACCCGTGCGTTCAAAGACATGGCATTGCAACCCTTTGGTGTAGTGCTATCTTCCATCGCGCAAAAACGTGGAG
>JAFLKZ010000100.1:0-1233 GCA_019162915.1 Campylobacteraceae bacterium
TATATCAATTGGAATTATTTCATTATCTTGAATAATAAAATCAACCAACACCCCAATCACTGCAATTTAGCCAATAGTAAACTTCTAACTCTGTAATTGTCACAAATTGTCTTACAAAAATACCCCAAACGGAATAGCCACCAAATCATCACTAAACTCCACCACCATATCACCATTATAAAACACCACTCCAAGAGACTTTTTATCATATCTCTTTTGCAGGTCTATGATGTGCTTAAAGTCATCTTTTGTGACACTGCTGCTTTGTTTGACTTCAAGTGCTAGTAGTTCATTATCAACCTCGATGATGAAATCTATCTCTTTTTTATCATTGGTTCTGTAGTGAAACATTTGGGCGGATTTTTGCAAATAGGAGAGATGTTTTTGAAGTTCACAAAATACATACGTCTCAAAAACTTGCCCACTATAGGGGGAGCTTAGAAGTTGCTCTTTTTTGTTGATTCTAAGTAACGAGCAAAGTACCCCAGTATCGTTGAAAAACACTTTTGGAGACTTTACAAATTGTTTGCCGATATTTATAAAGTATGGTTTGAGCAGTGTCGCTTGATAGATACGGCTTATGATAGAGAGGTAGTTATCTGTTGTGACATCTTTTATCCCTATATCGTTACTGAGGCTTGATTTATTGAGTATCGTGCCACTTCTTGAAGCAAGGATATTCACAAATTTG
Organism: Campylobacteraceae bacterium; assembly: GCA_019162915.1. Lineage (GTDB taxonomy): Bacteria > Campylobacterota > Campylobacteria > Campylobacterales > Sulfurospirillaceae > Sulfurospirillum. Next base: position 692 of record JAFLKZ010000100.1, read on the forward strand.
ATAAAACTATCTATATCTCGTATATCTGCTAGATCTCTTGCATCTCGCTCTATATAGGTGGCGATGTAGGATTTGAACCATAGCTCTTTTGACAATCCCTCAAGTTCCAAAATCTCAGGATACCCACCATCTAATATATGCTCTATCACTTCATCGCTGTACTCTTTTTTGGGTAGTTTAAAGTCACGTTTTAGTAGTTTTTCTATGATATTTTCATCGGGTTTGTTATTTTTTTCTTTTGAGCTTAGTGGATGCAGCCGCAATTCACAAAGTCTTCCAGCTAAAGTATCTTTACTCTCTTTGTGGTCGAGTACATTTGAGCTACCTGTAAGTAAAAAATCTCCATTCTTTCTATTTACATCAATGTGCATCTTGATATATTCTAAAAGTGTTGGTACTTTTTGTATCTCATCAAGACAAATAGGGAGTTCAAGATTTTTTAAAAAACCTTTTGGATTCTCTTTGGCATACAGGCGAAGCTCACCATCATCAAAAGTAAGATAGTTTTGAAATTTTTCAAGGGCAAGCGTTGATTTTCCCAC
>JAFLKZ010000100.1:1316-2272 GCA_019162915.1 Campylobacteraceae bacterium
GATTTTCAGCATATTGCCCAAGGTTCTTTTTTTCATTTTATCTCTTTAATGATATATTTTTTACCATTATACTGTATAAATTTATAAATTTTATCATACTTTTGACATTGAATTCATTTATTTGTCGTAGCACTTTTCAGTTAAAATGTTGAAGCGATCTGTTGTTGGTGCGATTTTCTTTCACAGAAACATTTTACTTTGTAAAAGCGGTTCCCTTGTTTTGGTTTCGTTTCTTATGAAAAAGAAAGGAAGGTCAAATTTAGTTAATAGTAAACTTATGACCCCTATTTCTTAATAATGATATCTGCATTGAGCAATCAAAATCATCTGATCTGTCACCTTGTAAACCAATCTATGCTCAAGTGTAATTCTTCTAGACCAATACCCAGACCAATTATATTTCAGCGGTTCAGGCTCTCCTATACCAGAAAATGGTTCCCTCTTAATATCTTTGATGAGCAAATTTATCCTTTTTACTATTTTTTGATCATTCGCTTGCCAGTGCACATAGTCATCCCAAGCCTGATCAGCAAAAATAAGGCGGTTCACTCGAAAAGTTCTCTTTCTCTCCCAAGTCCCGCTTCTAATTGCTGTATTGCATCATTTAAGCGTGAAGCATTGTTAATGCTTTGCATGAGATATGCTGTCTCCTCCATGGACTTAAAATCACTAAGCGATAAAATAACGACAGGCTCTTTATTTTGTCGTGTAATAATGATGGGGGAATGATTATTGACAACCAAATCCATAGTTGTGGCCAAATTTTGTCTTGTATAGGAAAATGTTGTTGTTTGCATGCTAACTCCCATCTATTTTTATGTACACATATTAGTACATCATGCTTTAATGAAAACTTAACTACTAGATTATTTCTCAATCCCCTGCCCCAACAACATAACCGTAGCCCGATTTCGTGCAGCAGTGCAAATGTCTATCTTTGATTCCGATCCCCAGAG
>JAFLKZ010000040.1 GCA_019162915.1 Campylobacteraceae bacterium
CACCGCCGATACGGGCAAAAATATCACTTCCTCTTAGACATGAAGCGGCTATATCGACAATCTTTATGAGCACCTGATCACCTACATCATGACCGCACACATCATTAACCTGTTTAAAGTGATCAATATCAAACATCAGAAGAGAAAAAAAGCTGTTATATCTGTTTGCTCTGTTTATTTCATTTTGAAGGGCATCATTAAAGAAATATCGATTATAAATATGAGTAAGTGCATCGGTAACTGCTATCTTTTCCATCTTTTCATAGGCTTCATGAAGTTCCGCTGTCCGCTCATCGATGATATTTTCTAATCCTAAATTTAATGTACTCAACTCATTATTTTTGACTTCTATCATTTCGGCATATTTGATAAATCTTTTTTGTATCATTTTGGATATTAAATAAGAGAATATTAGGGATATAAACAAAATTATGGTCGATAATAAAAACAAATTGCCTAATTGTTTTTCATTCGCTTTTTCCAACTCACCTTTTTTAAGTACAATTTTTTTATTATATTCCTCCATATAAAATCCACTGCCGATCAACCACTTACTATTGGGTACTTTTTTTAGATACGAATGCTTGGTTTCAATCTTTTGACTAACTAAGTTCTTCCATTTGTACGAAACCCAGTGAGGATTTTTAGAATTTGCACTGCTCATCAATTCTTTAATAAATTCTTTACCGTCAACGTCTTTCAAAGATGAAATGTTTTTGTTCTTAAAATTAGAATTTTTTCCAGGCGAAATGACATTTCCTGATTGATCTAAAATGAAAAAATACTCATTATCACTAGCTGTACTATTATTTAAAATATTTAATGTACTTTTTTCCATCTCTTTCGTCGTTGTATCTAAATACTCTGCCGAACCAATATACCAATTATAAGCACCAAACTTCTTGATATACGCCAATTGCTTAAACTGTATTTTCGGATCATATTTTGCACGAATGAAGGTATCCCACAAATACCCCTCACCCGATTTTTTGGCAAGAGCTATCTCTTCACGAATTACATATCTACCGGTAGCATCTTGAAAGTCGATAACGCTGTGACCTTCCAAATCTCTTAAATAGCTCGGTGCCAACGAAAATATGCCATCATAATTCAAAATAAAAATAAAGCTTTCGCCACCATTCCACACAAGCGGTCTAAGTGAATCAATTATTATTTTTTGAGTTTCTTGTGGATTTCTAGTATTTTTATTTTGTTCAGAGATATTTTTGGCAACCAAGTAAGCACTGTCGACACGTGACTTCACCTTCTCTTTTAACATTTTTTCCGTGATGGATTGCTGGTAATTTATGAGTTTTATGGAGCTCTCTAACTTAGAGAGAACAACATTTTTTTGTGTCTCAACATAGGATGATTCCAAATCTTGTATAGAATTGTTGTACCGTTGCTGATTTTGATGAATGACTAAAAAAGAAATTAAAATAACAACAAAAGGTATGAAAACAAAAGGACCGTAAGCAACCATCCGAACTAAATTTTTTTCAATAAGGAGATTCAATTCCAGCCTTTTAACAAATTATTTTTACTTCATTTTTACTTACACTACTATACTCTATAATTGTAAAAATGAAGTAAAATATCATTTTATTTTATATATGGCTTTTCTTCTCCAAACAGCTTTTTTCCATACAGTTTATCTTTGGCATCTCTTCAACGGCTTTATCCAATATCTCTGCTACTTTTACCCCATCAAATCCGCATAGTTTTTCACTACCAATAATCATGAGAGGACGGCGAATCAAAATGGGATCACTCATCAATAATTTCATTGCTTCTTCTTCATCTAAATCGTTTGGAAAAATTTCGCCGTTTTTAATCGCGGGGGCAGCAGGATTAAACCACTCACAGACACTCATATCCCCCATAAAACTACGAAGTCCCTCTGCATCCAATCCGTGTTCGAGAAGATTGCGTTCTATCAACGTGCAGCCACTGGATCGTAATATCTGCTTTTGTTTAGCATTAGCAGCACAGAAAGGCTTCTCATAAAACACGACGAGTTTCATCATTACTCTATCCCGATGACTGCGCGACCACGACGGTTGAGGTAAAATGTATCGTATCCATCATCCCCCGCACTCATACACTCACCCAAATATCCCTCATCATAAAGTTCTGACATGATATT
>JAFLKZ010000138.1 GCA_019162915.1 Campylobacteraceae bacterium
CTCAAATAGTACCGGTGGTGCTACTATGGTTGGTTTTTACAGACCAGATGGCACTACGATTGGCTCTATCACCCAAAATACTGCAACAACTGTTGCTTACAATACCACTTCCGACCGACGTTTAAAAGACAATATCGTAAATACCCATTTTGGCATCAACGATTTAATGAGAATAAAGGTGCGCGATTATGTGTATAAAGCCGACCCTGCCCATATGCCAACAACCGGTTTTATAGCCCAGGAGCTGTACGATATTTTCCCTAATGCAGTGAGCAAACCGGCAAATGAAGAAGAAATGTGGAGCATTGATTATGGTAAAGTAACGCCATTGCTGGTAAAAGCTATTCAAGATCAACAAACTACAATCGAAGCTCAACAAAAACAAATAGATGAGTTGAAGAAAATGGTGGAAAGCTTGATGAAGAAATAAAACGTACAAAAGCATTTTTTAGCAAACCGACAGGGAGTAATATCCTTGTCGGTTTTTTTGGTAATAAGCAATTTGAAAGGCTTTCATTATTACCTTTCTATCAATAACGTGAATAGAACGCTGGTGTTTTTTTATTTTATTGAATAATTTGTTCCCGGACCAATTCCATACTTATCAATTAAATTTTTACCAATTAAATCGGGCAATATCCTCTTTATTGTTGGACTTGGGATACCTAATCTTTTTGCTATATCCCCCGATTTACATCCTGCGTTGTTACTGATAAATGTCAAAATCGATTTTTCTTTGGGTGACAATTGTGTTTCAACACCTTTAGTCTCTAACTTTTTCATTAATTGTCCCTGAATATTAATCAGAGCATCAAAAAAGAAATTAATCCATTCACCTATTTCTTCATTTGGTCGTTGTGACTGGCAAGCTCGCAGAACTCTGTAATATTCTGTTTTACGACTTTCTATTTCATGCTCAAAACTCACATACTGAATCCATTTATATCCATTTTTAAGCATTAACAATGTAGAGATCAACCGACTTAATCGACCATTACCATCTTGAAAAGGATGTATACTTACAAAATCATAAGCAAACAATGCGCATTTTACTAACGGGTGTGTTTGATTATCATTATTATACCAATCTAAAAGCTGCAAAATAGCATCTTGCGTTGGGTATCCGGCTTCTGTAGTTTGAAAAATAATTTGTTTAGAACCATCAGGCATTGTTGCTTCAACTGCATTACTATGTTTTTTATAATCTCCTTTATGCCATGAATCCTTCTTACTATACTTCATCAGTATATTATGTAAACCCTTTAATCCATTCTCATTTATCCTGATTTCTTCGTATGATTCAGATATTAAGTCTAATGTTTCAAAATATCCAACTACTTCCTGAGAATCCCTATCTTCAATTTTAGTTATATCGATGTTTTTAAGCAAAACCTCTACTTCTTCGTCTGACATTTTTGAACCTTCAATTCGGGTTGAAGCTCCAACACTTCGAACTGTTGCAATAGATTTTAATTGTTTTAAACTTTGTCCTTCCCGTTTTTCAATTGAAGTCCATGAAGCGTCAAACCTATCTATTTGACTAATCAGACTGATTAATGTCCAATCAATCTTTAACCTAAAAGTGTGTACTAAATTTTCCATTGTACAAATATATCAAAAAAAACAAAAAAATGATACGATATGATACGTTTTTATTCGATAAATATTCGATTATACTATTGATACGATATGAGTTAATTTTATACGATTGTGGTACGAGTTTAATGCACTGCAACTACCAGAGAGCTTAAGTTGTCTGGTAAAAATAATTAGATTTCTCACTTCGTTCGAAATAACAGGGCGATTAAAGCTATAAGGTTGGGAGGGGGTTAGTTTGCGGCGAAGCCCTAAACTAACCCCCTCCCAACTAACAACTTGCTGATAGTCATTTCGACCGTAGGGAGAAATCTCTATTCAAAAAGTTTTACTTGACTGCAATTATTTTAAAAAATATTTTTGAACATAAAGCGTAAAATTATTGAAAATTTAGTTGCCTGGAAAAACAAACCTAACCGTATGCCTCTGATTATTAATGGAGCCAGACAGGTTGGTAAAACATATATTATAAAGGTATTAGGAAAACTATGTAGCTCAAACTTTTGCATCAAAGGGATATCCACTATACTATTGGA
>JAFLKZ010000175.1 GCA_019162915.1 Campylobacteraceae bacterium
TATCAGTGATTTAAAACAACAAGTCGATGGACTTTTTTCCAATGTAGGCTCATCCATGCAAAATGCGAGCTCAAGCGTTAACACGCTTCTCTCATCTCTTTCCAACGCCACATCAAGTTACGCTAACATCTCAGAAGAGCCGATGGATGTCAAAATTAGCAATTTATCTGCTAGCAATACACAACTAACAGCTTCTTTAATCGCACAATCTCATAGCACACAGCTAATGCAACAGCAAATGGGCTTTTTACTCCAATAACTTTTTAGGGAAGTAAATCACTTCCCTATTGCTAATGCATAGAGAATCATCCCTTTTGTTTCCAAAAAATCACTCACTTCGGCATCATAATAAGCCCCAATTCCACTACAACCAATGCCTAAATATTCACTGACAAGATAGAGTCTATGCCCAATAATACCTGCTTTTTGCATCATAGGCTGATAGTTTTGAACACTCTTTCCTACTAAGAAAAAAGTCACAGCACTATTTGAACCTAAAGATTGCTCCAAACAAAGATAGCCAGCTTTTTGTGTAAAATCACCCATTTTAACATAACTACCATTTTCCCAAACGCCCTGATTCATTCCCACTACACGGTTTATAACAGCATAAATTTGAATTTCTTCATCAACATCGGAGGGTATAGGCTGTGTAATATAATGCATTATCCTATCAAATGCTTCTTGCGTGATTGACTTTTGTGTCAGCTCTCGAATGGAACGTCGCTGCCATATACTTTTTAAAAAATGTTCTTTTTCAAGATCAAAATAAGGTATTACCATTTGTTTTTTGCCTAAGGGATGTGAGGTTTGTACATATGTCTCCTCGATAAGAGCATTAGCTTCAAAAGTACCCGTTCCATCTACGGGAGGAATATCTATCAAAAAATCTTTACATGTAAAGCCCTCTTCTTCTCCTACGATGACACTTGAAAGATACAACTCTCCCCTCCCAAAGCAAAGCAGTTCGTTGAGCCGCTGTTTATCTCCGCCATAAATAATGCGATAAGGTTTCTCCACCAATAAACAAGAGGCTTCAAGCGTTCCTATCATATGCCCTGTATCGTGCAAACAATAACGAAAAGCTCGATCTTTATATTTCCAAGATGAACGGTAGTAAAGGGCAGAAAAAAGGAAGATAAAACCTTTGATTTTGTTTACATGTAAAGAGCATTCAACCCCTTCATTGTGAGCTAAAGGACAGAGTAAAACCAAAGCAGACTCACTAGGACTAAGATGATAAATCCCATCTACAAAATCTTCAACCCCTCTGATTTGAACATAAACTTCACTAGGATAGAGCGCTCCTGCTGAGGGGTTAGTGCGCAAGGCATAGCTCACTCCTGGATAACTTTTTTGTGCTGTGATGCCACCAATGAGTGAGAAAAAACGATGGTGTGAGTTTTCTTTTTCAAGCGTGATGCGCCTATAAATATCTGGATAAATTTTAAATTGTTTAGGTTGGTTATCCCAGTCTATTCCTTGTGATTTGGTGCGCACAGAGAGATAAGAGTGCATCGTTTTAGCATGATAGTCTAACATAAGCGCTCCTTTTGTTATAATAGTATTCTAAATCTCTTTGCGCTTATCTCAAATGGTGAGTTTACATGTAAAAAAGAGGTGCCCTTTAAACTAAAGGAAAACGATGTTAAAACTTAGCCATCCTTTTGATCCTGTGGTAACACCTAAGTCAACCATACTTATATTAGGAACATTTCCCTCCATTACTTCCCGTGTGGCACAATTTTATTATCAGCATCCACAAAATCGTTTTTGGAAAGTGCTCTCAAGCCTTACATGTAAAGATATTCCCATGACTATTGAAGAAAAAATAGCCTTTTTAAACCAAACTAATATTGCACTTTGGGATGTGGTTCAAGAATGTTCGATTAAAAATTCTAGTGATAGTTCGATTAAAGAAGTCATCCCCAATGATATCTCATCACTTTTGAAGGATACTTCTATCACGCAGATATACGCTAATGGAGCGAAAGCTTACCAGCTCTATATGAAGTTATGTTATCCCCAAACTCGTCAGCTCATTATCCCTCTTCCATCCACAAGCCCTGCTAATGCTTCATATTCGTTGGAACGCTTGATTAAAGAGTGGCATGTTATTGTTGAGAAATGAT
>JAFLKZ010000193.1 GCA_019162915.1 Campylobacteraceae bacterium
TGTGCATGGGGTGCCCAAACGCGGAAGGCTACTCCATGAGAGTGTAGAATCGATCCCATTCCCTTGATTGCAGTTTCATCACTCATGGCTTAATTCTTCTTTTGATTAAGATGTATGACTACATTGTATCGGATTTATCGTTATTTAATAATAATTAATACTTTTATATTACGGATTTTAACAATAATAAAATAAGGGCTAAATGTAAAATTCTCTTTTACGTTCGCCCTGAGCTAGTCGAAGGGTAACGTCTCTATCATTCCATCCTACGACACGGAATCTAGCATTTCATTTTGTCATCTTCTTTCACACTTTCTCATAATTTTTGTATAATAAGAGCTTGTATAATCTATGATATAAATTTAGGAAATATAATGAGTAAATACTATGCGCCAAAATATGAAGAAGAACAGTTTCATTGTCCACACTGCGGAGTTTATTCAAAACAACATTGGTACGATCTTTATTATCAAATATATGGTAACATAAAGACAAATTATAGACTATGTAATTGTGAGCATTGTGATAAAAAATCTTTGTGGAAAACTAACGATAAAACAATGATCGATCCCATCACAATAACGCATTTACCTGCACATCAAGAAATGCCCATTGATATTAAATCATTATACAATGAAGCATTAAGTGTAGTTGATTTATCACCAAAAGCTTCTGCTGCATTACTAAGACTCGCCATTCAAAATCTAATGCCTCTTATAGGTGCTAATATAGGGAAACTCGATAAAGATATTGCCAAGCTTGTATCAGAAGGCTTACCAGAAGAAATACAGCAAGCTCTTGATTATTGTCGAGTCATTGGAAATAATGCAGTTCATCCAAATGAGCTAAATCTTGATGATACACCGGAAATGGCACATGCTATGTTTGAAATGATAAATTTTATAGTAGAAGAAAAAATTGCAAAACCGAAACGCGTGAAAGAATTATTTAGTCGATTGCCTACAGGTGCAATCGAAGCTATAGAAAAAAGAGACAAAAAGTAAAATCTTTTTCACTTTGCCATATTTTCCCGCATTTTCGAGCGACGGGGTACAATGAAGCAAAATTTTAGGAATCGCAGATGAACGATCTCACCGCCTCCATCGATGACAGCATTAAAACCAAAATCTACACTATTCGCGGATTGCAGGTGATGTTGGATAGAGATTTAGCTGAGTTGTATGGTGTAGAAACCCGCGTGCTAAATCAAGCTGTTAAAAGAAACATTGAACGGTTTCCTGAAGAATTTATGTTTCAGCTTAGTGAAGATGAATATCAAAACTTGAGATCACAAAATGTGACATCCAAACAATATGGAGGTAGAAGATATTTGCCTTTTGTTTTTACTGAGCAAGGTGTATCTATGCTCTCAGCTGTCCTTAAAAGCGAAATCGCAGTAGCAATCAGTATAAAAATTATCAAAAGTTTTGTCGAGATGCGGAGGCTTATCTCCAATAATGCACTGATATTTCAAAGACTTGATTCATTAGAACAAAAACAGTCTAAAACCGATAAAAAAGTCGAAGCAATACTCAACGCGATCGAAGATAAATCGATCAAACCGAAACAAGGTATCTTTTATGATGGGCAGATTTATGATGCGTATCTGTTTGTATCGGATCTCATCAAAAGTGCCAATAAAAGTATTGTGCTGATCGACAACTACATCGACGATACGGTTTTAACATTGTTGTCTAAAAGAGAACCAAAAGTTAAAGCCACTATTTACACCAAAAATATCACTAAACAGCTCGAACTAGATCTCCAAAAATACAATACCCAATATCCAAAAATAGAGATAAAAAGGTTTGATTCTTCCCACGATAGATTTTTACTTATCGATAATATCGAGGTGTACCATATCGGAGCGAGTCTCAAAGATTTAGGAAAAAAATGGTTTGCATTTTCGAAGTTAGACATGGGTGTGTTAAATATATTAGAAAAGTTGGAAAAATAAAACGGTGACAAATTGTCACCACATGAAATCTAAAGTGATTTCACTTCCACTGAAAGCTTGGGTTATAGAGCAATTTGTTTTTGCGAAAAACCAAGTCCATCTGTTTTAGAATGGTCG
>JAFLKZ010000196.1 GCA_019162915.1 Campylobacteraceae bacterium
AGTTTACATTTTTTCATAATTATTATGTAGGGTTATTTAGTGCATTCATCGATATTAAATCAAAATTGCAGATGATCTAGTTTTGTAATAGGCAAAGAGCATTGTTTATTAGGTGACCCTGCTCTATATCAACAAACATTATCGAGCTACAAACTGTTTGGTTTACAGTGTAAAATACATAAAATACAAATCTTGGAGTTTACTATGCCTCATATCGTTTTAGAAAATATTAATTCGACCCAAAAAGCGTATGAATCGATTACCCCGTTTTCAGAAAGAATCGAGGGTGGTATTTTAAAAGTGAGTGACAAATATATCAATAGCTCTGCGCAAAGTGCTCTTATTGAATCTATCGCGGTTGAAGATGGAAAAAATCAAATATTTTTTATTCAGCTTTCAGAGAAAAAAACATCCCTCACTGTACGGTTATTACCGCTAACCGATCCGGAAAAGACACCAGGTGTTAAAACAGTCATGGCTCGCATTGCCAAACAAATCAAAGATTCCGACTCTTCTATTTTTTATGGAAAAACCAATCTAGATGAATATCTTCTCCATTAAGGGTATCTTTGTTAGCCATCACTTAATCCTAAAAAAATAAAATATTTTTCGGCAGTCTCAAGATGTTTTTGTAACGTTTGTGGTTTCATCTTTTCAAGCAGTGCCAGCTGCATCCCCATTCGGTGGTTATTACTAAAACGTTCTTTATGGCGATGCAAAAAACGCCAGTAGAGTCCATCCCAAATCTCACACCATTGCCCTTTTGGGTAGTGTGACATTTTTAGAATGTAATTTGAACTGCTGATGTAGGGCTTGGTCGTGATAGAACCTCCATCGCTAAACTGACTCATCCCATAGACATTTCCGACCATAACCCAGTCGTAGGCATCGATGTAATATTGCATAAAAAAAGCGTGTACATCATCGGGTTTGATTTCCAACAACAAAAAGAGATTACCCATAATCATCAACCGTTCAATGTGATGACCGTAAGCATGGGTAAAAAGTTTAGACATCGCATCCTCAAATGGGAGCAAGAGGCTGTTTTGATGAAGCAAAGCAGGGGGAAGAGCGTTAGTAAATCCAAAAACATTGGCAGTTCGCATGGCAACACCGCTGTCTTTATAAATACGCAGCATAAATTCGCGCCATCCGATGATTTGTCGAATAAATCCCTCTTTGGCATTGTAGGGGGCATCATAGGAAGCAATAGAGTCAATGAGTGTGCTTAGTCCAAGCAATCCTATGTTGAGGGAACTAGAAAGATTGGAATGAAATAAAAAAGGATTGTTGCTTTCATCCATTGCATCTTGAAAATCGCCGAAATGGACAAATTTAGTCCGCAAAAAATACTCCAGACTCATACGCGCCTCTTCAAACGTCACAGGATAGGCAAACGTCTCACATTCTCCTACTGTATCAAATTTTTTGACGTACTCTTTGGCTTCCTCGATGTAGCGATTTTCAAAAAACAAAGGGGGAGGTTTAGGAAATTTTTTAGGTATTTTTTTGCGATTATCGCCATCCATGCTCCATTTTCCCATAAAAGGTTTGCCGCTGTCGTCTATGAAGAGACTCAGTTCCTGACGGCGATGGATATAAAACGTATGCAAAAATTTGGAAGCATCATTCGTGTTTAAAAAATTAGGGTTGGGCAATATTGTCAAGGAGGTAAACAGAGCTTGTATTTTGCGATTGAGATAATCATCTATGGGATCATAAAGGGTTATGGATTGATTTTTATAGTGTTCTAATGCCGTATCGTTTTCGAGGTATTCAACATCAAAACCGTTTTTAATTAAATAGGATTCGTAAAATTTCATCGATGCACGGTGTAGTATGAGCTTTTGAACATGAAAACAGTAATAAGTAAAAAAAAAGCTCTCTTCCACAAGAAGAATTTTATGACCACGCAAAGGGTCAAGAGCCTCAAAAAGATGATGTGGATAAAGGATAAAAAAAGTCATGCTGCAAAGAACCTCTAAAAGTCGTCAAAACTCAAACTTCCCTTGGAATAGTTGGTAACCGTTCCCTCGAAAAAGTTGGTCTTCTGGTCAT
>JAFLKZ010000053.1 GCA_019162915.1 Campylobacteraceae bacterium
GCAAAAAAATTATAGTAATCTTTTCAACCAATACAACCAAATGTTTCAAGGTAAGTTAGATGAAAAGAAAGCTAAAGAATTCGGATTACAGCGTCAAGCCCTCAAAAATCTTATTGATCAATCTCTGATTTTAAATTTGGCAGCAAGCTATCAATTACAAATAAGTGATGCAGAGCTTTTTGATTTGATCAAAACACAAAAAGCATTTACCAAAAATGGTCAATTTGACAAACAGCAGTATACGGATACGCTGAAACAAAATCATCTTACAATAAAAGAGTATGAGACTTCGATGCGTCGAGAATTACTCATTCAAAAAACACTTTATCTTTTCTCTCCAAGAGTTAGCCCGCTTGAAGGAACGTCTATCGCATATGCAATGGGAGTTGCGGATAAAATCGATTATAAGGTTCTCACTCCAGATATGCTCACAATCGCTTCGGATGAAACAGCTTTAAAAGGTTACTGGGAAAAGAATAAAAACAATTATAAAAAAGCGGCAACGTACGACCTCTCTTTAGTTCGTCAACCGCTTCTAAGTACAAATCCAAATGAAACAGACATAAATAGCTATTATCAATCAAATATGCACTCTTTTACTTCTAATGACGGCAAAATGCTTGAATTAGCTCAAGCACGAGCGCAAGTTATTGCAGCCTTAAATGATGAAGCAACTCAAAAAGAAGCTCTTCGTCGTTACATTGATTTTAAAAAAGGTTCACTTAACTCATCCGTAACAGTTGAAAAGATAAATCTATCTTCGGATAGTAAAACTTTCTCACCTGAACTGTTAAAAGAAATTATGGCACTCAACACTCAAAAAGCATTTTTGAAACCACGGAAAGTGAATAACGAATACGTTATCATTAAGTTCGAAAAACTCAATCCGACTATGCCGAAAACCTATGAAGAAGCAAAAGCTGAAGCTAACATCGGTTACACTTATGAGATGAAAAAAGCCAAACTTCAAGAGTTAGCGCAAAACAGTTTTAAAACATTTCATGGAACAGTAAGTGATTTCATAACACGTAAAGAAAGTTCTAAATTAGCGGGTTTGTCGGATCAAGAATCGACTGAATTTGTTAACAAATTATTTGCATCCAAACAAAAACAAGGGTTTTTAACTTTAGAAACTGGAAATGTGATTCTTTATAACGTTTTGGAACAAAAGTTGCTTCAAGATACAACAATAGCTGATGATAACACCGTTATGAAGCTAAAAGGAAATTTACTCAATCAAAAGCTGTTAAGAATGCTTGAGAGTAAGTATCCAATAGAAATCTATGCAGAGGGGATTTGATTTTGAAACGAACGGTTTTAGCCATCGATATCGGATCGACAAAAATCTGTGCCATTATCGCAGAGATTGGTGATGACAACAGTGCTCAAATTATTGGAGCAGGTATAGCCAAAGCGCAGGGACTTCGAAAAGGAAGTATCACGAACATTGAGCTAGCGTCTAAATCAATTAAGAATGCTCTCAATGATGCCAAGCGTGTGGCAGGGACTGATTTAAAAAGTGCAATCGTAACCATCTCGGGTGCCTACACTAAAAGTTTAAACTCAAGCGGTATTGTTAATATCCCTGATAAAGAGATTACCCTCAAAGAGATTAATCGTGTTATGCACACTTCTCTTTACAATGCGAACATACCTAATGAGTTTGAAGTACTTCACGCACTTCCTTATAACTTCAAGGTAGACGATCAAGATTTCATCGAAGATCCTCTTGGAATGAATGCATCCCGTTTGGAAGTTGAAACGCATATTATTACAACCGTTAAGAGCAATCTGAATAATTTACGCAAAGCAGTCAAAGCTGCCGGTGTGGATGTAGAAAGTGTAGTTCTAAGCGGTTACGCTTCCGCTATCGCTGTACTTAATCTCGATGAAAAAGAGTTGGGTGCCGCTGTTGTAGATATGGGTGGAAATACGAGCAACATCGTGATCCATTCCGGTCATGCCATCCGTTATAACGACTTTTTAGGTGTCGGTTCTAACCATATTACCAATGACCTCTCTATGGCATTGCACACACCATTGCAA
>JAFLKZ010000126.1 GCA_019162915.1 Campylobacteraceae bacterium
GCTCAACTCTACTTTTTCAGCAATAAGCCGTAAAATCTCCTCTTTGCGCTCAAACATTTTTTTAGAATACGCATAAATGCTCTCAAAATCACGAAGTTGCTCATCACTCGCATTACCCGTCATTTCCTTGCGATATCGAGCAATAAAAGGAATGGTCGAGCCTTCTTCTAAAAGTTTTAAAATGTTAATGATATTGATTTGAGAGATGCCTGTTTTTTGGACGAGTGAGGTGATAAGTGGATTCATAAAGTTGATTTCCTTAGGCTTTACATGTAAAGATTTTTTTGAGTGGATATTGTAACAAAATTTGTCTCTATATATTTAAAAATTTGATACAATTAGACATCTATAAAATAAAGGCAAAGGGTTATGAAATCACGCGAAATTTCAAAAAAAACGATCAAAAAAGTTGTTTCAATTTCCCAAAGAATAGAAGGCTACAAGCCCGCATCTAAGCCTTTGCAACAACAAGCAAAAGAGATTATGGCAAAGTACAATGTCAAAATATCGGCTTGATGAAAGTCCTATCTACCTTGAAGGAACAGAAGTCCCCAAAAACAAACTAGATATTGTCGATGTAGCTATTATTCACGAAGAATAAGTTAAAAGTTTAGCTCGGACCCCTTTCATACTAAAACGACTTTTTCGCATATTAACTCCTGATAAATTTTATCAGAAATTATCAACTTATGTGTGGTCTAGTTTTTAGGGATGGGTACATATGGAACACGGAAAACTCATTTGAGTAATTGGTGTTCCAAAAGTAAGAGTTTTTTATACTAGTAATACAAGCAAGATAGAAAATTAATTTTCTATTATATTATTATATTCTGAAAAAGTTGTTTTGTTAAAATGGTATACATTTTGGAATCTGTTATCAAAGTTAACACTATTTGGATTGAAATCTCCTAATACATTAAAAAAAGCTTTATAAGCTGTTTCAACTTTTGCTCGATTACCATTCTTAATTAATGTTTCGACTAGATCATAAATAACTGAGTCTAGATAACTTTTTCGAGTAATTCCTCCTGCTAGTAATTTTGGAAATTCCAAGGCAAGGTTTTCTAATTTTTTGTATCTTTCTTCCCTTTTAGGTTTATTGCTTTTATCTCTTTTATTACTTGATATAGTATCTTTATAAGCACCAATTCCAGCCCATGAGAAAAATAATGAAATGAGAAAAGCAATAAAAATAATAATATTATAACCTTCTATAATATTGATTTTATTTATAAACTCCAAAAATGTTATTAATGTCATTATTAAAAATAAAGGTATAAAAATTTTAGTTTTTGTTGGTATATATCTATTTTGCTCAGCAAGTGGATCATAAGATTTCATAGCAGTTTGAACTCTTGATTCCATAGGTTTTTTAATTCTTTCAAGATGAGTTAAATCACATTGTTCTATATTTCCATTATTATTATAAATATCTTGAAATAATTGTCTTGTTTTGTTTTTTGTCTCTTCAAGATAAGCTTGATGTTGTTGATTTTCAACAAATTCTCTATGTGCCCTTGCTTCTTGTGCAGCATTCTGAGCAGCACTATTTGCATTACTTGCTTCTAGGTATGCTAGTGTTGACATCAATCCCATATTTAATTTTCTCCTACTACTTATTATAGTAGATAATGTATCTAATATTTTATTTGGATTAAATTAAAAACACAAAAATATTAAGTAAAATCACTATATAATTAAGGGGTAAATGGGGACAGGCTTGAATGGCACTTACTTAAGCTTTTTAGGATGACCATTTAACCTAATTTCTTCCCTCGCAATATTTCTAGGCTTCATGAGTAGTGGAAAATCATTATGTCTTTTTTTGATAGCACGAGGCTCAATGCGTCCAGTTCTGTGACCAATATATTTTTTACCAATAAGTTTCAGTAAACACAAGCTATTAACCTCTATTACACTGTAAGCAAAAAGTAATTGCAAGGTATGTTTAAAACTAAGCATTCTAGGCAATATGG
>JAFLKZ010000128.1 GCA_019162915.1 Campylobacteraceae bacterium
GTTATAGAATAACACCAAAAGACGTTCTTTCCTTGGATTTTAAAAGGTCTGTTTATGCTTGGCCTTTAGGGATATCATTAGCATCACCTTCATTTGATAAACCAGGAGAAAACTATCCTGGACATGCACGAATCCTAGCACCTACAATAGGATACCAACGTTTTTTGTGGAAAGGACTTTTTACATCCGTGCACGCTTTAAATGCTTTTGAAAAATATTTGGATGAGGATAATAAAAAGATTGGAAATGGATATACCTTATATCTGAACTTCCATGTGGGGTATCAGTTTAAGTTTTTTAATAATCGGTTCTTTTTTGAACCAGCCATTGCTTGCAGTTATTGGCCTGTAAGAACTGGTGTTCCTGAATCTTTTAAAGCAGTAGAAAAAAAATGGGAAAAATCCGTTTTCCAACCGGGGCTAAATTTTGGATATAATTTTGATTTTATAAAGAAAAAATAATTTCTACAATGTAAAAAATCCGCATTTATCCCGTTTTTCTATCGCTTGCGCCATTTTCTTAATTCGTGTGGCATCGGAACGGCTCTTGTTACTAAACACAATCAAAATGCTACCGTGGTGCACTTAAGTGGGAACAACTTCAAAGTAATTGACCAGGTAAGCGGAAGTTCGGAGACATCTTATGTGATGGCAATTGACGGAATGAACAAAAGGCAATTGTACGAAAATGCATATTCAACAATGATGCAGAAAGCCAACTTGCTGAATGGTTCCAAAGCCATCATCAACCTGATGACAGAAGAACACTTTAGTGGTTTTGCCCCAAGAACTAGTACTGTCAGTGCCCAAATAGTAGAATTTAAGAGCTAAGAAACTATCTGGGCACAACAGCTGCTCTACTCTGACGAATGACAACTTAGGAAAAGCTCAGTGCAGGATGGCTAGAAAACAGTATCAATAATTGAAACTATGCAAAACTGAGCAACTGCGAATACTCGATTAGCAATCTATTTAGGGATCAAGCCCCAATCTTTAAGAAGGTTAAGAGCAAGGAATATCACGAAAAAAAAAGGATAAGGTTCATTACTTAACTTAAGTGAACGAATGTAAGCTACCTGCCAATCTACTTTTGCTATAGTAATTAACAATAAAAAAAAAGATATGCAAAAGAAAATTTTATGTTTCGCCCTGATTTTAATGATGGCAAACACGCTACAAGTAAAAGCGCAAAATGTTAAAAAAGACAGTACCTATAGAAAGTGGTTTGTGGGGAGTTCTCTTTATCTGTTAGGAAATTTTGATAAAGTAAATAGCCCTGAGTATGTGCAATTAAATTTTGGATATAGGATAACACCTAAAGATGTTCTTTCCCTTGACTTTAAAAGATCCATTTATTCTTTTCCATTAGGCATTCCTTTTGGCTCTTCATCATTTGATGCAAAGGGAGAAAACTTTCCTGGACATGCACGCATACTTGCACCTACAATAGGATACCAGCGTTTTTGGTGGAAAGGCCTTTTTACATCCGTTCATGCTTTGAATGCTTTTGAAAAATATTTGGATGAGGATAATAAAAAAATTGGAAACGGATACACCTTATATCTGAACTTCCATGTGGGTTACCAATTGAGATTTTTTAAAAACCGCTTCTTTTTTGAACCAGCTATTGGGTGTAGTTATTGGCCTGTAAGAACTAATGTTCCAGAATCTTTTAAATCAGTAGAGAAAAAATGGAATAACTACTTTATTCAACCTGGGCTAAATTTTGGATATAATTTTGATTTTAAAAAGAAAAAATAATTTCTACAATGAAAAAAATCAGCATATATTCTGTACTGTTATTGCTTGCAACATTTCTTAATTCTTGTGGTATAGGTCACGCCTATGTTACCAACCACAATCAAAACGCCGCTGATGTGCACTTAAGTAAGAACAACTTCAAAGTAATTGATCAGGTAAGGGGAAGTTCGGAGACATCTTATGTGATGGCAATTGGTGGAATGAAC
>JAFLKZ010000055.1 GCA_019162915.1 Campylobacteraceae bacterium
CTAATGTCAACAATGTTAGCGCTACGAACAATACTTATGAGATAAAATCAACCACTATAACGCAACAACCAACTATCGTAACTGCCATGGCGATACCAGAACCTTCAACTTCAGTAGAACAACAAACGCAAGTTGAACAACAACCATCTATCATTCGTCAGCCCTCTTCTCATCGGTTAATCAATGATGGGGCGATGATTAGAATTGCTGTTTTAGTACCTCAAAAAACAATTAAAAAATACGCTATTACCTCTGTAAACTCTGTGATGTCTTATCTTCTTTATAAAAATTATAGTTTTGACCTCAATGTCTTTAACTCTGGCGATGAGAAAGAAGAGTCTATTATGAGTTCTCTCGCTGAGATAAAAGCAGGTGGCTACAACTACATCATAGCACCACTTACCCCTGAGGGCGCACAGATAGTTTCAAATAATGTCAAAGATGTGATGGTCTACATTCCTACACTTAACCGCTCAAGTGTAAGAAATGCTGGCTCAAATATCTTGTTTGGAGGAATTGATTATGACCAACAAGTCACTCGCTTGGCAGAATTTGCCAACGAAAAAGTGGGAACATTTGAAGATGGTAGTGCATTAAGCTATCAACTCAATAGCCTAGTCAAGAAAAACGCTTCACGAGTTTTCTACGAAAAACGCATTGAAAACTCTAAAGTAAACTTTAAACAACTCTTTAAAGGTAATGCTTCGCTGAACAATTCTTCTTTGTATCTTAACACGCCACTAGTGACAACAAGCCTTATTGCTTCACAGTTAAGAGCAAATGACATAGCGCCATACGCCTTACTTTCAACGCAGATAAACTATAATCCTTTACTGCTCACATTGACACAATATGAAGATAGAGACAAAATGTTTGTTGCAAACTCAATCCAAAAAACACCTGCTGAATTAGAAGAAATTAATGCACTTTTTGGTCACGATATCGTTTATGACTGGGTAAACTACGCTACAAGTATCGGAACTGACTATCTATGTAGCCAGTTTTTTACAGGAACATTTAACAAAACGTTTACAGAAAGACTCGAAAACAACCAAATAATTTACAATACTTCCATTTATAAACCAGGTCGAAATGAGTTTATAAAAATAGAGAAGTAAAAAAAGTCTTTGTATCATCATCTATCCTTGTAGGCTTGCCCTCTTTCACAAAAGCAAGGATAGAAGTCATCGAAAATAACTTTACAGAATCCAACCAAACGCTCTGTTCCAACGTCAAAGAGGCATTTTTAAGCTCCAATAATTTACCTTTTACTTCCACTAAATCCCCAAGCTTTGCAGGTTTAATAAAATCCGCCTCGATATGCTTCACCACAAAATGCCCACCATCAATAGCAGGACTGCGCCCATTACTAAAGAAAATCTCACTCCGTGCACGTTCACAAAATTTTAAATAATTAGAATGATAAACCACCCCACCCGCATCAGTATCATCATAATAAACTCGTATTTTCATCGTTTAGCTCCCTATTTATCGGTGTTCTCACTGTCTTCAATCTCAAACATAAATTTGGTATCTTTATGACCAAGCGTTTTACGCACTCAAATGACATCTGCTCTATCGGATATCATTTTCGATGCAAAAGTATGCCTTAAATTGTATAAAACCCACAGCGTATAAGTATAGTTCTAAAATCAACACTAATAACATCATGAACAAGTGCGAAATAAGTTTGACGTTATTGGTTGCAAATCGAATGCTGTTTTATCTTCTCTGTCAATTACAAGGACATATATCTTTTAATTTTCCAAGCACCCTCACCATTGCCAAAATATCGAGTTCACAGTATTTAGTAACTGCTCTCGCACTTTCATTTGCTCTTCAAAACTCTTTACATGTAAAGAGGCAAAAGCATTCATGGCATCGCCGCCATTTTGGATGCCAGCTAAGTTTTTATAGGCTAATTCCATTTCAGGCACAAGTGCAGGAAGAACATATTTGATAG
>JAFLKZ010000065.1 GCA_019162915.1 Campylobacteraceae bacterium
TTGTGATAAGGTTTTGCGCCAAAGATAACGCCTTCAATAGGCATATCCCACATTTCACAAAAAAAGGTAATTTGAAAAACTTTCGGTGTTATTTTGTGACTTAAAACCTTTACATGTAAAGTATTTTGTGCCTCAAAAATGGGAATGGGAGTGATGTAGCTATTTTCGTATTCAAAAGGAAGAAACAACGCCAAATCTAAAAGCGTTGAGACTCCTAATTTTTTTAATCGCTCACGCTCAGTAGGATCAATATCACTTTTTTTCACGAGGTGCAGATACCACTGAAAAACTCAAATTGACAATTTCATCATGACTTTTAATAAAGTTATTTAAATCTTCTAAACCTAAATTTTCAATTTTCACTAACTGTTTTTTAGAGTAACCCAGCTCAAATCCACCATAATACTCAAAAAAGGCACGAGAAAGTCGCTGAGAAAGTGTCTCATTGCGTAAAGGCTCGCTGCCAAGTAAAAATTTCTTTGCTTGAATTAATTCTTCCGCGGTAACACCTAGTTCTACAAACTTTTGGATTTCTTCTTTAACGATTTTTTTAGCCTCTTCCAAATTTTCATTTTTTGTTTGCAAATGTCCTGTAAAACTACTACTTGATTGCCCAACACTCGTTCGACTATGTGTTGAATAAGCAAGTCCACGCTTCACACGTATCTCTTCCATCAAACGACTACCAAAACCACTCTCACCTAATATAAAGCTGGCAACTTTTGCTTTATAAGCATTTTCATCACCACTTTTCATATAAAAAGGTGCCCCAAAATAAATATAGGCTTGCTCACTCTCTTTTTCAACTAATATTTCTTTTGAATTTTTATGAGCATCAAAATGCGGCATTTCTCGTACTTTTCCATGCTTTATTTCCAAAAGTACGGGCAGTAAAGCTTTTTGAACATCCTCTAACGCGATATCTCCACCAGCAACGATGAGTAAACTTTCAAGATTGACATGTTCTTTGTAAAAAGATTCCACATCTTTGAGTTTTAAGGCTTTAATACTTTTGACATCGCCATGATATGCATGCGAAATAGGCGTTCCCTCAAAAATAAGCTTTTGTAAATTGAGATTAGCAATGTAGTCAAAATCACTCTCTTTACTCGATAGCATACCAAGCGTCATCAGTTTTGTTTTTTCAAAACTCTCTTTGCTAAAATTAGGATTTTTAATCAGTTTTTTAGCCATCTCTAACGCATAGGGAAGTTGCTCTTTCAAAGAAGATATTTCAAATACCAATGTTTCAACGCCAGCGTGAGCACTAAGAGAAATAGCACGAAATTCTAATTCTTCTGCAAAAGCAGTTGTGCCCATCTCTTTACTTCCCTCCCCAAGTATACCCGCTAAAAATTTTGCAATTCCCTCATGAACACCATCTTCCATACTTCCTGCATTTTTTACAACCAGTTGTAAAGAAACGATTGGCAAACTTGCATCTTTTTCAAAAACTATGGGAATTTCTACGCCACTAACATTGATTTTACTTATCTCTTGACTCACTAAAACTCCTTGTAAAAAAATCATTATAAAGATTAAAATTTTCATGAAAACTGCTCCAAAACATTATAAGCGGTATCCCTTTTAGCAGGAATTGAGCCTATGTCTTTGATGAGCCTTATCATCTCTTCTTGGTTCATTCTATTAGCCGCACCTGCCGCTTTAACTACATTTTCTTCCATCATCGTACTTCCCAAATCATTAGCGCCAAACATCAACGCTAATTGTCCGATGTAACTGCCTTGTGTGACCCATGAACTTTGGATATTTTTAAAATTATCCAGATACAACCGACTCACGGCTAAAAGCCTAAGATAGCGATTGGAAGATTGCTTTTTGATTTCTGGGTGTTCGAGTTTGAGCTGTGTATGCTCAGACTGAAAACTCCACATGATAAAAGCTCTAAAGCCTTCCGTTTCATCTT
>JAFLKZ010000102.1 GCA_019162915.1 Campylobacteraceae bacterium
CTGATTAAACTCAGTGGCTTGAATTGGACAGCACCAGATTACTCCACCCTCTGTAGACGACAAAAGCATATTGATATTGCGATAAGCTATCAGAAAAGTCGTGATGGGTTACACCTACTCGTCGACACTACGGGTTTAAAATTTTTAGGTGAAGGCGAATGGAAGCGTAAGAAACATCAGCCTGAATACCGTCGGCAATGGCGTAAACTGCATATTGCTATAGATGCTAAAACCCTGTAAATACGCGCTATTCAGCTCACAACCAATAATGTCAGTGATTCACAGGTACTTGGTGATTTGCTTGATCAGATTCCACAAGATGAACAGATTGACTCTGTTTATACCGATGGAGCTTATGACACCAAGCAATGCCGTCAGGTCATTGCAGATCGGCAAGCGCATGCGGTGATTCCACCTAGAAAAAATGCGAAACCATGGAAAGATACAAAGAGTAGCTCGCTAGAGCGAAATGAATTACTTCGAACAATTAAACGTTTAGGCAGGACACTATGGAAAAAATGGTCAGGCTATCATCGGCGAAGTTTGGTTGAAACTAAGATGCATTGCATCAAGTTATTAGGCGATAAACTCAGTGCTAGGAATTTTGAAAGCCAAGTGAATGAGATCCATGCACGCGTAGCCATATTAAATAAATTTACAGAATTAGGCAGACCACACACCCGAGTTGTGCCTTAAATTTGAGTCACTTAGGGGTATTTTATTTTTTAAATCTTTGTGCAACAAAGCCCTTCATAACTATAGATAGTGGAATCTGGTCTTTCTTACTCTCATCAATAGTAATATGTTGTATGAAACCTGCTAACCATAACAGAAACTCATCTTCATTTGAGATTCGAGGAATTAGGGTTAAATCCAACCTTTTAATACCCTCAATTTTATTCTCATCATCAAAAATGGTCGCACAAATTTCATGATCAACTTTTAAATTACTTGAGTGGGTATACTCTCTAACTTTGAGGATTATCAATGTGAAAAGGCCTTTTTGATCCCTTTCAATACCAACCTCATCCTTAATGTCTTTTATGACTTTTTCAGCCAAAGCTAGATATTGTGGCATGATAATTTCCTTTATATAAATCATACCTAAACTATTATGTGAATACATAATCAATAATTAATTACTCGTTTGTTACGTAAATGAAACTTCCAGTAAATATTGTAAATTCACAATTACACTAAAATTTAACCAGTTTACATATTCTATTCATATTGTGATGTAGTTATATCTTGCAATAAAAAACCACCCGAAGGTGGTTTAACTAAACATCATGGACATCTGTCCAAACTCATAAATGAGTAATGTGAGACCAAATGCTGAGGCTGAAAATACGAGTACTTCTTGCGAGGTCATATCCATCTCCTTCTATTGTTCTATTTAATGCTCTAGTCATTAAGAATGCATTTGACTCTAAATGCAAACAATTATCACAAATTCTAGGGATAGACATGTAAGAGGTTTTATAAAAGTAACTGTGACGTTGATTAAGTGTATAAAGTTTTATAACAACATTTCATAAGAGAGAAAAAACCTCCGCGAATAATAGATATCGAACAGGGTCTTTTATGTCTGATCCATTTAAAAAAATAGAGGCTTAGAACTCTCTTAAGATGGATTGCTTAAAAGTTTACGCATCTGTCTATGTCTTCTAGTGAGACCTAGTACCTCTTTACGCTTAATAATTTCATCTTCAGTAAAAGGCAGATGATTGATAAGCTTCTCAATCCCCATAACACTATTTTCAATTAAGAAACTATCTTGCTCGGTTGTCCAATTTGAGGTTATATGCTCAGATTTTTTAGACTGTCTTTTCATAAAAAGAAATTATACCTAATCATGAGGACTCTTGACTTTCTTCAAGCACTCTCGGCATACACAAATTTCTTTT
>JAFLKZ010000087.1 GCA_019162915.1 Campylobacteraceae bacterium
TACAAAAAGAAAAAGAAGTGCAAAATATCGAGATTTTTAACGGTATGGGCTCACCGCTTGATTATGCAGGATTGGTGAAAGGTTCAGGCTTTAAGAGTGGTGAACACGTCAGCGAAATCGTGGTCAATCTGAGTGACCTTCACCACAGAGATGAAGCATCATTTTCCATGACACACCGTTTGCGCCCACTTATTCAAAAAAGTTGCCAACCTCTTGTTGAAAAAACAAATATTAAGATGGTAGAACAACCAGCAGGGCCTCCCACAATGGCTTCCATTGTTATAGAATTGTATGGCAAAGATGACGTGGCACTGAATGTACTTGCAAAAGAGATTAAGCTTATCACCCAAAATACTAAGGATTTAGTAGATGTCGATATTTTAGGTGACCATGTTTATAAAAAATTTGAATTAAAAGTAGATAAAGAAAAGGTGGTTAAATCAGGTCTCTCTATCGCTTCGATAAATGAGATTTTATATCTTTCCTTTGAGGGAATGCAAATAGCTCATAAAAATAGTGAAAATTCCCCTACGCAAATTCCCATTTATTTGGTGTTGAGTGATAAAACAAAAAATATCAACCATTTTTCTAAAGAGGAATTAGTAGCCAAACTCACCTCCGTTAAATTGCGCAACGAACAAGGGATGATGGTTCCACTCAGTGAGCTTATAAGTGTGCAAGAAGTTGACTCTACGCCAACTATTATGTCAAAAAATCTACAAAGAATGGTGACGATAGTAGCTGAAACAGATTTGGTATCACAAGTCTATCCTCTGCTTGAGCTTAGAGCGAAAATCAAAGAACAACTAAGTTCACGATTTGAGATTAAAAATAGCCATTTATTTGATTTGGAGTTAAAAGATAGAGCAAGTCATGAAGTGTTTACGTTAGTGTGGGATGGAGAGATGAAAGTGACTATGGATACTTTTAGAGATCTAGGTGCAGCTTTTATCGCGGCATTGGTACTTATCTTTTTATTGATGGTCGTGTACTATAAAAGTTTTTCTATCGCAGGTATCATTCTTTTGGGAAGTTTTCTCTCTATTATCGGGGTGATTGTGGGGCATTGGCTGATGAATATATTTACCAAAGATACTTTCTTTCTGACGGCCACTTCGCTGATAGGGTTTATCTCTTTGATGGGCATTAGTTCTAGAAATTCACTACTTTTGATAGACTTTAGTACGGCTTTAATGCGCAAGGGAATGGAGAAGAAAAAAGCGATAGCACTTTCAAGTGCGACAAGGGCAAAGCCTATTTTATTAACCGCAGCGGCGATTATCTTAGCCAGTACGCTTTTGGCATCTGATCCGATTTTTGGAGGTCTTGGTGTCGCGTTGATTTTTGGAACCATTGCCGCAGTTATAGTCTCTTTAATCTTTGTTCCCGTGCTGATGGATGGAGCCAAAGATATCAAATAATCTTTACATGTAAGGAGAAAACAGATGTTATCTTCTTACATGTAAAAACCTTTTTGTACTTATATAAAACCGCATCATTTTATAAGCAAAATACCGCTTATTTACCAAACTAAATCTTTTATAACTTTTATCTGTTAAACACTCAAAAACTTCTTCAAGTGCTAATTTTTCGCATACCGATAGATTGGTCATATAGCGTCCTTTTGCTGGGCGTTAATCTTTCGTACAATTCTCACAATATCTTCATCTCTTAAACTACCTAACATATTAAAAACAACAGGAATAGCAAGAGGCGAACTACTTCCAAGTCTCCACTCTTGGTAGGTTCGCATCGAAATTCCAAAATTTTCTGCCATCTTTTTTTGTGAAATCTTTTTCCCAAGATGTTCAGCCTCAATGGCATTATGTAAAAGAT
>JAFLKZ010000012.1 GCA_019162915.1 Campylobacteraceae bacterium
TATTAATAACATAAGCAGTAAACTCTAGTAAAATGCTCGTTATTTGCATGTACAGCGAGGTTTATAAGGGCTAAAAGGATTATTTTGATAAAAAAGAAAAATGTGGTGGGTCAAGCAGGACTTGAATCTTCGACAACCTCGTTATGAGCCAAACCTACATAATTATCTTATTATATTTAGCTCTACAAAGCCCTATTCTACGTAAATGTAATTATTGCCAAATGATTTTAAGGTAAGATACTTTTCGGAATCAACAAAAAAAGAGGCGTTAGCGGAGGGCTAATGCCCTCCCTTTCCTCCACCATGCATTCCACTGCCAGAACCTTGTCTTGTTTCTTGCTGCATTCTGTTTTCAGATGGACTTTGATCAAATTTGCGCTTTTGTTCTTGTGTCATTGTTCGGTAACGATTTTGCAACTCTTTATGAAGCTGGTCACGATCTCTATCTCTGGTTCTATCGCGATCTTGTGCCATTATTTTTTGTTGTTCTAACAACTGATCCGTATTCATTGCACGAAAACGGTTCTGAACTTCCTTTTGCGTCTGCATACGCTCTTGCTGCATGTTTTGTTCACTAGTTTTTACTGTTTCTGCAAATAAGCTTGTTGACAAAATGGCCGAGACCGACAATACACTGATTAATGTTTTCATAAAAACACCTCCAAATTGGTATAGCAAAACTTTACATCAAGAATATGAGATAAAAATGAATATTAAATCTTTTCAACCCTGCATACTTATAAAGCTCATTTATTCCTTATATTCATTAGCTAAAGTGATTAATACAATTTATGTAGAGTAGGAGTGTTTTATGAAACGAATTTTACCTTTAATGTGTTTATGTCTAGTCCAAGTTTCTGCGGCTGAGAGTGACGTGATTGTCGGCATCACGTATTCCGATACCAATTACAATACAATGGAAAAGTCTGATACATTTACGACAACATTACAAGCTGATTTGTATGAAGGAGATATATCGGCTCAAATATTGACTTCTTATTTTCGATCTGATGATACTTATGTTAGCGATAACAAATGGGGTGATATTGAACTAGGATTGTATTATAAAACATACCCATCTTCTACACTAACACTTCAATTGGGAGGTGGGATCATTTTGCCAACGTACAAGTCTGGATACAATAATGAAGCGATTGATATTTTCGGATCTATTGCCGCGAAGTATGATTTTGACAAATATTACTACGTATTCGGAGGATTTACTTACACTGTAGTCAATGATAAAGATGTTCAAGAGGCAATGCGATATCATCATTCATCTTATATTGTCGGTGATTCTATAAAGTACGATAATACATCGTCTTTTAATATTGGAACAGGCTACAGAACAAATAATAATGGATACGTCAACATTGAATATACTCAAACTCAAAGTATTTATACCGACATTGAATCATTTAAAATACTCTCCCTAAATGGAAGGATGCCACTTGATGCTCATTGGTTTTTAATTGGAAATTATCGCTATGGTTTGAGCGATACAGCTAGCGACAACGAGATTACCTTACGGTTAGGGTATTATTTTAGATAGAAGAACTTTAACCAACACCTATACAGCCAATACGAGCCTCTTACCAAAGAGTTAGAACGGCGGAAACTTATTCCTGATGTGTTTTAGGTAGTTTTGATTTAAAAATGGAACACTTTACGCCAATTCAAGTTTAAAATACAGCATTTATTAAATTGATTTGAAAAGCTTGATTATCTCGGATTTTATGGTATTTGAAGATGGTGGGTCAAGCAGGATTTGAACCTGCGACAACCCCGTTATGAGCGGGGGGCTCTAACCACTGAACTATTGA
>JAFLKZ010000058.1:0-1021 GCA_019162915.1 Campylobacteraceae bacterium
AACGGATAGATGGATGGGGTGATAGCCTTTTTGGTTATCCCCCTTTTTTTTTGCCTTTTTTTTGGCAAGGTAGGGGTGGGTGGGATTCCATTAAAAGGCACATTGTGCTTCTCAAAATATCTGTAATCTTTCTTTTGCTGATGGTGTTCACACCCGCTCTGCATTAGTCAAAAACGTTGGGGTTAGCTACCCCTTCGGATTACAGTCTATCATTTTCATGGATATTGAATACTCACATTACACGTTTCTTTAGTTTGAACCAATAATTTGTATTTTCCTTTTGGTACTTCTTTATTGATTGAATATGCCCAATAGGTTCCATTTGATATTTCTTGATAATTTTCTGTGAGTAATTTTAGACTTGCACATACTCCCGGATTAACACTTCCATTTATAAATCCATCACGTGACGTTTCAAATTCCCTAACTTGTTGTTTCATTGTATGTTCGAAACGTGTTGTCCCTTTTTGCAAATTTTGAATATATTCTCCTGTTGCTTTCGGTTGTTCGTTTCCTTTTTGGCTTCCTATGCTCATCTTTCCTATCTTATATTCAAAAATCATTCGGATCGGTGTCGGTTCACTTGGTTTTGGATAATTCTTTGCCGCTTTTTCCAAAACCTTTTTTGTAATATTGTCAAAACGTCTCTCATTGCTTCTCGCTATGAACTCAATCCCTTTGATACTTCCATCAGTATTGAGTATCAGTTCTGCTACGTTCTTATCATCGATGAATTTTTCTTTTTTCAGATTGAGAGTTTCTTTTTTGAGTGAAGCTTCTGTGATAGATTGGATTTTGTCCATATTGTCTAAAATGTAGTTTTGTTGATTTAATGACAGCTTTTCAAATGAATCTTTATACAGAGCTCTTGTATTCATCTTCACTTCAAAATCTGCTATCGCTCCTGAGCTGAGTATAAATAATCCTAAAATCCATTTTTTCATTGCTATTACTCCTCTTATTTTATTCGAAATCTGATAGCTCTGCCATGATAATGTGATAGAACTTTTTAGCTCTTGAT
>JAFLKZ010000058.1:1031-1805 GCA_019162915.1 Campylobacteraceae bacterium
GTAATTGATCTATTGCTTTGTTTATTTCTTTTTTTAGAAATTCTTTGTCATTAAGATCAGGCATTATCGGTTCATTTTCAAAATGATCCATAACTATCTTATGTAATTGGGGTCTACTTCTTTCCCAATTTTTGATTGTGTTCTGATCTATTCCTAATATTTCAGATATTTCTTTTTTTGTCACAATAATTACACTCCATTAAGTTTACATTTATAATAATTCAGATATTGTTCTTTATATCTTAATAATTTAGATTATATATCTAAATATTTCAGAATTTGGAGTGATAGCCATGAAAAACACAAACCGCCAAATCTCACCTCTCGGTAGATCGACTAAGAAGAATAACGCAGGTCTATCACTCCTACGTCCCAAACTGTTTACAGTAGTTGGGCACACTTATAAATATTTTAACGAAGTTTTCCAAAATATCTCAAAAATCATTTCTAAGTCTAATCCATCTTTCATCTTTAATTTTGCTCGTCTTACTCAAAAAAAATTCAAAGACTTTGATATGTTTATTTCTTTTCATGGTTTTTATACTTTTTCATGCTCTCCTAAAAAAACTTTTAATCCTTGCTCTTGGTTGATTGATCCAATTTATCAACGTGTTAATTTTAGTCTTATTACTCGTTACTGATTCTCAACCCCGTGTTATGACGGGGGATATAAATATCATGCACCCGTGTTGACTATCACTCCCACGGGTCTAAATAATAAGGAAGATAGAAAAAATTTTTCCCAATTAGGAGTGATTAAATGTCAGTAATTCG
>JAFLKZ010000077.1 GCA_019162915.1 Campylobacteraceae bacterium
CATAATTGAAAAACTAAAAGCCCTATTTATGGGGCTTTTACGATGCTTGTTCGTTATTCTAACAAAAAATATTCTTGTAAAAACTTAAAATATACCGTCTATTTATACAAATTTATAACTTTCAAAAACCCCCTAAATATCTCATTTTTGTTGATTATAATGCAACAATTATGCTTGAAATTTATAGGAATAGATTGTTGATCTAAGCTCTATTATTCTATGAAAATTTTTGTCGAACATGAGTTGGCTCAAACTCCTTTTGATCGAGTGCACGATTATAGAGAATTTGTAGTTTTATTGAACGTATCCTCTTTTAGAGATGATTGCTCTTGTTGATGATTATAAATGTTTTTTTCTTGTATATTAAGATCTTCATTCATTTTAAATAGTGTATTTTTTAAGTTATCATCTATTTCTCATTTATTTCTCATTACAACTTGCTAAGATTAAATTTATAACAAAATTTATGAGAACAAAGATCCTAATATAAAGAAAGGGGTTAAGCAATCATGTTTACATCTCAAAATTTAACTCTTTTGTATATCGGTGGAGATACTCAAACGAGAGAAAATAATTCTGCACTTATACGTAATCATGGGTTACGTGTTTTTACGGCAAATAACACAAATCGAGCTTATGAGTTGTATCAGACGCATAAAATTGATTTGATTGTTATCGATTTTCCGCTTCCTGATGAAGACGGGATGGACTTTATTCGACATCTTCGACAAATGGGCATCGATATCCCCATTATTATTACCACTGCCAGTCCAGATAAAGAGATGCTCATCGAGGCTATAAACCTTGATATCAGCCGCTATTTGATCCAGCCGTTTGAAGAAAGAGAGATGATAGAGGCGATTTCGACAGCAGTCAAGAAGCTATCGAATGCGCACAGTGCAACTTTTGTAACACTGCATCATGGATTTAGCTACGATAGGGTTAACAAATCGGTTAATACTCCTGATGGTAATGTCGTTTATTTGTCGAAAAAAGAATATCGTCTACTTGAACTTCTATTGGAAAATAAGAGAAAAATCATTCCATACGAAACCATCGAATCTATTATATGGCATAACTCAAGTATGAGCATAGATGCTCTGCGTACGTTGGTTCGTGCTGTTCGTAAAAAGACATATCAAGATATCATTATTAATAATAATTCAATTGGCTATAAAGTAGACCTCTAGCCGAGGGATACGTTAGGCTATCTGCACATTATCTATACTTGTTCATTTCTACACAAACTACCTGACAATAACATAATTATCACAATTGGTTTATAGAATACCATTATTTTCTCATTATTTATCGTTACCATTTTTAATAAGAAAAAAATAGGCTGTTATATCCGATAGTCCAGAGGATGCATGATGTTCGCAACTCAAAATTTAGCTGTTTTGTACATAGAAAAAGATCCTGATATTCGTCACAGAGGTTCATCTTTGATGCGTGAGAATGGATTGAAAGTTTTTGAATCGTCGGACACTACAAACGGGTGTGAGTTATTTCGTATGAATGAGATCGATATTGTGATGATTGATTTGGAACTTCCTGAAAAAAGCGGATTGAATTTTATACGTTGTCTTCGTGGAAAAGATGTACTGACTCCCGTCATTATCACAACAGACCATTCCGACAAAGAGACGTTGTTTGAAGCTATTAATCTCGATATCACCCGATATCTGATAAAACCCTGTAAAAAAGACGATCTTCTCGAAGCACTTCAAACCGCAATTAAAAAAGCAGTGAACTGTCACCCTATAACCTATACCAAACTGCATC
>JAFLKZ010000200.1 GCA_019162915.1 Campylobacteraceae bacterium
CTTTACATGTAAAAGTCTCTTAAGAGACTTTTACACCTTCTTTACCAAAATTCACGAGAATACTATGCATACTTCGAGCAATATGCTCTTCCATCAACTGACATGCTTTGGAGCAATCACCCTTGACGATAGCCTCTAAGATATTGGCATGTTCACAATAAGATATATTGGCGTATTGTTGTGCAGTTACTAGTTTATTCATGGAAAGACCATTCCATAGAAGGGAGAGAAAAGATTTGAGTTTTTCACTTCCCGATGCTTCCCAAATGGCCATATGAAATGCTTGATTGGCAAGATTGTAGGCTTCAGTATTGCCCTCTTCCTTCGCTTTTAAACCTTCTTGATTAATCTCTTGAAGTGTGTTTAAAATCTGTGGATTCATATTTAGGCAGGCTTTTCGTAACGCTTCTGTTTCTAGTAAAATACGTATCTCATAATGATCTTTGATAGCTTCTTGAGAAATTCCTTTCACTATCGCGCAACGATTTTGACGCAACTCCAAAAGTCCCTCTGCCGCCAAAATATGAAATGCCTCTCTTACCGGTGTACGCGACATCCCGACTTGCTCACCGATACTATCAAGCGTTATCGATGTCCCTATACTTATCTCTCCACACAAAATAGAAGAGCGAAGCATAGATGCTACTTGTTCCCTAGCTGGCAACATTTGCACTTTTTTTAAATTTATCATAGTACCTCTCATTTCCTCATACTTTATCTGAAGTATAGCATTTAGAAAGTTATCTTTTCAAGAAAAGAGCCATAAAAAGCAACATACCTTAAACGAGCGCATTAAGTAACCCATGTTACTGACAATAGGACAAAATTACTCTACAATACCAAAAATCAAATAAGGAGTTACCATGCAATGCAATGTAGGAAAAACAGATAAGGCTATCAGAGCCGTAGCAGGTGTCGTCGTCATTATCGCTGGAATCGTTTATGGAAGTTGGTTTGGTGTCATTGGTGCCGTGTTGCTTTTCACTGCGGCTATTGGTTGGTGTCCTGCTTATATCCCATTTAAAATCAATACTGTTTGTAAAGATGATTCTTCTAATTCTGGTGGATGTGGTTGTAGTAAATAGTTTTTTGAGGGTTATCGCTACGCATAACCCTCCTCTCTTTTTCTTCCCTTAAACCATTTTTTGCTAAAATACCTTAATTTACTACGTAAGGTGCAACATTATGGGTCAAACAATCACTGAGAAAATTTTTAGCGACCATCTTGGTCGTGAGGTTAAAGCTGGCGAGATTATCAAAAGTAAAATCGACATGGTTATCGGTAACGATATTACGACACCTATTTCTATTCATGCTTTTGAAGAGAGTGGTGCTACCAAACTGGCCAATCCTGATGGCTTTAGTATTGTCATGGATCACTTCATTCCTGCAAAAGATATCGCCAGTGCCAACCAAGCCAAAATCAGCCGTGAATTTGCTTACAAATACGACCTCAAACACTATTTTGATGAAAAAGATATGGGCATTGAACATGCACTTTTACCTGAAAAAGGACTCATCGTCCCTGGTGATGTTATAATCGGTGCTGACTCTCTCACTTGTACACACGGCGCTCTTGGAGCATTTGCGACAGGTATGGGCTCCACCGACCTCGCGTTTGCGATGATTACGGGGGAAAACTGGTTTAAAGTCCCTGAGGCTATTAAAGTTGTTTTCAGTGGAAAGCCTAAACCTTATGTTTATGGAAAAGATTTGATTTTAGAAGTTATTCGTCAAATCGGAGTCGATGGCGCACTA
>JAFLKZ010000131.1 GCA_019162915.1 Campylobacteraceae bacterium
GTTATCGATAAAATCGGGAGCCCATACTGGTAATAAAACGTTTTTTTTATCTTTCTCATACGTTAAAAGCTCCAAAAAAACCAATAATACAATGTGCCGCTCTAAAATAATTCCATTGTTGCAAACGATATCCAATGTTTTGAAATCAGGATATATCAAAAGACCCAAATCCAATTTCATGCCAACAATAATCTCGGAAAGTTCTCGTTTAGATTTTAAGAGTTGATTGGAAACATTGGTTAATTTTTTATCATTAAAGTAGGCATTTAATATTACGGAGTCCACATCAAGTTCATTTAATATAGCTGGAAATATCGATGCTGCTGACCCATACAGTAAATCAATGGCAATGTGAAATTTTTTATGCTTGATTGCCAAGACGTTGAGACGTTCGAGAAATTTTTTGACATAGCTATTATCGAGATAACCGTTTTCATGTATTTCTCCTATATCAGTATAGTTAACTCTAAGAAAATTTTCTCTAAAAAAGATACGTTCTATTGCTTTTTCTTTACTGATATCAATAGTGAGACCTTCGTTTGTGAAAAAACTAATTTGTGTACAGCTATGACTTTCAAAAGACTGTTCAAAATGAACTCCGGCAACGATGTGATCATTATGAGCTAAATGAAAGCACATGACAGCAGGGGAGGTGAGTTTTAAATCAAATACATTAATCCCAGTCGACAGCAGCCCACCTAAAAATGCACGTTTCAACATCCTTGAACTTTTATGATAATCTCGTGAAACATAGACCGTAGACCCGACAGGTAAAACTGAACCAAAAGATTCTGCCAGCTTTGTAGCCATTTCACACGTGAGTTCCACATTGGTACGTCCGATGATTATGCCATTTTCAAAGGAAAGAAAATCATTCTTTTTAGCAATAATGACAGTTTCCATATTTATAGTTCCTAATCATTTGATAAATCAAAACACTTCACTTATTCATAATCAATTATTGAATCAGAGAAATGTTTTCTTTGAATAGGACCTTTTCATGATAGCTCACGAAAAGGTATCCTACGTGAGTAAGTCTATTTTACTTCGATTTTTTTGACTTTTTCAGTCTCACTTTTTAGTTTTGGAATGACTACTTCAAGGACACCATCCTCATTTGAAGCGGTAATATTTTCTATATCAACACCATCAGGAAGGGTAAAACTGCGTTCGAATTTTCCAAAAGATGTTTCAATACGGTGATAATCCTTCTCGTTCATCTCTTTTTTATCATGCCGTTCACCTGAGATAGTGATCATATTGCCTTTGACACTGACTTTTATATCTTCTTTTTTGACACCAGGAAGATCCGCATCAACGTGGTAGGCAAATTCTCCTTCACGTGTATTAACTACAGGTGTAAAACCACTTAAGGTCGACTCTTTATTATCAAATTCACTTAAAAGTGAATTGAACCTGTTATTTAAATTCATGTAATCCGATAGCGGACTGTATTTTGCAATTAACATAATTAACTCCTTGGTATTGTTTGTACGGGATGATTTTATATTTTACAAATGATTTTTTAATGATTTAGTTTATAAATAGACAGTTGAAGTTAGATTGAAAAAAGTCTATATCATCTATATTGGTTAACATAATATATATTATATTGAAAAACATGTATTACCTGTTACGTGTGGAGTTAAAAAAAACTAAAAAGATTCAGTGGGAAAAGAAATCACCGTATAAAGTGTTTTTGCAACAAACTTGCGACGAAATGTT
>JAFLKZ010000181.1 GCA_019162915.1 Campylobacteraceae bacterium
CGCATCTCCCCCGAGGGAAAAATCTATTTTGAGATCGAAGGACAATTTTTTCTCAACCGTGAAGAGGTACGATTTATCACTCTGGATACCTTCAACACCCTCACCGCATCATCGTACAAAAATACGAAAGAGCTGATGTTTAACGCACCGTCTGTTGAAACTGAGATGGCTTTACGCATACAACTCACCAATAGTCCGTTTAACACCTCAGCGATCATCGTAGTCGATACGATCCCAACGGATAAAATCTCCCTTTTGCTAGAGACAAAAACGTATGAGGATACGAGGGAAAAACTTATTCTCAGTTAGAGGAAGAAAGAGCTATACGGGAATAAAGAAATCTAAAAGATCGATATGGATATAATCAAAAAAATTGCGAGGAGGTATCCTATGCACACATTGAGTATCCGATTGGATGACTCTATTTATGAGCATTTCAAAGAGTTTTTAAAGTTCTACCCGCAAAATAGACTCTCTATTATCGACGATGGAAGATTTAAAAAAACTCTCAAACCCTTAATTGGAAAGAGTACGCAAAGGCTCGAAATATCGATGTATGAGATCGAATTTTCGAAGTACTTCGTCAAACAGATCGATAAATTATCCCAAAATGTCGTTAAACGTTTCTATGACGATCTAAAATACATTTGCGAAAATCCCCTCCCCTCTAATCCACACGTAGATGTTAAAAAACTTCAAGCTCAGACAAATCAATACCGATTTTTATACACCATAATCGATGAAAAAGTTATCGTTTATTTTTACGATTTAGGTTCTCGCGGCGATATTTATAAATAACGAACCCTACGCCTAAAACTCCCTGTCATATTCTATAGGGTACAATTATCTCTCCTTCTCGCACCCAAACTCCTGCTTGGGAGTGTATAGCCATTATTTATTAAGCTTTTCACACTCATTATTTGATATTATGCATTCCAAACAAGGACGTTAATATTTAACGCCTCGTATATTATGTATTTGTTCATATATAGATAATATGTCTGCACGTTCAAATTCAAATTTTTCTGACTCTAAATCTGGGAGTTTGAAAAAAATATCTGGATTAAAAGACTTTATAATTGGTGGCAAATTTTTATCATCCTTACACTGTTGAACAGCTTTTACAACTTGTTTTTCATTTTTATTTAAATCATCCATATTAATGAAGTATTGTCCCACGAGCTTATCTTGTTCTCTAATAAAAGCCGGTCTAACCATTGCGATATTTTCCATTTTTTGATTTGCAAATGCACAACATGCAGATGCTAATAAAGGAGAAGAATCAGGCCAAATTTCTAGTATGTTTTGATAAGCTTGCTCACGAAGTTTAGTATTCTGTATTATTCCTATCCCACATGCTAGAACTTCCGTTAACGGTTTTTCTCCCAGTGTTTTTCCAGCCCAATAGCTTGTCATCCATTCTTCATCATCAGATAGTAAGTATGATGTAATCCATTCAGAATCAACCCGTGTAATAAAATTTGCTGAAAAATTAATTTCACTAATATATTGTTTTTTATTTGGTATATTCCATCTATCAAGAGCAGTGTGTGCTATCTCTTCATTTTCAAAAAAATATAACCCATCTAATCTAGATACGTTCTGACTAAATAATTTTTGTCTAACTCTTTCTAATTTCAATTCATTTCTTAATTTTTTATATTCACCATTTTGAGCATACTT
>JAFLKZ010000148.1 GCA_019162915.1 Campylobacteraceae bacterium
ACGTGAAATCGTTTTTGTCATTTTTCCTCTCTTTATAAAGAAGTCACATGGTAAAATTGTATCTAAATAGAGTTAACGGTAGGAAAAGCAGATGCCCCTCTATGTTGTCGTGTACAGCAAAAATAATCTAATAATGGCGATGTTGAGGTGAGGCATTTTATCTCCAAAGGAGAATATATGATGACAAGCCTTATTTTTAGTTGAAAAAGAGAGAAAAATTCCTATTAACTTTTTGTTTACGAAAGGTTAATTTAGTGTTTAAACTATTCTTCTATACTTCTCTTACCAAAACAATTACCTCCTTTTTGTGTAGAACTTAACAACTTTTAAAAGACGAGCGTCTAGGTTGCCCGACCTAGACGCTGAACTTTTTCTTCCCCAATTCCTTTCCAAAATGTTATAATCTTCTTTATGAAAACACTCCTTTTTATCATTATTTTTACATGTAGCTCTTTTGCGAGCACTTTGCATCTGTCTATCTCTTCCAATCCTAGCCGCATTAATCCTATTTTATCGACAGATTCTGCGAGTAGCGAGATAACCAAATGGATATTTAATGCACTTATTACGTATGATTTCGAGGGCAAAATCATTCCTGATCTTTGCGATAATTATCGTTTTATAGACGATACTACACTTATCTTTGAGCTTAAACGCAATATTTTTTGGAGTGATGGTGTACCTTTTGGTGCTAAAGATGTTCTTTTTACTTATGAAACTATTATCTCTCCCAAAATTTATACGCCTTATTCCTCTGGTTTTATGCACATCTTACATGTAAAGATGATAGATGAGTTTACTGTAGAAGTTAAGTACAAATATCCCTATTTTAAAGCACTTGAAACATGGATGATGGAGATTTTACCTGAGCACAAACTTAAAAATGAGCCAGATTTAATGACCAGTAAGTTTAACCAAGCCCCTCTTGGAACAGGACCTTATATGCTGAGGGAATTTGCCATTTCTAAAGACATTGTTTTACAGGCTAATGAAAATTATTTTGTGCATAAACCTAATTTAGAGAAAATTATTTTTCATTATAACCCTGACAAGTCGGCAGAATTTATGATGTTAAAGTCTAAAAAATTAGATGTTGGGACATTGACCCCTTTACAATTAGAACGCCAAATTGATGAAGAATTTAAGAAAAATTATACAATTTATGAAGATATCGCACATAATTATTCATATATTGGATTTAATTTACAAAATGAGAAATTTAAAAATCCAAAAATTCGAGAAGCACTCTCTTTGGCAATTGATAGGCAAGAGTTAGTGGATATTCTCTATTTTGGGCATGGAAAAGTCTGCAATGGACCATTTTTACCAGGAACGGGAGCTTTTAATGATGAAGTAACCGCCCCTCTTCAAAATATCGAAAAAGCAAAAGCTCTTTTGAGAGAAGCGGGTTATGATGAATCACATCCCTTTGAGTTTGAGTTAAGCACGAGTGCTAGTGGAAGCGGGAGTTACTCTGCACAGATTATTCAACATCAGCTCAAGCGCGTAGGGGTGAGGATGAAACTTCGCATTATGGAGTGGCAAGCATTTCTCAATACTGTCGTGATGCCTCGGAAATTTGACGCCGTTTTGATGGGGTGGTCATTGGGGTTAAAGCCTGATGCTTATAGTATTTGGCATAGTGAATCTATGAAAAAAGGTGGA
>JAFLKZ010000186.1:0-1279 GCA_019162915.1 Campylobacteraceae bacterium
AAATCCAAAAATTAATGGTTGGATTTTTAAACCGTATATTTATATAAATATACTCTGTACACGACAAATTTCACAGAACCCTTATCCTATCAGGGTTCTGCCTTCTTAAAATTGCCAAAATTTCCTTAAACTCTTCTTTTTTCCCAAAACCAATTAAACGCTGAATCGCCATTTGAACATAGTCTAAACCATAGCGAAATAAACTCATTGAGAGTCGTCCATGCTTCTTTATTTTTATCACTTTTTTTTGATCATGTTGCCATTCACCCGTTAAGTAACACCAACAGAAGCTTATAGCTAACACCGCAATCAATTTTTTCACTCGTCTAGGGTCTGTCAAGCGCGTATTTTCAAGATTAAACCCGCGTCCTTTGAGACAACTGAATAAGGTTTCAATTTCCCAGCGTAATGCATAATCCTGAATAGCATTGGCATTAAACTGAGGAGAAACGACGAGTAAAAGCTCTCCATTTTCTAACTGTAGTGCACTTATATATAGTTTCACCCGACCAACCAAAATCCGTCGTTTACGACATTCAATTTGACCAACTTTAAGATGGCGAAATAAATCACTAATTTTATGATTCTTTCCTAAATGATTGGTGACAATGAAGTTTTTTTAACACGAATGCAGAAGTTGATGTCTTGTTCAATTAACCATGTAAACCACTGCTCACCGATAAACTCTCTGTCTGCGAACACATTCACAATACGGTCTTTACCAAAAATGGCTATAAAGCGTTGAATCAAAGCAATACGCTCTTTCGTATCTGAATTTCCACGTTTATTAAGCAATGTCCAAAGGATAGGTATCGCTATTCCACGATAAACGATTGCGAGCATCAGGATATTAATATTTCGTTTTCCCCATTTCCAATTGGTTCTATCTAAAGTCAGTTGCACTTGGTCGAATGAAAACATATTGAAAATCAACTGAGAAATTTGACGATAATCAAAATACTGACCTGCAAAGAAGCGCTGCATACGTCGATAAAATGATTGTGGTAAGCACTTGATGGGCAAGGCTTTAGATGCAGAAGAAAGATTACATGTTTGCTTTAAAATAATCACAAGCATGATGAGCGCAAAGCACTTTAAATGTGACTTGTTCCATTTTAGATATTTGTTTAAGATAAGATATAACTCATTGAGATGTGTCATAGTATTCGTCGTTAGAAAACAATTATTATGACATTATTTCAATGAGTTATCTATTTTTGTCGTGTACAGAGACATCTGCTAAACCTTGCCAATCTGCTTTTAAATATTCAATCACCTC
>JAFLKZ010000186.1:1330-1607 GCA_019162915.1 Campylobacteraceae bacterium
ATCCCACTTGAAGCTGGTAGAACGGTTTGGGACAGTAAAGCAAATTGGTTTAAGTGTAATTATTAATTTTATTATCTAGCTTAAAAAGAGGTCATTAGGGACCTCTTTTTTTAACTCATAATTTATAGAATGCAAATAGCCTTATGAGGCCAGACTATATTCCTGTTCATGAGTAAAGTTGGCCAGAACCAGTGCATAAGATAAATCAGGTGGTACTGAGTTACCGACCATACGATATTGGTCTTGTTTAGTTCACTTCAATTGTTGGTTATTTTCA
>JAFLKZ010000157.1:0-1344 GCA_019162915.1 Campylobacteraceae bacterium
AACATCTCAACCAAGTGTAGCATAGGATTGTATTCCAAATATTGCAAATATTCCGAAGGTATAATCCACAGCGGGTACATGATTCCAGATAAAAAATACAGCAGTGTGAACATAATCTTAATCGCCATTTTAAGACTCGGAACCTTATGAATCAAAACACTTAAAGCGATTCCGACAGTAATACTAAAAAGGACGATTAAAGCGCTGACACCCAGAAGTTCTAATGGAAATCCAATCTCTACCGGTGCAATATTAAACCACCAGAATCCAATCAAAATAATCCCAAAAATTGCACTGTAAATCAGTACTTCCAAAATTGTCCGAGTTACATATACAGCCATAGGGCGAACAGGTTTGTACGAAAAAAGAGCCAGATTGGCAGGGATACTTCCCATCAAAGCATTCGCGATATGTTGAAATAAAAAATAAGGGATCAAACCAGTTACTAAAAAGAGGGAAAAAGGTACCTGAGGCATCATCTGATTGCGAAATACCGAAAATATAACTAACAGCATTACAATGTGCAGCATAGGCTCTAAAATCACCCATGCATAGCCTAATCTGCTCTCTCCAAAACGAGTCTTTAGTTCTCGAATGAATAATGCTAAAACAACTGAACGAAAACCTTTAAAACGCTCCACATTAAATCCAATCCATCCATGATACGAGTTATTATTTTAACACAATAAGTTTAAAATTTAAAATAACGCTTTAGCGCTCATTTCTGTGACCTTCGCCATTTCCATGACCTTTGTCATCTTTAAAGCTTTTTTAAGTGCATTTATCGTGTTTCGTCATCCTCGTGAGTTTGATTTTATATCGTTGAGCATATTTTCAGTAACATCGATTAGTTGTGGTAAATCTTGATGAATAGTATTCCAAACAATTTCATAATCTACCCCGAAATACTCATGAATAAGGAGATTTCTAAAATCCTTTAAATCCCGCCAGATTATGTCGTTATACTTCAAAAGGAGATCATCAGAAATATGCTTGGTCGCTTCACCAATGATCTCAAATTCTCTAATGACAGCGCTGTATGTTTTTCTGTCGTTAACAAAATCTTCCAGTTCCATATCTTTAACGTAAAATAATATTGCCTTAGTCGATTCTGAAATATCGGTAATAAAAAGTGATTCATCTCGTTTTTTAGACATAAATAATCTCTTTTAAAATGTACTGCTTTGCGATTGGTTTTAATGTACTTTCTATTCCCAAATCTACATGTTTACCAAAAAGGGTTTCAAGTTCTCGTTTAAGTGCAAAAAATGTATGGAGTGTTTTTTTATTATCTTGTAGCTCAACTGCAATATCAATATCACTATTCTCAGTTTGTTCATCTCT
>JAFLKZ010000157.1:1391-1599 GCA_019162915.1 Campylobacteraceae bacterium
ATTCATAGTTTGCCTTATTTATTCTCGTTTATAATCGTCACTGAGACGAATTATATCATCTTCGCCCGTGTATTCCCTACTTGTGCCTCGATAAGGGCTACAGGTATTTTTCCCTCATTAGTAAGTCGATGGATTTCTCCCATTTGTTTAGGAAGAAGCGTACGGCTAATCGGCCATCGCCCACAGAAACTTTAAATTCCAAACAAGC
>JAFLKZ010000084.1:0-161 GCA_019162915.1 Campylobacteraceae bacterium
TAAACGGTGAAATGCGTGAGATAAACGAGAATTCAACTCTGTTTGATGTAATCCACTCTTTGGGCCTAGAAGAACGAGTAATGGCTGCAGCAGTCAATATGCAGATTGTGAAAAAAGATGTCTGGAACAGTGCTGTATTGAACGATGGTGATGTACTTGAG
>JAFLKZ010000084.1:171-1596 GCA_019162915.1 Campylobacteraceae bacterium
GGTGGGTGAAAAGCTTTTCGATAGTTTTTATCGAAGCATTTGAATAAATATATCTACCAAGCTTTCATCAAATTGTGTATGCATATCCCGCTTCATTAACAGCAGTGATTCAAAACTGGTATAGCTTTTTCGAAATGTTCGCTTCGTCGTTAGGGCATCAAAAGTATCACACATTCCGATGACACGAGCGGCCTTAGGAATCATTTTGCCTCGGAGCCCATCAGGATATCCTGAACCATCCAGTCTTTCATGATGATGCTTAACCGCTTTAAGTATCATTTGATTGACAATCCCATTTTTTTCCAAAATATCGTAACCGATTTGTGAATGTTCTTTAACCAACTCAAATTCATTTTCTTCCAGAGATGAAGGTTTCTCCAAAATGATAGAATCAATCCGTATTTTACCAATATCATGCACTAAGCCTGCATAGGTTAAATCAAGTAATTCTTGTTGGCTCATCTTGAGCTTGTATCCGAGAATGACTGAAAAAAATGCAACGTTAGTACTGTGATGGTAGGTGGTGTATTCTTCAGGAATAAATTTCAGAATGGTAGGCATTACATTTATGTCAGTATTGAGAGTATCTACAATTTCACGTACACATGCATACAAGGCTTCACGATGAAGATTTTCATCTCTTTTGTCAAATAAATATTGAGTTAAATCGGCAGTTGTTGAATAGACAAAAAAAAGTTTTCGTTTGTAATCACTAATATGTCCATTTTTTTCTGTAATTTTTAATGCTTCAGAAATTGGGTCTACTATTTTTTTAGAATGATTTAAAACAGTGATGCAGCTGTGGAGAGCAGTATAATCAGTGAGCTTATCTAAATCATGATTCTTTATATAGATTGATTCATGAGTCATCAATTTTGCCCTAAGATTTTGATCTAAAATCGTACCTGACTCGATAATGACTACAAAATCGTTATAACGCTTGATATAAACATCAAATGGAATCACCTTATTTTTAATCAACATATCTATATTAATAGAGTTGTATTCGTGATTGATAATTATTTTAGCTATTTTTGCCATTAATTATTGTTTGTGCCTTTCTCTATTATAAGCTGACCTTACGCTGTAAAAAGAATTAACACACATAATATACTTTTGATAGAGGATAAAAGCAGACTATTTAGAGCTCTATACTTATTAATAGCATGAAACTCTTTTAATATTTTTATACGAACAATTATAAATCATTAAAATGAGATTATTATGATGTTTATTTATATGATGAACTGACTTTACGCAGTAAAAAGAATGATGACACTCATTTAACCGTAGATATTATTAAAATCGAAACCGTGTCAAGCACGGTATTACGAAATAAGTTTGTTAGGTTGATTGAGTTTTGCATTAATCAGGTCTTAAAACTTTGATACTCTTGTTTTTAGGACGAGGTGTTTTTTGTAAAGA
>JAFLKZ010000155.1 GCA_019162915.1 Campylobacteraceae bacterium
GAAATGGCACCCGCATAAGCGACTTCGAATCCTACTTTTTCATTGGTCGCCCATTGTGCGTAGGCGTTTAATTTATATTTATCTCTAAATTTTCCAAAGTTTCCTAAAATCTCACTTGATGGTGTTCCAGGATATCCTGAAACCATATCGACTCCAGCGTGAATAAGCGCTAAAGCAATCGCATCATTTCCCATTAGAATTTGTTTCATGTCGTTTGCTCCGATATTAATAATGTTTTAGAGAGTATTGAAAGTTTGTTTATAAAATACTTATTGATAAAGAATTTAAGTGAGGGTTACATGTAAAGTGGGAAATTATGAAACTATTGTTAAATATTTTTTCTAAAAAAAATACTTAAAAAGAAAGACAAAAGTAGTTTTATACTATTTTTATAAGAACTTTTTAAAAGGACTGGGTATGGGAACATTTGATTTTGGGGTAGGAGCTGCATTTTGGCTAATGAATGCCAGTGCGCTTTTATGTGTGATTTACGGAGTAATTTACTGGAATAAAGACAAAAAAGAAAAAGTCTTAGATACCTCGTCTTGGGATAAAGATGAAGATAAAATAAATGAGGAATTATAATGAGTATCTGGGAAAATGTCATTATTATCATATATCTTGCTACGCTTGGTTACTTGGGTTTTGTAGGATATAAACAAACTAAAAATTCGGCTGATTATCTTATAGCTGGTGGCGATACACATCCTTTTGTTATGGCTTTAAGTTATGGCGCTACATTTATCTCTACGGCTGCTATTGTAGGTTTTGGAGGTGTGGCAGCATGGCTTGGAAATTCTCTTTTGTGGCTTACTTTTTGTAATATATTTATAGGAATATTTGTTGCATTTGTTTTTTTAGGAAATCCTACACGAAAATTAGGAGTAAGACTTAATGCCCATACTTTTCCAGAGCTTCTGGGTAAACGGTTTGATTCTAAGTTTATTCAGGTTTTTGGTGGTATTTTGATTGCCTTTTTTATGCCTTTATATGCTTCGGCTGTTTTAATTGGTG
Organism: Campylobacteraceae bacterium; assembly: GCA_019162915.1. Lineage (GTDB taxonomy): Bacteria > Campylobacterota > Campylobacteria > Campylobacterales > Sulfurospirillaceae > Sulfurospirillum. The sequence goes on from JAFLKZ010000155.1 coordinate 1,015, forward strand.
GAACAGAATTTTTAGTTGCCTATTTCAAAGTAGACTATCATATGGCCCTTTTGGTCTTTTCTATCATCATTACGGGTTATGTTTTAGCAGGTGGACTTAAAGGCGTTATGCTCACCGATGCCTTACAAGGTGTCATTATGTTTGTAGCAATGATTATTCTCCTTGTCATGGTTTTTGATTCTGTTGGTGGAATGGATGCTGGATTTACTAAACTTTCCATGGTCTGGGACAAAACCGTTGCTTCACTTGGAAGCGTTAATCTTAAAGATTTAAAACCAGGGTCACCTGATTTTATGATGAAACTTTCTATGAACTGGGGATTTGAGGGATGGAATAAAATGCCAGTTTTTCTCTCAGAGGGATGGCTATTTGTGATTACTACGATTACCATGGGTGTAGGAGTAGGCGTTTTAGCTCAACCACAACTGGTGGTTCGTTTTATGACCGTAAAGAGTAAAAATGAACTCAATCGTGCTGTTTTAATTGGAGGTGTTTTTATTATAGCAATGACAGGTATCATCTTTATTGTGGGTTCTCTTACTAATGTTTGGTATTTTGAGTATAACGAGGGTAAAAATGC
>JAFLKZ010000144.1:0-886 GCA_019162915.1 Campylobacteraceae bacterium
CCAAATAGCAAAAAGTTTGAAGGCACTAACTGACTATCTTTTCTTCTTTAATGATATTTTTTGTATGATGCAACAGACTTACAAGATGCGTAAAAAAGGAAATGATGATGACCGTAAAAGATGTTGCTAGTTTTATGTTAAACGAAATAAAGAAAAATGGCTCTTTGCCTCAAGTTGGACTTGTCGATATCATCAAAGAAAAATTTGGTAACGAATTTGTTTTTGAAACGACACATAAAACGCTTACTATTGATAGAAAAGTCATAAGGGAATTCAATAAAATAAAAGGCGAAGACATCGTTTGGGACAAAGGTAGATGTTGTTGGCATTAAACGCATTCGATAAAAAATAAAATCAAGAAAGCCTCTCTCAAGGCTTTCTCATCTTTACATGTAAAGCTTACGCTACTTTTTTAATCAATAAATTTTTCATATCTTCTTGCGCGTCACCTGTCAAATGCAAGTTGAAATTCTCTTGTAAAAACGTGAAAATATCATCAGTCACAAATTGTGGTGGTTTTGGTCCTAGGTAGATGTCTTTGATGCCGATGCTAAAGAGTGACAACAAGATAAGAACCGCTTTTTGCTCCATCCAGCTTAGAACGATAGAGATAGGTAGGTCGTTTACGGGTGTATTAAGTGCTGCACTGATGGCTAGAGCGATGTGGATACCGCCGTTGCTGTCGTTGCATTGACCAAGGTCTAGGTAACGAGGGATGCCTGTGTCTGCAACCGTTCCAAAGTCGATGTCGTTAAATCTAAATTTACCACAACTTGAAGTCAAGATAATGCAGTCATTTGGTAGTGAACTTGCTAATTCACGGTAGTATTCGCCACCTTTTCCTGGTGCATCACAACCTGCGATAACGAAGAACTGGCTGATTTTT
>JAFLKZ010000144.1:896-1577 GCA_019162915.1 Campylobacteraceae bacterium
TACCAGTGTATCTTCACTGTCAAATCCTGTGATGTCTGGCAATGAAAGAGTCTGTGCGATAACTTCTGCGAAGTCATTGCCTTGGATTTTTTTGCCTTCTTTAACGCCTACGATGTCGTAAGTGTACATACGGTCAATGTATGTTGCACTCTTTTTTGGTGGAACGATACAGTTAGTGTTCACGATGATAGTTCCAGCCCATTGCTCGAACAATACTGCTTGGTCAAACCATGCTTTACCGATGTTGCCTTTAAGATGTGTAAATTTTTTAAGTTCTGGGTACGCGTGTGCAGGAAGCATCTCTGAATGGGTGTAGATATTGATGCCTTTTCCTTCTGTTTGTTTGAGAAGTTCAAGCAACATATCGAGGTTGTGTCCGCTTACTAAAATTCCTTTTCCCTCAGCCTTATTTTGGCTAATTTTGACAGGTGTTGGGATACCTAGATGAGAAGTGTGCGCTTCACTTAAGATGTTCATCATCTCAATTCCTGCAGTTCCGACTTTCATCAGTTGTTTGATGTGGTCATCAAAGTTGAAGTTGACATTGGTGAGCGTAAAGTAAAGTGTTTCAGCGATGACATCATCGACTTTTTTAGTATCGGCACCAAATTCATTGGCATGACCTCTATACGCGCTCAAACCTTTAAGACCATAAATCATAATATCTTGAAGCTTCGCTAA
>JAFLKZ010000201.1 GCA_019162915.1 Campylobacteraceae bacterium
AGGGTGACAGCTTTTCGAGGGGCTTTATTAGTGGTTCAGGTGCTCTTATACCTAGCTTTAATAAAGACGTTCCCAACTACAAACATCAGGAAGAAGAAAAAATTAAGAAGTAGTACCGTGATTCATTTTTTGTCAAATAAGAACGTTCATCTTTTTACTATTACGATTTGGTGTTTTGTCGGTCTGAGTAATCAGAGAAAAAGCAAATTACAAAGCGGGATGGGGTTTCAAAGGTTTTTCAATTTCTAATGAAGCCCCATTTTTTTCAAAACAATAAAAATACAAAAAATATATACAATGGAATTCGGATGTATAAAATTTGCAGATCAGATCAAGAAATATGGATTTATAAAACTTGATTCTGATGATAGGGAAATATTTTTCCATAAAAATGAATGTGTAACTGACTTTCAATTACTCAAAGAAGGTGCCAAAGTCACCTTCGATATAGCAGACAGCAGGGTAAAAGAAAATGCGACATGTGCTATCAACGTGAAAAAATTAATATAGTATGAAAAATTTTGAAACAAAAAAGCGGGGCCTTATTGATAGGATAAAACACCTGGATTTGCTAATGGAGGTTAGCGAAGGATACCCAAAACATCAGGAGTATGTAAATGAATTAGAAAAAACATGTAATGAGTTGCATGAGCTACTTCTGAAGAATAAGCAAAAGCAAAAAACCACATTGAAAAGAGTTTTGGAATTTTTTAACAATAAATAAAGTAATTATGAAAACAAAAGTAAATGATATTCCGGCTTATACCCCAAAAAACAAGGATAAGATTAGCGTTAATCAATTTGACCTTCAGGGGCACTATGTAGAAACATTCCCAAGTATAACAGAAGCGGCCAAAGAAACAGGCGCAACCGCTTCAGGAATTTGGATGTGTATCAATTTTAAGGCACGTTCTGCAAACAATAGCCAGTGGCGCCGAGGATAGTATCAAAACAATTAATTAATTATAAAATGGAAAACTTAACATTGAACGAAGTATCGAAAATTGTAGTAAACTACTTAGATAAACTACCAAAGGAAAATTACACCAATGCAAAAAAATTTGATGTTGCAAGGATCTTAATATCTGATATCCTTACTACGGTATCTTACTCTAATTTTGAGAGAGCAGGACTTCTTGACCTTATCAAAGCGGAGCAGTTGCACACCATCGAAAGAATTTCAACGGATGAGATTATTAAGATTTTAGAGAGTTGACAGCGATTTGTTAAATATTTCTTGTATAATAAAATTATGGAAAGAACAATAAAAGTTATTAACCAGCCCGCAACATTCATTTTAAGCAATTCAGAGCTATCAGATGAGGTTATCAGGGCGCAATGGTTAGCTAAGTATAACAAAGGTAATAAACACGTCCCTGAGGCCTCAAAATCGCTTGAATCCTGTTTAATCAGAAGTACCAAAAAAATGAACCGGATAAATAAATAAATGATTAGTGGCGGGTATGGTGCAGGAATGTGCCAGCGGTTTTGTCGCCGTGATAGTGGAAAAAACAGACAAATTGACCACCCAATCGCAAATTAAAAAGACCACCTTATC
>JAFLKZ010000063.1:0-1066 GCA_019162915.1 Campylobacteraceae bacterium
AAAACAGCCCAATTAAAACGGCGTTTTTTGTAATCATCATTCAAAAAAAGCATAAACAAATAATCTTCGGCAATCGTGGCGATCCCCGCACCAAAAGCCACCACCAACATCGATACATCCGCAAAAATCAGTTTTACTGCTAAAATCGCCATAAGTCCTGAGAGAAAAAGGGTGCTCAGACTAAAAATCAGCATCACTTTATTACGGAGTAAGAAAAAATAAACACCAATGAGTATCACAATGGTAAGTGCGGTAATTTTTTCCACATCGCTTTGAATGTACGCAGAGTTTTCAACGCTGTAAAAATTAGGGCTAAAGACAACAATTCCCTCTTTATAAGGAGCCAATGCCGTGTTCACCTCATCATACAGTTTACGCGAACCTTCCATATCCCCAACAGAGGGACGGATAGAGGCTATGACGCAATATCCTTTGTTTGGGACAATCATCATCCCATCTTTTTGCGCCCCTTGCATAAACGACGGGTCTTCGAACAATCCCAAAGGGTCGGTCGTATCAACTTGCGTATACGCACCCCCCTCAAGCATTTTAGCCGAGAGTGCAATGAGCCTATTTTTAACCTCATCCCTGCTCAACACGGTCGCATTAAAGTCCGATAAATAGTACCAGTTCTTCGCCAAATACTCTCGCACTTTTGGGTCAATATCGGATGTTCCGAAATAAACACTCTCCACTTCACTAAGTTTGGACAATTTCTCTTTTACAGTATTGGCTTTTTCCAGACTCTCCGGGGTAAATCCCTCGACTAATACCAACAGTTTTTTGGACGAATCAAACTGATTATAAAGCGATAAAATCCCCGTTGCTTTATCTTCGGGAAGTGCTTTGGAAATATCGCCTTGTAGTGGATATTTGATAAAAAGGGTGATTCCGATCGCTATAAAAACAAGGGCGACAATAAGAAAACGGAGACGTTCAAAGTGTTTCAATTTCAATAACATCCTCGTTGGTAAAATAGATCACCATACGTTTCATCTCATCATTGCGCATGGTGATTTCCATTTTTGCAATTGCCCGTTTTACATCGGATTTTGGAGAGAGATGG
>JAFLKZ010000063.1:1076-1553 GCA_019162915.1 Campylobacteraceae bacterium
GTTCAAAGTGTTTCATCATTTATTTTTTACCTATTTTTTCTTCTTTATCCCATACAGAATGAAGATGTTTTTTTTCAAAAAGTTTGCTAACGGTTTTCATCTAAAATTTCAACAATAGCTCTTTATTTGCAACTAATGCACGGTTTATAAAACATTTATATATTTATTGTATAATTATACACTCAAAGGGTGTCGACCGCTGTTTCGGCAGTAACATATATGGCGATGACCCTTTTTCTTCATTTATCTCTTTTCATATACATTAAAATAAAATGGCTCAAATATCGTAAAACCTCCTGAAAGTTTCTTGTTATATCTGAATTGACCAGAGCTGTTATTGTGACTATCAAAAGCCTCAATCAGCTTTTCTTCTATGTATGTTACCAGTTTTCCTTTGGGAGTAGTAGTTGATGCTGATAGACTATGCTCTATTTTATAGCTGTAAACGATACACCCTATAAAAATATCTACGATCTG
>JAFLKZ010000174.1 GCA_019162915.1 Campylobacteraceae bacterium
TAGAACACGCAAGAACTTTTTACTTTAAGCACTCTGAACCAACAACATTTATCTCCAGTGCCGATTGGATGCCGCGAAACTTGGAGCGCCGTTTGGAACTGATGACCCCTATCTTTGATAAACAATTACAACAAAAGATTTTTGAGATACTCCAACTCCAACTCAATGACAATTCCCTCAGTTGGGAACTTAACAGCGATGGAGATTACACACAAGTTGATCCAGGAGAGGGAAGAGTTATCAATAACCATACGATTTTAGAAGACTATATGAATAAAATCTATAAAGCACACACGAAAGATACCTCTTCCCACAAAGCTGAGAAGCTGGCAAAGCGTCTTTTTAAAGAGAGCTAGATGATTATGGAATTTAAGGGGATGAAACCCCTTATCGCCAAAAATGTTTTTATTGCGCCTAGTGCAGATATTATCGGTGAAGTTAGTATTGGTGGAGGAAGTTCTATTTGGTTTGGATGTGTTATAAGAGCCGATGTAAATGCCATCACGATAGGTAAAAACACCAATATTCAAGATCTGAGCATGGTACATGTAACCCATTACAAGCTAGATGACAAAAGTGATGGATTTGCAACTGTTATCGGGGATAATGTGACCGTGGGACATCGCGTGATGCTTCATGGTTGCACTATCGAGGACGCATGTCTTATCGGTATGAGCTCAACGATACTTGATGGTGCGATTATAGGGAAAGAGTCTATCGTAGGAGCAGGCTCCCTTATCACTAAAAATAAGATTTTTCCACCACGCTCACTCATCATGGGAAATCCTGCTAAAGTCGTAAGGCAGCTCAGCGAAGAAGAAGTCGCTTCACTTTACAAGTCTGCTGTGAACTACGTTAAATTTATGTCAATGTATCTATAGAGGAGTTTTGAACTACCTCTACTTTTTTTGACTTCTTTTCTTTTTTTCTTTTCTGAGTAGGCTTAGCAAAGTAGATAAGTGCTTCGACCGTTTTAATCTCTTCTGGTAAATTTTCAAGTGATTTTAAAAACACCAAACTAGTTGCTTCCGCGTCACATAAGGCACGATGATGATTTTCAAACGTGATGCCCAAATGTTCCATTAAAGCCCCAAGACCATATCGTGGTGCCACAATTGTTTTTTTAGCCAAATCAATTGTACACAGTCGTCTATTTAACAATGGTCCAAACCCAGCTTTTGCCAGCGAAGTAGAAATAAAATAGTAATCAAAATTCACATTATGCGCGACAAAAACAGCGTCTTTTAAAAAAAGTCTAAATGATTCTAAAACAGACTTTAAAGAAGGAGCGCCGTGGAGATCTCTTAGCGTAATTCCCGTCAGTCTCTCGATTGAATCTGGCAAAATATCAGCCTTAGCTAAAGAGTTAAAACGCCCCACTTCCCTACCACCTTCTAACATCACAGCACCTATCTCAATAATCTGGTCCGTGTCATGCTTGCTCCCATTGGCTTCAATATCGACGATACAAAACCTCTGCGCTCCTATATTTTTTTCTAATGTTTCAAGGGTAAAAG